>NZ_CALVGS010000051.1 GCF_944327115.1 uncultured Traorella sp.
TGAAAAAAAGACAAGGTGTTTTATTTCAAAAAAGAAAGAGAAAAAGAAGAATTATATTCAGTACTGTCTTAATTGGGATTTTGTTGCTTATTTCTTTTATGAAATTAGAATCTGACCGAGAAAGACATAAACGAAATGGTACCTATGTTTCATCTGAAGATTCCTATTATAAAGTTGTTGTAGAAGATAATGATATTACGGTTTATAAACAAGATGAATTATATTTAAAAGGAAGTTATCAAAAACAATCTAATAAGTATATGATTCTTGATGAAAATGATACAGCATATCAGGATTATTATTTTAAATATACAGGTGAAACGATGATGCTTTATGTCAGAGAGAATGATATATATATGATGGTTTATATCCTTAATAAGAAAAAGTGAATCAGATATTTTTCTTATGATATAATACATTCATGGATAAGCTAATTGAAGAAATGGAATAATATGCACTTGAATAGGGTATTCCTATCATGCAGAAAGAAGGCCTTGTTTTCTCTTTTCTTGCTGTATCTCGGCATATTATGAGGCTGTTCCACTTGCCGGTAACTTTTTTTCATCCTAGACCGGGGAAAGGCAGTGATAAAAAGATTCGTTTTGCTGGAAAAAGAAGCGTGGCAGTGGTTACAGAAATATCTCTGTACATGATTTTCATCATGTCCATTCTTTTTGAAATGAATGGAACCGCAGACAGGACAGCACATATTTTCATTGACGAACGTTATTTTATCGCTAAGCAGAAGAGGTTGAAGATATTCGATCATTGACTTGACCTCATTTTTATTCAATTTGAAAGCGAATTGTTGGATTTCATTTTATGTACTCATATAGTTACCTCTTTCTTGATATCTATATAATGAAACAAATTCAACATCGTTTATGTTAAAAAAAAAGCGAAATAAAATTAGTTTTTGAATATAACTAAAGAAGAGAAGTCGTAATGGCTTCTTTTTCTTATGATGTAACACAGATGTGACAAAAATAAACATAAAGGAGATGGCTTTCTGATATAAAATAGGTAAAATAAAGTTAGGAGGACCACTTATGAATATTGGAAATAATATTAAAAAGCTCAGAAATGCAAATCATTATTCACAAGAAGAGCTTGCGCAAAAATGTAATGTATCGAGACAGACAATATCAAGATGGGAAAGTAATGAGGTTTTGCCGGATACAAATAATTTGATCATTCTAGCGAAATTGTTTAATGTTACCTTGGATGAAATCGTATTTGGCGTAACAGAACAGAAAAAGAGTGAGAATAAGAGTATCATAGGAAAGGCTTGTATCATGATATTGCTGGCAGCTTCTCTTGTTTTAAATATCATTCTTTTTGTCCAAAGACATGAAGGAACAAATGATCCGTCATTAAATCTGTTGCAGGGTGAATATATCTATCAGCCTGAGGATCAGAATTATCATTTCATCTTAAATGTTCATGATAATAATATCGACTTTGATGTTTATTTACATGACAGGTGGTCAGAAGCATGGTCATGGAAAGGCAGCATTGACAAGAAATTAAATATACAAGACCTCTATGTATATGAAGTAGAATTGAAGGATGACAGTCATAGTATGGACAATGCAACAATAACTATGACCTATGATGCTGACAAAGATGAAATCAAATGTAGTTTTCCGGAACAATTAAGTTTAGGTATTCGAGTCTTCACAATGATTAGAAAATAAATGTACCTCTTCATCTGAGTATGATATAATACATTCATGGATAAACTAATTGAAGAAATGGAACGTTATGCTCGTGAATATGATATCCCCATCATGCAGAAGGAAGGCCTTGTTTTCTTTCAAAAACTGATCGTTGAGAATCATATCAAAACTATCTTAGAAATTGGCAGTGCCATTGGTTATAGTGCCATTCAGCTGGCCCGTCTTGATCCTGATATGCATATCGTCACGATCGAAAGAGATGATGAGCGATATGCGAAAGCAGTAGAAAATATTGAAAGAAGTGGTTTAACGGATCAAATTGAACTGATTCATGGTGATGCATTGGAAATTGATATTGATGGAAATTTTGATTGTATTTTTATTGATGCAGCGAAGGCCCAGTATATTCGTTTTTTTGAAAAATATGAAACGTTGTTGAAGGAGGATGGGATAATCGTCAGCGATAATCTTTCTTTTCATGGTTATGTCGAACATCCGGAAAGAAAGATGTCACGCAGCTTACGAGGTCTTGTAAGAAAGATAAAAAACTATATCGTTTATCTTGAAAATCATGAGAAATATGACACTTTGTTCATAAATGAAGGTGATGGGCTCGCAATTAGTAGAAAAAAGAAAACAAACATGGTAGAATAGGGAAAAGGAATGGTGATATTATGAAAAAAACATTGACAGCTATCGTAGTATTAGGTGCAATTGCGGGTGCAGTTGCCTATAAATTGAAAAAAGAAAACGAAGAAAAAAAATATCTGGATCATGAACTGGATATGCTTGCAGGCGAAGATGAAGCTGAGGATGAGGAAGAAGGAAATGTTGAATGCGGCTGTGATGTCGAAGAAGATGCTCAGCCTCAAACCAATGAGAATCCGATGACTGATGAGATCAATCAGGAGCTGAAAGCCCAGTTGGAACAGAAGAGCGATTCGGTCATTTCTCAATTAGCTGAGGAAGATGATCATTTAGAAGAAGAACGGCCGATCCAGCATTTTGTTGATTTTACGAATGAAGAGGATATGGAAGCATTTAAGAATGCTGTCATTGAAAAGGGTTATGTCGTGACACGTGGTGAGAATCCTTTGCAGATAAGCGTGATGCATATTGCACCGATCAGCCGCAGTGAATTATTGGTGAATGTTTATTATCTTGCAAATCAGGCTATTAAGCATCATGGTACTTATCAAGGCTGGCAGTCAAGGAAAGTATTATAAAGAGTTTGAAA
>NZ_CALVGS010000052.1 GCF_944327115.1 uncultured Traorella sp.
CTGCACCGCTATGTCTTTTCCTCTTATCTGATTGATAAGATGAGAGCGTATAATGTGATTCCCTTGTTTCTGTTTGAAGAAACTCAGTTTTATGAATGTGACGGCTTCATCTTAGCCGGAGGCGGCGATATCGATCCTAAGCGATATCATCAGCCAAAACATCCCGAAACAAAAATCGATACATGCAAACTTGAAGAAATGGAATTTGCGGTTGTGGACCATGTTCATAAAAGACAGCTTCCCTTGCTTGGCATCTGCAAAGGAATGCAAGTCATCAATGTCTTTTTTGGCGGTACGCTTCATCAGCATATATCCCAACACCAAAATGTAACACATCCGGTTATCTTATCAAATAAAAAAGAGATCCTTGTTTACAGCGACCATCATCAATGCATCGATCAGCTTGCTTCAGGCTTCCAGATCAAAGCAATGAGCCGTGACCAAAGGATCGAAGCAATACAGATGAATCAGATATTGGGGGTCCAGTGGCATCCTGAAGTAGAAAAGGATTCTTTCCTGCTAACTTCTTTTTTTCAGGAAGTATCGGCCCATAAAGTAACAAAGCATCAGAACCGATAGAATGATCATATAACGGTCAAAGTGGAAATATTCATTTAAAACTGATGAAAAATAAATCAAAAGCAAAGAGCGCAGCCATCGGCATCCCCCATCCAGCAGCATAAACACCCAGCGGTTCATCTTCAACATGCCTGCTGCATAGGAAAGTATAAAGTCAGGAAACGGGGAAAGAGATCCAACAATGATATATAAATAACCCATTTTTTGAAATTTCTCCACCGCTGATGCCATCATTTCCTCACTGACAAACCTTAAAGCTGCCTTTCTGCCATAACGGTTGCTGATCTCATAGCCGATATGACCGCCGATACAGGTACCAAAGCCACTCAGCATTGAATAGAAAAAAGCTTTGTCAGGATATAAAAGACAAAGTGGCAATAAAACTGCTTCCAGTGAAGGAAGTGGTAAAAAAGCTTTAAAGATTGAATAAATAAAAAGAAACAAGCCTGATTTCATATCTCACCTGTTTCATTTTATGTGTCTTTTACTGATTTAATTCATCCAGTCGGTGAATGATACGATCCGGATAGATCTTTAAGCGTTCAATATCTTTTTCATGATGGACACCGCTAAGCACCAGGATCGTTTCCACATGCTCATTTGCTCCCAACGCTATATCTGTTTCCAGATTATCACCGATGATGATACATTCTTCTTTAGAAAGATGATAATAATCAAGAGCTTCATAAAGAAAAGCGCTGTGTGGCTTGCCGATCTTCATGGACGTCTGCCCACTGGCATATTCAAACATCTTAACAATCGATCCATTTCCGATATGAAACGTATCACCATGAGCCAATAACCGGTCATCATTCGTTCCCACCAGAATAGCTCCTCTTAACAGATACTGCAGCGCATGAGAATATTTCTCATAGTTTCCAAGCTTATCAAGTCCCACAAATAAGCATTGCGGTTCTTCGCTGATTTCAAAACCATTGTTATGCAAGGCTTCTGCCAATCCATCCATACCGATCATCTGCGCTTTATCATAGCCTTTCTTACGCATGATGCGTGCTGCCGCCATGGAGCTGGTAAAGAAATGCTTCTCTTCTATTCCTTTAAAACCTAATTTTTCCATATGCTCCACATTTTGCCGTAATGTCCGAGTCGCATTATTTGTCAAAAAGAAAAAAGGAATATGATTCTTTAAGCAGTTATCTATAAATTCCTTTGCACCGGCAATATTACTATTGCCGCGATACATCGTACCATCTAAATCAATCAGATATGTTTTCATTTTTAATCACCACACCTACTTTACCATATTTTCTCATAAAATACCAAATAAGAAAAGGAAAAAGCGCAAATGAGGCGAAAATATACAAGGCCGTATCAAAAGAAAACCATGCTGTAAGCATTTGACCTAATAAAGAAGCAACAAAACCGCTCATACCGAAATACACCGCAAAACCGATGATCTGCGAAGAAGCGGCTAAATAAGAAGGTGTACAGCCAACAATGAGCTTTTTAGAAAGGACGACGATGATCGGATGCGTAAAAATCTGAAGCAAAGATACGATAATGATCATATAGCTGACAGATACAAAACCATAGAGAGCAAATTTCAATGCACTCATCAATGTACAAAATACCAAGAGCTTAGAAATCGAAAATTTATGAAAGATCTTTTTTATACTTAAATATATTGGTATTTCCATAAAAGCCTGCAAGGCATATTTCAAAGAGATCATTCCTGCGGAAGCTTTCAGCTGTACCATCTTATCAACAACGATATATTGATCGGCAAACCCCATCAGCATCAAAAAGAAAAATATCATTAAATAACCGATATATTCTTTATTTTTCAATAAAAGCAGAAAATCCTGCACCTTGATTTCTGTCTTTTCCTTTTGTTTCTCCGGCCACTGATAGATCAAAAAGAAGCTGATCAATGAAGAAAGGATACACAAGCTTCCCTTACCGACAGGCATGAGCTGTGCAGAAAGCAAAGAACCGCTGATAAGTCCCAATGCTCCCATGCTTTGATATTTTCCGAAATTATCCGGTTTTGCCATTAGAACAATGGTTTCACAGCTGCTCATCAATGTTCGTGAAACACCAATTAATCCTATTAAGAAAAATGCTTTGAAAAGCATTGAATCAATCAAATAAAAAAGGATCATAAATCCTATATATAAGCTTGTACTGATATAAAAAGAAGGCTTTAAACGGCCCTGACCATCACTCTTTTTTCCCAGCCACAAAGACATCAAAAATGAAAATAAGGCACCTCCGCCAAGAATCATGCTTTTCTCAAAAGCCGTATAACCTGCATCATTGATCAAAGGAATCAGTTGAGATGCAATACATCCTACCGATACATATGAAAAGTAAAGAAAAAAAGCAAGCCGAACATTTTTCATGTTTTCACCTGCTTTTAGTATATGACTACAAAGTAGTTCTATGTATAAGGGAAGATAGAGTTACCAGCTGGTATGAGAAATGAATGAAAAGGGAAATTTAGTACCAACCTTTGTTTAATAACTCTATCATGGTTATTATACCATAAAAAAACTAAAATGGTTAAAAAATAACTAAAAATTTTCTTTTTTTTATTAAATAAGTGTTTATCATTTATTCATCTGCATTGTATGATCATAAATGATCAATGATTACTGCCGTTTTTTATATGCATCGAATAATCTATGTAAAGCAATCTCAAGCTGCTTGGTAGGAAGCGCTAAATTGATCCGCATAAAGCCTTCACCATTCTTCCCAAATGTACTTCCTTTATTTACGATAAAGCAAGCATCATCATATAAGAAAGAAAACATTTCTTCTTCATTTTCAAAATAAGCACGCATATCCACCCACATTAAATAAGTCCCCTGCAATTCACTGTGCCATGCTTTTGGAAAACAGGAAGCAAAAAAATCAGATGCTTTTTTATAATTGATGCCGACAACATGCATCATTTCTCTGATCCACCGATCACCACATCGATAAGCACATTCTGTTGCTGCCATGGAAAGCGGATTGATCGAAACATGATCTTCACCGATATAAGCTGTTCGAAGCTTTTCATTCGGAATGATGATATTGCTTGTCTGCAAACCTGCCAGATTAAACGATTTACTGGCAGCGGTACATAAAATAATTTGATCATAGGTATTTAAAAACTTTAAGATATTCGTATGTACATAACCTTCCATGATACAGTCATGATGAATCTCATCTGCGACGATCAGGATATCATTGGCTTTGCATATCGCAACGATATGTGCTAATTCTTCCTGTGTAAATACTTTTCCGACCGGATTATGTGGCGAACATAAAATCAATACCTTATTATTTTTTTCCTTTGCCTGTTTTTCAAACAAGGCAAAATCAATTTCATAATGCTGATCTTTTAATATCATCGGACATTCGACAACACTTGTCTTATTTGAACGTGCTGCCTTAAAAAACGGCGGATAGACAGGAGTAAAGATGATCACTCCATCTCCCTCTTCCGTAAATGTTTTGACGCTGCGCACAAGAGCTTCCACAACTCCGTGACTCAGCACGATCCAATCTTTATCCACATGGACATGATGATGACGTTTCATCCATGAAACGATGCTTTGCAGATAAGCATCGCTCACTGCCTGATAACCATAAGGATCCATTTCATCTACCGCTTTATGCAAGGCAACCTTTATTTCATCCATGACCTTGAATTCCATATCGGCAACACTCAGGGGAATGATATCTTCAGGATATTCTTCATTTTTTGTGTTACGCACCATCCATTTTGATGCGAAGGTCTTTTTTCGATTCAATTTAGATTCAAAATCGTACATAATTACTCCTCATTCAATAAACGCTTTTCATAATTTCCAATGACATGCAAGCCTTCCGAAATAACGATGAAGGCATGTTCATCCATATCCAAAACAAGCTTTTTCAAAGCCGAAATCTCATATTTTGAGATAATCGTCACGATGATATCCATATCATGATCCGTATAAGCACCATAGCCATGCCAATAGGTCACCCCTCGGCGAAGCTGTGAAATGATCTTTTTCTTGATCTCTTTATTTTGTGAAAAGATCATGACATGGGTTGCGATATTCTGTGTATGAAAACGATCGAGTGCCAGCGTAAAAACGGTCACATAGAGAATCGAATAAATGGCCGTTTCAATATCAAATAAAACAGCACATATCACATAAACAACAGCATTTAAGATCAGTGATAATCGGCCGACAGAACCACCCTTGGTCTTTAAGGCATAATACATGCCCAAAATATCAAAACCGCCGCCGCTGCCGCCTTCTCTCAAGCATAAACCAATCCCGATGCCGCCAATCAAACCGCCTACCAAAACACTTGTCAGCGCATCTTCCAAAAGCGGCGTCTGCGGTATGGGAATCAAGACCAGCACGATAGATTGAACGATCGTCGAAAGAACCGAAAGATAAAAGAAACGATGTGACAAGCTGCGATAAGCCATGATATATAATGGTATATTCAATGCGAAATAAACATATCCCGACCAATCATACTGTGACTGGCTTGAAATGACTAAATTAACAATGGAGCGCAATACCTGAGAAACTCCTAATAAACCGCTGCTGTAAAGATTCAGCGGCACGACCAATAAATTGACCCCTAAAGCAAACAAACTTGACCCAAATATGACGATAACATAGGGCTTGATCTGTTTCCAATTCATTTTTCTTCACCCTCTAACTATATTTCTTATGATCTTTGGCACGCTTCAGCTTCTCTAAAACATTTTCCTTAGAAAGATCTGCCTGATCCAGTTCATGAATATCAAAACCAAGCTCCTTTAGAAGCATTTCAATGATCTCACGGGGATCGACATCTCTGTAAAGCATATCATTTTCCGCATAATAAGCTTCATCTAAAGCAGCCATATCATTCGTCAGCACACATTCGATGTCCAACGCTTCGACAAGCCCCTCCAGTTCACTTTTAAGCAGCGGATCGCGCAGCAGCAGTCTGCGATCAATACCATATTTCTGCCATCTTGCCAATAATAACCGATAAATTTCATACACCATCGTTTTTAATGAAGTACAATAGATCTGAACATCCTGAAAGCCATCCTCTTCATTGCCCACGATACACAATGTCTGAAGCTCATCCTTCAAAGGCAAGGTCATGACCTCTATCATGGCTTCCCCGTCACCTCTTGCACACTGTTTTTTTATTTGATCGATGCGTGATGGATCAAAATAATCAATACGCAATACCTTCATCTTTCCCTCACAGACAGAAATTTGCGCATCAGATATATATTCGACCATTTTACCGCTCTCATATTTGATCTGATTTTCAGCACAATAAGCAATCGTCTTTACATAGCGATGCAAAGCTTCCAGATAGATCGTTCGATATCCGTAAGGTATCTCTTCATTGCTGTTGACATTGGCATAGCACAAAAAACCGCCATAGCTTCCCACATTTAAGTCAAAATCATCCGGCTGATCCGTCCTTGTCCGCTTCAATAATGCCAATTCAATACAGTCATGGTATTTTATGATGCTCTGCGAAGGTGCCTGCTGATTAATGCCCATATACTGAGCCAGCTTATCGGCACTGATATGAAAATTCAGGACGACATCCTCGCTCGCATCACAGCCCATATATACGACCCTGCTGCAAGGAAGATGGATCTTCACGATCTGGTTATGCATATAATCCTGAAAAAAACGTATTTTCACAAGCTGGCTGATTTCTTTTTGAACATCATCATAAAAGCTTCTTCTATGATCCGTTTGAAAAGAAGCCAGCATCTTATTGATCCATTCGAGATCCGCATCGCTTTGCAGTTCTTCTTCAATACCGCTGCCGGCACCCTCATAAAGATTTTTACCGACGGCCTTGATACATATCGGCACGATATCTGCCTGTATCTCCTTCTCAACAGCAACTATAAAATGAAGCTGATCGATCTTATCATAATAGTAATCAAAGCTTTCCTTTTCCTTGATACGCACCAATGTTTTTTCAACATTACGATGGGCATCTTTCTGAATCCATTTATCATTAACATGAAACGCATAAGCTTCTACATCATCTAAATTAAAAAGAAGCTGAATCATGGAATGTAACTCTTCAAAGGTTGTTTTCTTTGAAACCAGCACTCGGCGCATCACTCTTTTTTTCATTCCTGTTAAAGAAATTCTCAGTTGAATTGCTTTCATGAATCCTCCTTTATCCTGAGTACATTATACTATATTTTTATTAAAATACTTACTTTTTTTCAAATCAATCAAAAAGAAGCAGAGCTACCTGCTTTTCGTATAGATCATAACTTCATTTGGCATACATACGATAGGTGAGAGCGAATCCTTATCATGCCAGCCCATCTGCTCACAATTGTGATTAGGACATTCAACATCCACGACCCGAAATTTAGAATCCTTGACCTCCAGATGCATGACACCGTAAGAGCCGCTGAATTCATATGTCTGATCGACATCTATATCAAATTCCAAAATTACTTCATCCCGATATTCCACGACACCGAGATCGCCATGATGCATGCTGCCGATCAGCTGATATACGATCACGCCTGCAATTGCTATGATTAATAATCCTATAATCAATTTTATATCTTTTTTGTTCATCATTTTTCTCCAGTAATAAGATTATAGTTGATTCTTATAAATTATACAAATGTTTCTCTTAAATTTTTTCAATAAAGCTATCCACATAAAAAATAACGTGATAAAATAAAGAAAAAAATAGGAGATATGAGATGAAAGATAAATTACCTGTATTAACATTAGACCCAAATTCAGAAGAAATTCAGGAAACGGTAAATCAGCCGGATGAAATCGTCTTAACAAGTGAAGAAGAAAAACTCGTGCAGGAATTTTCTGAAAAGATCGATATCAGTGATGCCAATATGGTGCTTCAATACGGTGCCAGCGCTCAATCAAAAATCAGTTCTTTTTCAGAAAGTACCCTTGAGAAGGTTCGTACCAAAGATCTGGGTGAGATCGGTGACTCGCTCAGCGAGCTGGTCGCACAGCTGAAAACAAATGAAAAGCCGGCCAAAAAAGGCTTCTTTGGTTTATTCAATAAATCCAGGATCGAACAGCTCAAGGCCAATTATGCTTCTACGCAGACAAATATTGACAAGGTCGTTTCTGTCTTAGAGAAGCATCAGATTTCTTTGATGAAAGATATCACGATGCTCGATCACCTCTATGAGATGAATTTAGAAAATTATAAAGAATTGACATTGTATATTTTAGCCGGCAAGCGCAAATTGGAAACTGCCCGTCAACAGGAGCTTCCAAAGCTTGTGGAAAAAGCAAATCAGTCCCGCTTGCCTCAAGATGCCCAGGCGGCCAATGATTATGCGGAATTCTGCAATCGCTTCGAAAAGAAACTGCATGATTTGGAATTGACACGTACGATCAGCATTCAGATGGCACCGCAGATCCGTCTGGTACAAAATAATGATACATTGATGGCGGAAAAGATCCAGTCATCTCTGATCAATACGATTCCTCTTTGGAAAAGTCAGATGGTGCTGGCATTGGGCATTGAGAATTCCCGTCAGGCCATGGAAGCCCAGCGTACGGTTACCGATATGACAAACGAGCTTTTGAAACGCAATTCAGCTATGTTGAAGCAAGGAACGATCGAAACGGCAAAAGAAAGTGAACGAGGTATCGTTGATATTGAAACGCTGCAGTCTACCAACAAGGATCTGATCGAAACCCTTGATGAAGTATTGAGGATCCAAACGGAAGGTCAGCAGAAACGTCAGCAGGCTGAAGCTGAATTAAGAAGGATCGAAAACGAATTAAAAGAAAAACTGACAAATACAGTAAAGGCATAAGATCATTGGATCTTACGCCTTTTACTTTCATCTACTAACTGTTGGATTGCTTTGGCAGGGCAGCCATCGGCATGCGCACAACCGCTGCATCCACTGCCACAGCCCTTTTGTTTTCTCATAGATCTTATTGCGAAATATACACATACCAGCAGTATTACCAATACGATAGCAGTTGTCATAATCCACCTCTATTGAAAGCATAGCACGATTCAAAGATACTTGCAAATCTTATGAATTTCGATTAAACTATATCTACAAGGAGGCTTTCTCTATGAAATATGATCCACACAAATCATCTTTATTTGATTTAGATGCCAATGTGGCAGCAATTCTGGTCTATCTTCTTCCATGGATGGTCAGCATCATCTCCTCTTCTTTAGGCGGTGTTGCATGGATCATACCTCTTTTAGCGCTGATCTTGGAAAGAAAAAGTGATTTTGTTAATTTCCATGCGGCAAATGCACTTGCTTTTTTTGTGATAAATGCTGTCATATATTATATCACCGTGTTTTTCGGTCTTACAGCAGCATTAACCTCTTGGTTAGATAATATGTTCATATTGGGTATCTTTTATATGGGTATCCGTGGAATCATTTCAGTGATTTTGGGAATCATCTTCGCAATCATTGAAATCTATTTGGGTGTCGGAAAATTATTTTCCATTATCAGAGCTTATGAATATAAGGACATCAACGTTCCCGTCATCGCTCAGATTGCCAGAATCATCTTAAGCTTTAAAAGATAAAAGCACAATAGAATGTGCTTTTTTTTATCTGCTTACAATTTTTTCTTTCATGACCTTACAGTGTACATTCCCCTGCTTTACAGCTTCAATTAATATTCCATGAGCCATATCATTTTCACAATCACGGATAAACTGCAAGGTCTTGATCTCCAGTTCATTTTTCCGCATCTCAACACAGATATCTACCAAACGATCTGAGCGGTGCACCAAATAAAAGCGTCCCTTTTCTTTCAACAGGCGATTTGCACTGGCGCATAGCACTTCTAATGTAAGATAACATTCATGACGGGCAATCCTTTTATAATCGCTGACATTTAACTGCTTATCGCTGGTAACCTTAAAATAAGGGGGATTACAGATGATCACATCAACAGGTTCACATACCACATCCTTGATATCTGCATGAATGATCTCAAAATCTTTGATATGATGCTCATTAAGATTCATTTGTGCCAGCTCACAAGCCTCTTTTTGGACATCAACTCCTATCAGCTTCCCTTTCGTATATAAAGAGGCATAAAGCAAAAGAGCACCATTATTCGTTCCGATATCCAAGACGCGCTCATCCTCTTTGATTTTCATAAAATGGCCTAACAAAGCTGTGTCCGTGTTCATACGGAACATATCTTTACGCTGATGAAGATAAATATCGGTTCCCGGAAGATAATCATAAGTCATATTCATAGCAACATCTTATCAAAATTTATATAGAAAATAAAGAATATTTTTTATATAATATCGAGTATGAGCATTAGAAATTATATCGGTAACAAAGACTTTTATAAACAAACGGCCCTTCTAGCCATTCCTTTATCGCTCCAGCAATTGCTGGGAAGCGCTATGGAAATGATCGATTCTTTGATGGTCAGCTGGATCGGTATGATCAGTGCTGTCGGAAGTGCTTCACAGGTAATCATCATTGCCTCTACGATTACATGGGGCATTTTAAGCGGCACCAATATCTTTGCATCACAATTCTATGGAAAAAAAGATGATGCCCACTTAAAAAAAGTATTTGGTCTTTCCTTATGCCTGACATCGATAAATGCTTTATTTTGGATGCTCTTGATTTCACTGTTTCCGCAAAACCTGATCCGTTTCTACATCAGTGACAATGATATCATCATCCATGCCCTGGATTATTTGAATATCGCACGATTTACGATCCTTCTTGAAGCAGTTTCTTTTACGTTCAGCTATCATTATCGCTGTGTCAATAAGGCTAATCTTACTTTATATGTCAGTATTTTTTCCATGCTTTGCAATATCGTCTTAAATTATATCTTTATCTTCGGATGGGGACCTATTCCGGCCATGTATATTTCAGGAGCCGCTTTAGCAACCTTGCTCTCACATTTCTTCTCCATTCTGATCTATCTCATATACGGCATCAAAACCAAACAGCCGTTTCTTGGCAGCTTTCATGAAATGTTTTCCTTTAGCTTCGACTTTGTCCGCCATATCTTACGACGTGTCTATCCGCTCATCATCAACGAAGCCCTATTTGGCTTTGGCAGCTCTTTGATCATCAAAGCACTCGGCGGTCTTAGCCGAGAAAACTTGGAAGCTTATTATATAGGAGATCAGATTGCCGCTTTCTTCTCCTTTATCATATGGGGCTTTGGAGGGAGTGTCCAGCTCATGTTGTCATATGATCTTGGAAAAGGAAATCAAGAAGGAGCCATTCAAAAAAGCAAGCATTTCATGGGTCTGGCTTTTGTGCTGGCAATCTTATTAGCTTCTTTGTTATCCTTATGTTCACCTTTGATCATGAGCTTCTATAATATTCAAAATGAAGCTATCTATGCATCCACAAGAGCAGTTTTATTTGTATTTTGTTTAAAGATTGCTTTCCGCTTGTTTAATTTTACGATCTTTTCAATATTACGCAGTGGCGGTGATTCCAGGATCATTTCCTTTTTGGATGCGGGAATCATGTATCTTGTGGCCATTCCGTTATCTTTTATAAGTGTTTATCTTTTTCATATTGAAAGTGTTGCGATCGTATATCTTATTACTCAAAGTGAACAAGTCGTACGTTTCATATTTGGAATCAAAAGAATTCGTAAGGGTATATGGGCTGCGGATCTGACACATGTCAAATAAATATATTATTTTTTGTATATAAAAACTATTCATAATGTCAGGATTAGTGTAAAATAATATTGTTAAGAGGGAATGCAAATGAATATGTCTAAAAAGAAAGATTTTATTATTAATTTTATATTTTATGGAATCCTTTTGGGACTCTTATATATTGGATTTAAGTATATTGCTCCTATTTTGATTCCGTTTATGATCGGTTTTCTGATATCTTATTTTATCCAGCGGCCTGTCCGCTATCTTCATAGAAAGCTGCAAATCAATAAAAAAATTCTTTCCATTACCTTACTGCTTCTTTTTTATGTGCTGATCAGCTTTTTGCTTTTTCTATTATGTGTCAATGGTTATTCATGGATCATGAGCCTAACAAATGAATTACCAAAATTTTATGAATATGTTGTCCAGCCGACGATTGATAATCTGATTCAGGAAATATTATTATTAACTGAAAATATGCCTCCTGAGTTTAAGAGCGCTCTTGATGAGCTTACAAGATTGATGCTGGACAGCTCAAAACAGCTTCTGGGAACCATATCTAATTTTATCGTCCAGTATCTTGCCAATGCCGTAAAAGGAATTCCCGGACTGTTTATTTCATTCGTCATGACGATCATCTCATCATTCTTTTTCATCATCGACTATGATAAGATCATTCAGTATATCTTGTCACATTTAAATGATACGGCTCGAACATTTTTATCCGATACCCAATATTTCTTAAAAAACAAGTTATGGGTCATCATCAAAGCCTATGCTAAGATCATGACATTGACCTTTGTTGAACTGTCTATTGGTTTAAGTCTGATAGGTACGGAGCATCCGATTTTAATAGCACTTGCCATCAGTATCTTTGACATCCTGCCGGTCTTAGGTACCGGAGGTATCATGATTCCTTGGAGCCTGATATGTCTTATTCAAGGAAATATCGCAATGGGCGTGAAACTTTTGATCGTATATGTAATCATCACTGTGATCAGAAATATCATTGAACCTAAGATCGTGGGTGCTGAGCTGGGCATCCACCCATTGGCAACTTTGATGGCGATGTTAGTTGGTGGTCAGTTGTTCGGCATCATCGGATTATTTGGCTTCCCGATCTTACTTTCATTCATTCTATTCAAAAAAGAACAAAATAATCAAAAAAATAAAAATATCTCTGTATGATTTATACAAAGATATTTTTTAGAGAAATCATTTTTCTCATTTAAAGGTTTTCCAGTCTTTTGATCATCTCTTCCATGGCATTAACATCGCTTCCCTGATAAATGATGAAGGCTTCCATCAAAATTTTTTCAATCTGTTTTTTATTTTCATTTTGAGAAACCTGCACCTTTTTTTGAAGCAATTCTTTTAACCGATTTTTTGCCTGGAACAGATGATGCTCCTGCATGACCTCATCAAGCAGATCCTTCAATGTCCATGAAAGGTTATGAGGTGTTGATGCTATAAAAATTGCATTGATTCCTTTTGATTTCAAGCTGTCAGTAATCTCATTCATCTTATCTTCTCCATAGTCAAACATATATACAAAAGAATTTGACAATGACATCCTGGTTTCTTCCTGATTACTTTGAAGCACCAGATCTTTCATTTTAGTATGCAGATCCTGATCTGAAAGATAAGAATAGTCAAGCTTTAAATCATGGATCATTTCCTTGGAAATATTTGCGATAAGACATTTACTCATATTTTTTCTCCTCATCATAAGTATCTAAAAAATGATAACTCTTTTCTTTATCAAAATAAGATATAATTTGTCCGATATTTACATTTGCTGAACTTTTAAAAATATTCTTTTCCACATACGGATTGACTTCATGAAGCTGCGCGATCAGATCCTTGATCTCCTTACGTTTAGAAAAATGTTCAACTTCATCATCCTCGGTAAATTTACAGGCACATCGTATAAAAGAAAGATCATTATGCTTGCACCAACGCAAGACATCCGCTTCCCGGATCAGATAAAGCGGTCGTATAAGCTCCATTCCCTCATAATTATCTGAGTGCAGCTTTGGCATCATGGTCTGATATTGTCCTGCATAAAACATGCCCATCAGGATCGTTTCGATCACATCATCAAAATGATGACCAAGAGCAATCTTATTACAACCGTTTTCCTGAGCGATACGATACAGATGACCTCTTCTCATCCTTGCGCAGATAAAGCAGGGATTTTTCTGCAAGGTCGTGACATAACTAAAAATTCTGGCAGGAAAGATCTCAATAGGTATTTCCAATTTCTTTGCATTCTCAATGATCTTATTACGATTTGCTTCATTATAACCGGGATCCATCACGATATATTTCACATCAAAATCAATTTTTCCATGACGTTTCAGCTCCTGAAACAGCTTTGCCATCAGCATGCTGTCCTTGCCGCCACTGATACAACAAGCAATGACATCCCCTTCTTGTATCATATCATATTCACTGATAGCTCGTACAAAACGGGCCCATAATTCTTTACGATAAGTTTTTACGATACTTCTTTCTGCTTCGTTCCATGCTCTCATGCCTGTTATTTTATCAGACTTTACAAGTAAATGCCACTATAAAAACCAGTAAATGTTTTTTGCCATGGCCTATTAATTAGTAAAACCTGTTTCATATGAATATGACAATTTATCTGTTATGTCGAGATCAGAAAGTATCGCTTGATCAATTTTTCAAAAATATCCTATGTGATTTTATGATCAAAATAATCTAAAAGAAAAGACGGATATCCGTCTTATTCCTTTGCTATGTCGCAAATACGCTGAATATGTAAGCCCAAATAGCCAATTTCAATTCTAGGGATCGTATGGTGCAGTTGGCTTCCGATTTTGATCAGAATGGTTTCCGCAGTTTCATAGGCCAATGGAAAATGTGTCTGTACATATTCATCCATATCTAAATTCAATTTTTCATTGGTCCTGATCCTTGCCAGCATATATTTTATATGTGTTAATAACCGGCTATAAGCTAATGACTGCATATTGATGGAAGTATTCAGCTTTTCTTCGATCATCTTGATACTTTCTTGTACGATTATGGCCACCTTCATGCTTTCATCTACTTTCTCATGAGTAGCGGCACTATGCAGATGCAAGGTAATATATCCGATTTCATCCTCGTTGATTTCATAGCCCAGTCTATTTTGAATGATTGCTTTTGAGATACTGGCAGCTTCATATTCATCCGGATTCAACATACGTATTTCATTGGTAAACGGATTAGAAATTACCAGTCCATTTTTTATTCTCTCAACAGCAAAAGCAATATGATCACTTAAAGGTAATAGAATGTTATGATCAAGGCTTCCCAGTTTTTCACTGGCATGCTTGAGAATCTGATGAGCAATTTCCAAAAAAGCCGGATCGATTTTTTCAATAATTTCTCTACCGCCTCTTTCTGCTTCACCTTGAAGCTGATAAAGAGCTTCAAAAGAGGTATTGGCAATCTGATCCTCCACCTTTTTTCCAAAACCGATCCCTCGATCCAATATCAGATACTCTTTATGATCCTCTGCGACAAGAATTGCATTATGATTTAAAATTCGAGTAATCTTAAACATTCTATTCCTCCTAAACTAGGATAAGCGAATGATTTCTTCCTTTGCCTGTACATCTCCAAGCTTCAAAAGTTCAAGATGCTGCTGATCTGAAAGATTTGTAAATACCATGACAGATGCACTGCTTTTCGCATGTTCCTGAATATATTTTAAATCAAAAGAAAGCAGTTTGTCACCTTTTTTGATTTCCTGTTCAGCTTCGCAATGCAATTTAAACCCTTCTCCATTCAACTTAACCGTATCGATTCCAATATGAAGCAAAAGCTCGACTCCTTCTTTGCTTTCAATACCAATGGCATGCCTGGTCGGAAAGATCATCTTAACGACACCGTCACAAGGTGCATAGACATTTCCATCATTAGGAAAAATGACCACACCATCACCCATCATCTTGGCCGCAAATGTTTCATCCGGAGCTTCCGTGATCAGCTTCAACTCACCACTGAGTGGTGAAACGAATACATCTTTCACATCACTCACCTTTTTTTCTTCAATGACCTCAAACTCTTCATGAGTTGATGGATGATGAAGATAATCTTCAAGATTCGATTTGATGACCGTTACTTTTGGACCATAAATGATCTGTACACCTTTACCTTTAAAGATCACACCTGCTGCCCCGCTTTGCTTCAAGATATCTTCACTTACTTTAGATGCATCAAAAACAGTTGTTCTTAAACGAGTGGCACAGCAGTCAATATCTGAAATATTATCAGTGCCTCCTAATCCCTTTACGATTAATGCACTTACTGAATTACCGCTTCCTTCTTTTTTCGCATTTACATCCGCACGAGTATATAGCTTTGTTTCTTCATTATCATCTTCACGACCCGGCGTCTTCAGATTCATCTTTTTAATAAAGAAGGTAAATACCAGATAATAAACGATAAAGTAAACAATCCCTACGATAACGACCCAATACCAGTTTGTTTTCGCATTTCCCTGTAAGATTCCAAAAAGCGAAAGATCGATTAAACCTCCCGAGAATGTCATACCAACACCCACTTTGAAAATATGCATCAGCATATATGCAAGACCTGCAAAGATACAATGAATGACATATAGAAGCGGAGCTACGAACAAGAATGTGAATTCAAGCGGTTCAGTAATTCCTGTCAGCATGGACGTTAAAGCGGCTGAAATCAACAAACCACCGGCAATTTTTCTCTTTTCCGGTTTAGCACAGCGATACATCGCAAGCGCTGCACCCGGCAGACCAAAGATCATCAACGGGAATTTACCGGCCATAAAACGTGTTGCTTCCGTATTAAATACCGTCGTTGCCGGACATCCCAATTCCGCAAAGAAAATATTCTGGGCACCTTCCACGATCGTACCGCACACATTGGCCGTACCGCCAACAGCCGTCTGCCAGAATGGCATATAGAAAACATGATGCAGACCAAAAGGTATCAGGGCTCTCTCCATAAGACCATACAGGAATGTTCCCCCATATCCGGAATTACGCACCAGCTCACCAACGGCATAGATCCCATTCTGAATCGTCGGCCAAATATAAAACATGATAATACCGACAATCAGATAAACAACGGAACAAACAATCGGCACAAAACGAGTTCCGCCAAAGAAAGAAAGTACCTGTGGTAATTCGATCTTATAAAATTTATTATGTAGATAGGCAACCCCTAAACCAACAATGATACCGCCAAAGACACCCATCTGTAATGACTGGATACCTACGACATTCGTGATCGAACCTTCCGGTAAGCTCTCCGCAATACCTGTAACACTTATCATCGCACTGATTGCGGTATGCATCACAAAGAAAGCAATCGCACCTGCCAAAGCAGCAACTTCCTTTTCTTTCTTTGCCATACCGATGGCAACGCCCATCGCAAACAGAATCGGTAAATTTGCGAAAATGATATCGCCACACTTATTTAAGACTGTCAAAATCGCATACATAAAGGTTCCTTCACCTAAGATAGAAGTTAATCCATAGGCTTCCACCATCGTTGGATTCGTAAATGATCCACCGATACCTAAAAATAGTCCGGCTACCGGAAGTATCGCAATCGGCAGCATAAAGCTTCGTCCTACACGCTGCAGGACCTCAAAAATCTTGTCTTTCATCTTTCCCTCTCTTTCCGTTTTCTTTAGAAAATAAAAAGGCACTAACTAAAGAAAACTATCCATATAAGACAATTTCATAGTTAATGCCTGCATCACCAGTAACACTCTACGCCCATTATATTAACCTAGAAAGCGCTTTCTGTCAACACAAAGATGAAATTTTTTCATAAAGGTGACTATGATAAAAAAATAGTTAATGAAAAAAATAATTATTTTATTTTTTTGGGAAAAATGATATTTTCATAGATATAGAACAGTAGTGTCATGAAAGGAAAACTGGGAATAACGGCAGATTTTGTTTGGAAGAATTACAGTTGGTCAATCATTCAACTCAAACTATACATCCGACCTTGTTTCCATAGACATCAGGTATGTATCATATACATCCTCTCTTCATTTCCTTCTTCATCTTTCACCATGCATAAAAATTGATAACCACATCTTTCGTAAAAAGAAGTATGATCCGTAACTAAATATAATTTCTCATATCCCATCTTACCGGCTTCTTTTCTTATATATTCCAACAAATTTCTCGCAATATTTTTTCTTCGATACTCTTTTTCGACATAAAGTGCACATAGATTCGGTGTAAGATCAGGAAGATCATGAAAATCATTTTGAATGATCCCTGCCCCTGCCACTATTCGATTCTGTTCATTCAAAACAAGATACCATTGGGGTATCCCGTTTTTACGTTCGATGCACACATTCATGCTTTGTAAATAGACCTCATAAGGAATCTGCCACTTCTGTGAGAACCAGAAAGCTGCTTTTTCTATATATTGAGGATCATCACAAAGACGAATCATTTTTATCATCGTATCATCTCCTTCATCAAGTATAACATATCCATGATAATTTTTTCTTCATTAAAAAGCATCAACATGATATGCTTGTCTTCATATACTGAATAAGAATGATTCTTTTAGCTGATTCTGTAAACCACATCTATCCAAGGAGAACTTATGAAAAAAATTAACAGCTTTATCTTGCTACTCTTATCTGTTTTCATTCTTAATACTCAAAATATCAAAGCAACTGCCACATCAAATTTTGAAACGACATCCGGAAGCTATACAATCGAAAATATATTAAGCAAATTCAATGTATTTTCGTTTAACGATGTTAGCGGTGTGCATATCGTAGGCCCGATCATTGCCAAGGGTGATCTATATAATCGCACGAGTCATCAAGGGTTTACCTTTGGTGATTATGATCAAGGCATTTCCAGCTATATTCAAGGAAAGATCGCTGCCGGAAGCCGTATTAGCAGTTCTTACAGTCATATCAATCCTGACCAGTATATCGGAAATACAAATACTCTTTTTAAAAAGGTTTATTGGGGAGATGACTTTGTTTATCAGGTAAATGGTGCTGATTATGTCAATAATAAAGTCAATGTCTATCAAACAGATCATTATGTCGATTGGAACAAGGCTAAAGATATGCTGGCAAATGAATCGATCCAACTTTCCCAGCTGCCTTCCCGTCTATTAACAAATGCAGATATAATCACAACGCCAGGTATTGTCAGCGTACAAATTCATGCAGGAGAGCGTGTAACGATACCTGAAAGTGTCTTACGTCAGATCAATCGCATCCAGTTTATCGGCAGCTATGAAGAACAAACCGTCATCAATATTCTTTCTGAAAATGAGGTCATTCTTCCGGGTATGATCACATCCTCTTCATTTGGTGAATATGGAAGCAATATGAACATCGTGTTTAATATTCCTTACAGCACCCAGGTAACTTTGCCCAATGCTTATGGTAATGGTATCGGTCATATCGTAGCCCTCAATGCTAATGTCATTCATCGCAGCGGTAATTATAACGGCGGCATCATTGCGGCCAATTTAGACAGCTACTCAGAAGGACACATGTGGAATTATAGCGGTGGACCGTTGATCCCGGAAACACCTGTCGAAACAACTCAAATCAGTGGTACTAAATATTGGAACGATCAAAATGATTCCTATGGATTACGTCCGCAAAGCGTTCAGATCAATCTCTATGCCAATGATGAGCTGATCGACTCACAAAATATAAATGAAGCAGGAAACTGGAAATATTCATTCAATGATCTTCCTATCTTAGAAGAAGGTTCTTATTCGATACGTGAAACTGAAACAGAACATTATATCGCTTCTTATGAAGATCATGATATTACCAATACCCTTCAAACAGGAAATATCCAAGTAGAAAAAAAGATATTCATCAATCAGATACAAACTGACAGTGATGAGATTTTCCATGTTGCTCTTTATGCCAGGGATCAATTAATAGCCGTCAAGTCAATTCAGGCAAATGAAACCATTACCTTTGAAAATCTTCCTTTAGGTACGTATCATCTCTATGAAACCGACAGTAAAGGTCATACGCTTATCAATTTTCCTTACCAGTCTATCTTCACATCAAATATGATCGAATTAAATGAACACCAACAGATGTTTACAACTACCCTTATCAATTCAATCAATACCCATGTACAGATTTATAAAAAAGATATTGATGATAATAACTTGAAAGGAGCCCACCTCCAGCTATTAGATGAAAATCAGAATATCATAGCGGAATGGATTTCTACCGATGCGTCTTATGACATATATGCATTACTTTTACCGGGTAAGGAATATACGTTAAGAGAAACAAAATCACCTCAGGGCTATCAAAAAGCAAATGATCTAAGCTTTACGGTACAATACAGTAATCAGATACAAAGAATAAATCTGATCAATGAACCGGAAAAAATCATTGATCCTGAAATTGTGGTTGATCCGGAAAAGCCGGCAACACCTCAAAAACCTGTTGGTCCAATTCAATCAGATAAAACAAATACACCAAAGACAAGTGATTCTTCACTTATGATTTATGGTTCACTGTTACTTATCTCCGGTTTATGCATCCTATTATCCGTTAAGATGAAAAAAAAGTCCTAGTGACTTTTTTTTGTTTAGGGCTATACAGCATGGATCGATAAATTAATCTGAGAGGATCAATACATCTAAAACAGCACATGAGATAATCCCATCTAAGCTTTGTTCCCATACTTGTAAGAAAGACTAAAAATGTAATTCCTCATGATCATGTCATGCATCAGCTTTTTATCATATAATGGGTATCCAAATAAAAAAGCTCTTCAGATAAATTGTCTGAAAAGCTTTAATAATTCTTAATTATGAAGTGTTTCAACTACCTTATACAACGTAGTTTCATCACCGACATTTCCCGGGAAAACAACGACCGGAAGATTTTCAAATTTACTGCCTTCCAGACAGCGAACCACACCGACATTCTGTTGGATCTGGCCCAATACCCATTCTTTTGATACTTTTAGGCCTATTGTTAAAGCATCGCTGGAGGTAATACCGCCTTTGGTGATCAAAAAGCGCGGGCGAATCGTTAAACGGGAAAGAACACCAATCAGCTCACTTGAAATCGCTGTTGCCATTTCCAGTTGCTTTTCCGGGTCATCACCCGGAAAATCCACTCTTTCTCTTCGTGTCGCAACGACCGCAACCTTATCCTCTTTCAATACCTTTTCAAGTTCATTGCTGACACGCAGACTTTCTTCATGTAAGGTATGGTCTAACACCTTATGCTGGTTAAATTCGATCCATACCAAATCCCTGGCATGTTCTTTTAAATAAGCTAATTGTGAAGCCGTTTTCTTTACATGGCTGCCGACAAGGATCAAACCTCCCGTACCTTCCTGAACACAATCTTCTTTCGTCAGATAAGCCCTATCTTCGATATGGGCCAGCTCTTTTACGATACTGGCAGCACAACGGAACATATAGCGCTTATGACATTTTTCAAAGGCACCGACAAATTTCTTCAGATCATCCATGCATGTACAATTGACGATTACCTTATTGAAATGTGAAACACTGTCCAGTTTCTCAACAACTGTATGCTCATCATTAAGATCTTCAAGTGAGATGCTGATACAATCAGCAGCCTTATAAGCACCCTTTGTCTTTTCTTCTACATATTCCTTTAGATCAGAAGCATGGTAGGCAAAAGATTTATCCTTTGCAAACTCGCTTTCACCACATGGCAGCCAGCCATCATCCATTTTCACATAATGAATATCATTTTCTGTTTTACGAATACCATCTAAATATGGGCAAATGATCTCACCGTCAATTTGTTGTCCGTTTTCTTCTAAGACCTGACGGATGACTTCTGTTTCCAACGGATAATGACCACGTAATGTTGAATCACCTCTTGAAAGGATCATAAAGTCAGTATTGCTTTGTTTAGCGGCTTCTACGATCAACTGTGTTAGTTCTTTATGATATTCAGCTGTTTTTTCTTCACTGAAAGAACGAGAATTTGTCAGAATATAGAAAAGTGATCCTGATGATGTCATAGCTTCCTTCAGATTATCAAGTGTTGGCTGAGTAATTACCAAAACATCATGAACACTTTGAATACCTGTCGGATCATCATCAAGTACGATCATCTTTCTATTTTCCATAAAGCATCTCCTTTGCACGATCAATAGCCATTTCAGGACTTGTAAGCACCGGCTTAGAAGTTTCTTTCAAATAAGGAAGGATAGCTGTCATAGAACCCTGGGCCAAGACAACGACATCACATTCTTCACAAGCCTTGTTGATTTCATTTAATACAAGCTGATTATGCTTTTCGACATTTTTCTCCTTCATCAGGATATCTAAAGCACCATTAACAAGATATTCTTTTACTTCAACTTCTTTTCCGGCTTCCTTAGCCTTGGTTCTTACTAAATTACAGCTAGGCTTCATCGTAGAGGCAACAGTTGCGATCACCGCAATTTTCTTACCTAAGGACACAGCCTTCTCTGCCATGGCTTCATCAATCTTAAGTGTTGGGATATCTGTGCATTTCTTCGCAATATCAAACGCTTCACCAACGCTTGAGCACTGATTAAAGATCAAATCAGGCTTTAAAGAAGCAGCTGTCTGAACATAGGTCATCATACGTGAAATAATAGCCGGTGTCAGACCGCCATTGCCCTTGACTTCTTCCAAGAGTGAATCATCAATGATATTCACTAATTCAACTTCGGGCATCTTTTCTTTTACTAATTCTTTTAAATCATTTAAAGAAACAGGACTTGTGTGAATCATTACTATTTTTTTCATCTTATTTACCTCCATATTCTTCTAAATCTTTCATTGCCTGATAGATTAAATCTTTGGTTACCGGATATGGTACATGTTCAAGCTCGGAATTACTTTCAGCTTTTTCCAATATATCCGTCAGATCTTCATGAATATCCAATTCCAAATCTTTCAGACAGGTTGGTAATCCGATCTGCTTATTAAACTGATAAGTCTTTTCTAACATATCCATCTGCTTGTCCATCATCAGCTGTACTAAAGTTCCATAAGAAACGACCTCACCATGCAAATGATTTTTTTCAATGTGCTTACGTACGGTCAAGCCATAGAAAAGTGCATGGGCAAGTGCTGAATTATAGGCCGGATCAACTGATAAAGAAACACTTCCCGTCGTAATCAGAATATTCTGAATTACCCTCTCAAGAGCCGGTGTCACTTTATGATGTTTCGCATCCTCTAAAGCCTTTGCGCCATCACGAAGCATTGGATAGTAGCAATTTTCACCAATCTTGATACCTAATTCACTGGCATAATCCAATTCATCATTTCTGGCACTAAATACAGATTCTACATGTTTTGCCATCGTATCACCGATACCTGCCCATAAATATTGGAGCGGAGCATCACAGATGATGCGTGGCTCAATAAAGCAGTGAACCGGAGGCTGCTTGAGCTTCGGAATATCTTTAAATGAACCATCAGCATTATACATGATACTGATCTTTGTTACTGCAGCACATGTCGAAGCAATGGTCGGAATCGTATAAACCGGTAAATTCAGCTTATCACCAACATATTTGACCGTATCCAGACATTTACCGCCACCGACACCGATCAGTGCCTCTACCTGGTCCATGCCTTCAAATTGACATATCTTTTCAACATTTTCATAGGTTGCTTCATGACCATAGTTTTGTGAAACTACGACATCTAATTTAGCTTCAGCAAGCGCCTCATCTAAATAAGGCTTTGCAGCCTGATAAGCTTTATTTCCGTATAAAACGGCAACCTTGGTATTTTCTTTCAAAAAATCACGAATTGATTTACATGCATCCACGCCCATCGTAAATCGTGGTAAAAATACACTATTCATAAAAGTTCCTTTCTATAAAAGAAACCATGCGAAAACATGGTTCCTATTTTGCTAATAATTCGTCAACGTAAGCCTTTAATTCAGGAACCTGACAGCCTTCATTGAAGCATTCCAAAAATCTTGGAGATAATGCTTGTTTAACGATATCCTGATCGATAGCTTTTAATGCAGAAACCAAATCTTTGCCAATTGCTTCCTTCATCTTGAACAGATTTGCAGCATTTCTATTCTGAGATTCTTTTCTGCCCGGCTCATTTGGATAACCCATTCCCTTAGGTGAACCAAAAGCCTTTTCAAAAATCGTATGAATATTCAGTTCAGCACCCCATCCAAATCCTTTTGCATAAGGAATTGAAAGTGCATTACCGTTATTGATCTGTAAGAATAAGTAAGCATCACTTGGTTCGATGCAATAACCGCAGACAACGCCCGGGAATGCATTTAAAGCCATTAAAGCTCCCTGACCTGTACCACATCCGGTAACTACAAAGTCAACAGCCTTTGAATTTAACAATAAAGCTGCCTGAACACCAAGGTTCAAATAAGTCAGATAAGGATCATCGCCATCCTTGCACATACCTGTATTATATACAGTGTGTCCCATTGGCTCTACAACATCTTTCAACTGTTCCAAAATAAGTGCGTTTTTAGAAGCCTGACTAAATTCATTCATCAATGCAATTTTCATAATCGTTCTCCTTTTCTATTTTATATTAACGTGACAGCCATCCGCCATCAACAGGTAATGTAGCCCCACATACATAATCAGAGGCACTGGAAGCTAAGAAAACCACCGGTCCTTTAAGTACTTCAGGTTTTCCCCAATATCCGATAGGGATACGGTCCAATACTTCTTTATTACGTACAGGATCTTCCTGCATCGGCTTTGTCATCGGAGTATCCATATACCCCGGTGCGATAGCATTACAATTGATTCCAAGTTTCGATAATTCATTGGCCATGGATTTGGTCAATCCCATGACACCGCTCTTGCTTGCGGCATAGGCCGGAGCATAAATACCGCCGGTAAATGATAACATGCTGGCAATATTAATGATCTTGCCCTTGGTCTTTTGCTTAACCATTTGATTTGCAGCACTTTGTGACATATGGAATACATTTTTCAGATTCAGATTGATCAGAAAATCCCAATCTTCTTCCGGATAATCTAAGAACGGTGTACGACGGTTCGCACCGGCATTATTTAACAGAATATCCAAATGACCATATTCCTTTACCACTTCTTCTACGATTTTATCAGATAAAGCCTTTGAAGGTTTTGACAGATCAGCGAAATAATAACGATATTGACGTCCTGTTTTTTCAATAGCAGCTTTGATTTCATCATCATTATCATTACCAACATTGAAGATGTCAGCGCCCGCTTCAGCTAAAGCTATGCACATAGCGAAACCAAGCCCTCTGTTGGCACCAGTCACTAATGCAACCTTTCCATTTAATTCAAACATCTTTCTACCTCACTCGCATTCCTCAAAAATGAAGGTGGCTCTAACAGCCACCTTTATCAAAACTATTCGTTACCTACAGTAACTGTTTCACCATAGATGTACTGGTCATTTGAACCAATAACACGAATATAATCTTTAACAAATTTCTTAATAGCAGCTTCTGCAACCATCATGATTTCAAGATAGTTCAGTCCCGGATTTTCTTCCCAAGCAGCCTTCATAGCATCTTCAGCAGCATGGAAAGCATCAGTACAAACATTGATCTTGTTAATACCGCCGGCAACAGCCTTACGGATGTTTTCTTCTCCTGAACCTGAACCACCGTGTAATACAAGTGGCATATTAAGAGCTTTCTTTAGTTCAGCAAGTCTTTCGAAATCAAGAACCGGAACATAACCTTTCGGATAATTTCCATGAGCTGTACCGATAGCAACCGCTAAAGCATCTACACCTGTATCCTTTACAAACTGAACAGCTTGTTCAACATTTGTGTACAGATCATCTCTTGAATTGTCGCCATCAGCAGCCTGTCCTACGTGTCCTAATTCACCTTCAACACAGATGTTCAAAGGATGAGCCAAGGATACGATCGTTGAAGTTCTCTTAACATTTTCTTCATAAGGATAGGAAGAGGCATCAATCATTACGCTTGAGAAGCCACGATGAATTGCATCTACCATATCACTGAATTTCTGTCCATGGTCAAGGTTCAATGCAACCGGAACATTTGCACGTTCAGCCATTTCCTTGATCATTGGAACCATTTCAGTCGGATGAGCCAGTTTAGCCATCTGGCCAACTCCAATATTAATGATAATAGGTGAATGTTCTTCCTCAGCAGCTTCGATGACTGCACGAGCCATTTCCATGTTCACACTATTAACTGCCATAACTGCATAATTGTGTTTATGAGCATGCATTAAGATATCTTTCATTGATACATACATAACTAATTTCTACCTCTTTTCCTTCCTTTAGATTCAAATAATAATATTACAGGTTAATGTCTAAGTCTACGATTTCTTCTTCGACTGTATCTTCTTCAGCCAGCGGTTTCTTAACAATAGCATATAATACACCAGTTACCACTGAACCAACGACCAATGCAACAACCCACATCAAAGGATTTGTTGACAATGGCATAACGAAGATACCACCATGAGCTGCAGGAGTTCCGATTCCAAGCATCATTGCCAAACCACCGGCAATACCACTACCGATCATTGAGCAAGGGATGAAACGAACAGGGTCGTTAGCTGCGAATGGAAGAACACCTTCAGTAATGAAGCAAAGTCCCATGAAGATACAAGAAATACCAGTATCTCTTTCAGCCTGAGTAAACTTCTTAGGCTGTAAGAATGTAGAAATAGCAACTCCCAGAGGTGGAGTCATACCACCGATGATCTTTGCTGATTCTGGCGCATAGATTCCGTCAGTCATCAATGCGTTAGCAGCCATAGATGCAGTCTTGTTGATAGGACCACCCATATCGAAGCCCATGCAAGCACCGATAACGGCACCAACGATAAACTGAGATCCACTGTTCAGTGAAGTGATCCAGTCTAACAATAAATTCATAATCCAAGTCATTGGAGCCATTGCTACACCGAAGAATACAACACCTGAAATGAAAGTTACACATACCGGAATG
Organism: uncultured Traorella sp.; assembly: GCF_944327115.1. Taxonomy (GTDB): domain Bacteria; phylum Bacillota_I; class Bacilli_A; order Erysipelotrichales; family Erysipelotrichaceae; genus Traorella. Next base: position 26,203 of record NZ_CALVGS010000052.1, read on the forward strand.
ATCAATACCGGCATCAAACCCATCATAGCTTTAGGAAGCTTGATCTTCTTAAATACATTTACTAACCATCCAATGAAGAATGCCATGATCATTGCACCCAAGAATCCGGCTTTAGCCTGGTTAGCAGTATAACCGATGATGAAGCCCGGAACGATACCTGGACGCTCAGACATAGAATAAGCAATACCAGCAGCTAATACACCGCAAGCAAATGCCATAGCAAAATCAGATAATTTAGAAATTGACCACCAGAACTGTTTCCAATCTAACATATTTAAGTTAGAGAAAATAGTTGCAGCTCCTTCAGCATCAGGTGCGTAATCTCCTACTTGCCATCCACCAAGACCTTTTGCAAGAGCACCTAAGATACCTCCGGCAACTACCATTGGGATCATGTAGGAAATACCGGTCATAACATGTTTCTTAACAGTACTTATTGACATAATTTTACCCCTCTTTATTTTTTTTATTTTCTATTAGCTAACTTCTTTTCGATTGTCGCAATCAAGCTCTTTGGATTCTTCATTGCAACGTTGATAGGAATATCAACTACCGGCTTACCGGCAAATCTTTCAACTCCGCCTACTGCGATATCATGAGCTAAAATAACAACATCAGCAGCAGCAATGTCTTCAGCTGTCAACTGGTTCTGCGCACCAATCGTTCCCTGAGTTTCGATCTTGCACTGATGACCTGCTTCAGTAGCAGCAGCCTGGATCTTCTCAGCTACGATATATGTATGTGCGATACCTGCAGTACAGCATGTAACACCTACAATTCTCATTATTTTCACCTCAACTTTCTAAATGACTTGCTTAACTACATTCATAATTTAACACTCGTAAACCCTTTCAGTAAAAGTTAAGTGGTAATTTTAATGTGGTAATTTTTAATTTATTTTCATTTCATGTCTATTTTATGAGCATTTTTTGAATATTTTATTAAGAGAAATTGATATCAACATCGAAGTTTTCATCTTCCTGATTATCCCCGGCATCACCGCTTTCAGGCTCATTCAGGATCACATCGATCAATTCCTTTTTCGTTTTTACATCCTGCAATTTCGCAACACGTGCATCATTACCGAGCTTGCCTGCCAATTCAGCCAGCAGCATCATATGATTGGCAGCAAAATCAGAATCATTGCTTACACAGAATAAGAAAATGATATTTGTATCCTGAAAACCGTCATTCGACATGCTGCTTTCCCATTTGATCATATTCTTCGTACGTCCGATCGCAATACCGATCTTCTTAACAGCATCACTTTTTCCGTGAGGAATTGAAATATGATTTCCCATGCCCGTAGGTCCTTCTGCCTCACGTACATAAATATCCGATACAAACTGATCTACACTTGTAATATAATCATTTTCCAAAAGTCTTTGACTCAAATTTCTTAATACTTCATCCTTTGTAGTTCCTTCTACTTCAAGATCAATAATATTCTCATCCAAAATATCTATAAGTGCCATATTTTTTCCCTCCATTGCTTATTGAACCAAATATGTATAGAAATCGACATTTGATTCAATATTTCTTAAAATGTTGACTTTCTCGTCGCTATCAACAAGCTTGATATATTGCTTATAAAACATCTGTGTCCGATTGGCCTCAAATTCATTAGACATTTTCACAACCAAAAGGAAGACCACATCTACTTTTTCAGTGTCCCATAAAATCGGCTCTTGCAGGGTGGCAATTGCTACCTTTGCCTCATTGATCTCGTTTTGATCACCATGAGGAATCGCTACACCATTACCGATGGATGTCGGTGTGATATTTTCACGATCAAAGACCGTTTGAATATATTTATTGGTAACATAACCCTTTTTAACTAATTTTTTTCCGATCAAATTCAAAAGCTCTGTCTTATCCTTGACCTTCTGATGAACAAAGATCAGGTCAGGCTCAAAAAGCTGGTGACAGGAAGCATCGAAATGCACCCTTTTCTCATTGCTTTGATAATTGATCTGACGGATTTTCTCCTTCACCTTATTGACACCGGTATCGTTGATCCAATCACTGATTTCCACGATGCGGGGATCCTCCAGATATAGATGCTTGGTCGTAATGATCAGATTCACATCTTCACAGTCACGGATATTAAAATCATGCATGCTGCTGACATGAATCGTCTTCAGCTCATCGCAGGAACGCTTCAGCTTATCACAGATCATCTGATTCACTCCCATGCTTGCATTTGAAACAAGCAGTGCCGTGATCGGTGATGAGTTGCGATCCAAAGCTGACTGAATATATAAGGCAATATAGCTCAGCTCGTCTTCCGTGATCTTCAAACCGAAATCTTCTTCAAAAAGCACTGAGATGAGCCATGAGATACGCAGTGTCTGTTTGAACTCGCTTTTGATATAGCCCGTCAGCTCATTCGAGTACGTACGCTCATACTTCATCCTGAAAATCATGGGTCTTAGATGCAGCAGCAAACCGCGATAAAGCTCCTCATCATTCGTCAGATCGACATTGGTCACATTGCTGACAACATCAATGACCTTCTTCACAAAGGCTTCCAGCTTAGAATCATATTCTTCCAGGATCGAATGCAGACCGGTGCCGTTATATCCCTGATCGATCATTCTGGCACACAAGATCTGAATTGATAAGAAAGCAATATCTTCGATTGGAATCTGCAGATCCATATTTTCAGTGATCTTTTTGAATACCATTTCCGCAAGACGATATTCGCTGTACTGTGACAGCGTCTTCAATTCGCTTTTTGAAATCTGCAATGACTTACGCTTGTCCTGCATACATTCAAAAACGCTCATACAGGAGTAAATCAAAATTTCATTAAAAGATTCATCTGCCAGATTAAAGCCCCATTCCTTTTCCGTAGAAATGATGCTTTTACGTATCAGATTTACATTTAACCCGGGCATGAAATACAGAATACTGGCATCAATATCCGAAGTATTCTCCATTTTCATAATGAAATTCTTTAAAGCCAGGCGATAGCTAACCTCACTGCACTCAAGTTCCAATCCCTTGTTACGGACGATATTCAGATTGATAGAAAAAATCTTTAACCAGTCTTTACAGTCATTGATGACCTTTAATGCTGTCGGTACGCTGAGATAGAGATAATCTGCCAGCTGTCTTGTAGTTAAACTCGTCGTTCTATTCATTTTAAGAATCCTGCGTAAAGCTGCGATCATACGTGACTGGTCACTTTGGATGACATCCCTGTTGGCGCTTGTTACATTCATCATGATCTTGCTGCGCTGATATTCATCCGCTTTCAGCCACATACCGATTCGAGGCTTCTTGCAGATTTCGCCTAAACCATTTTCCATCAACATCGTATTGATAGCATCGATCTTCGTGCGAATCGTTTTCTCTGACAAACCTATCTCACTTGCCAGCTGATTATTGGTCACCATGTCATTTTCTAAAAAGGCTTTCAATATTTGCTGGGTGTAGTAATTCGATTTGTTATCGTTCAAGCTCTTCACTCCTTTCATGTGTAATTTATCACAAGTTTTCCACTCTTCATTAAAAGAAACATGGAAACAAATGTGGTAAATTTTTATTTATTCAAACTTATTATAACGTTTTCATTCATATTTTTCAAATTTTGTGTGTATTAAAAAGGAGCAGAACCTAATTTTTCCACTCCTTTTCTTCATATTTGGATTTCATTATTTTTTTTGAGTAACTTTTGATAATATTTTGTTGACATTGTGAGTAACTTGTCCTAGAATGTAATTGTAATCAAAGATTATTGAGGTGTAATGACTTTGATTTGATGTTTTTTGAAATAGTTCATGTATTTTACTTCCGGAAGCTTGTCCGTAACCAGCGCATCGATCATTTCAAGATCTGCAAAGCGATTGAACGCTACACAGCCGATCTTACTGGAGTCACACATGAGATAGACCTTGTCAGAACGTTCTATCACCTGTCGCTTCAATATACCGTCCTGTGGATCCATGTTGGTCAAACCTCTTGTCAGAGAAAGTCCGACCGTCGCCAAAAAAGCTTTTGAATAATAGTAATGCGCATGTGTTGCATCAAAATTAAAACCTCGGATGCGAGGACAATATTCCCCGCCAAGAAGGATGACTTTCATATCCTCACAATCTTTTAAAGCTTCCATTGCTAAAATACTATTTGTCACCACGGTAATATTCTTTGTCTTATCAAGATAAGGAATGATATGGCAGGCAGTCGTACCGGAGTCCACAAAGATGACATCGTTTTCTTCGATGACCTTTGCGGCAACTTCACCGATACGTTCTTTCTCTTCAAGGTGAGAGCTTAAACGCAATTTGATGTCGATGAAGGTCTTTCCTTTCATGGAATCATCCTCATTGATGACGACACCTCCATATACCTTGCTGACGATCTTGCGGTCTTCCAGCTCTTTTAAGTCACGACGAAGCGTCTGCATTGATACCTTAAAAATATCCAGCAGCTCTTCATTCGTTGATGATTTTACTTTACGAAGATAAGCTTCTATTTCATTGATTCGATTATATTTCATCTCTTCACCATCCTCCTCAATATTATAGCGATTCACTTTAATTTTTTCAACAAAGAAAAAGGAAAGAGGTAAAAGGCAAAATGAAAAAATTATTAGAAACTGTTACAAAATTTCCGCAGACACAGGTATGGAATGACTCCTGCAGCTGTAACGAGCTGAGCTATGCGATTGAAAACGGTGCAGTAGGCGCAACAACCAATCCGGTCATCGTTTTGAATGTATTGAAAAAAGAATTGAAGGAATGGGAACCGACAATTGAAAAGATCATTGCTGACAATCCGACTTTCAGTGAAGATGAAGTAGCATGGGAAGTGATCAAATCAATGGGAGCGAAAGCAAGCAAGCTTCTCTATCCTATATTTAAAGAAACAAACGGACAGAAAGGACGTATCTCTTTCCAGACAAACGCTAAATTTTATAATAATGCCGCTAAGATGGTCGATCATGCCTGCGAGCTGGCAGCAACCGTTGAAAATTCCCAGATAAAGGCTCCTGCTTCAAAAGCCGGTATCGAAGCCTATGAAGAAATGACCTATCGTGGTGTCAGCATCAATGCGACCGTTTCCTTCACCGTTGCTCAGGCCATTGCCGTTGCGGAAGCAGTTGAAAGAGGTCTGAAGCGTCGTGAAGCCGAAGGCTTGCCAATTGATACGATGCATCCGGTATGTACGATCATGGCAGGACGTGTCGATGACTATTTGAAAAATGATATCAAAGCAAAAGGAATGCTTGTAGAACCTGAAATATTGGAATGGGCAGGTGTCGCAGTTGTAAAGCATGCTTATCAGATATATAAGGAAAGAGGCTATCGTACACAATTGTTAGTAGCTGCTTACAGAAATCCTTATCACTGGCTGTCATTTATCGGCGGCGATATCGTTCTGACGATTCCTTATGCATGGCAGGTTAAATATAATGAATCTGATTATGAGATCAAAGACTATATGAGCCAGCCGGTAAATCCGGATTATCTATCTAAGCTGATGGAACTTGAAGAATTCCGCAAAGCCTATGATGAAGATGGTTTAAAACCTGAAGACTTTGAACACTATGGTGCCTTTAAAGCAACCATCAATTCATTCTTGGGAGGCTATGATGACCTCTGCAAGCTGATTCGTGGCTATATGGTGAAATAATATGGCACATACATTTTTAACTCCATCTAAGATCATCAGCGGCTCTAACGCTTTAAATGATGCTCAAGCCACGATAGCATCTTGCGGTACAAAAGCCCTGATCGTGACAGATGAAACGATGATCAAACTGGGAAATGCCCAAAAAGTCATTGATATCTTAAGTGCCAATGATCAAAAATTTGTTGTCTTTGCCGGTGTTACAGGCGAACCAAATGATATCATGATTGCTGATGGTGTCAAAGCTTATCAGGAAAATGAATGTGATTTCCTTATTGCCATCGGCGGCGGTTCACCGATTGATTCAATGAAAGCAATCGCTATGATGAACCAGTCAAAAGAACCGATTGCTTCTTACATGGGTAAAAACATTGAAATGGATCTGCCAAAGATGATTGCCATTCCGACAACGGCCGGAACAGGAAGTGAAGCAACGATGTTTACGATCATCACCGATACCGCATCAGAAGTAAAGATGCTTCTAAAAGGTGCCTGCCTCATTCCTGATGTAGCCATCATCGATCCACTATTCTCAATGAGTGCCCCTAAATCTGTAACAAGCTCCACAGGTATCGATGCCCTCTGCCATGCTGTTGAAGCCTATACTTCAAGAAAGGCACAGCCACTTTCCGATACCTTTGCACTTAGTGCCATCAAGAGAATCTTCAACAATCTTCTGATTGCTTACAACGAACCATCTAATGAAGAAGCACGTATTCAGATGTCACTGGCTGCCTTAGAAGCAGGTATTGCTTTCAATAACTCTTCCGTAACGATCGTTCATGGTATGAGCCGCCCGATCGGTGCCCTCTTCCATGTGCCTCATGGATTAAGTAACGCCATGTTACTGGAAGGCTGCATGAAATATGTCGTTGATGGCGCTTATGATCGCTTTGCCGATATTGCCCGCTACACCGGTGTATCAACCAGCACTTCTGACAAAAAAGCTGCCAATGACTTCATCAATTATCTCGTTGATTTCCTTGCCAAGATGAATGTACCTACGATGAGTGAATATGGCATTGATAAGGAAACATTTGACGGATGCATTGATAAAATGGCAAATGATGCTTATGCCAGCGGATCACCAAGCAATACAAGAAAAGAAATCAAAGTCAGCGATATGGTTCGCTTATACAAAGAAATCTATAAATAATAGAAACTCCTGTTTGCGTTCACAAACAGGAGATTTTTTTCATCATTGATTGATGAAAATATAAAGATTGCCTATATAAAAATCTACAATACTACCATTACTTGTTCTTTTTTAATTTATGAATCAGGCTTCTTGTCTTTGTTAAAGCAGATTTGGTTTCATTGAAGTTTTCTTTTGCTATTCCATAGTAAATCAGATCTGTTAATACCAATGCAGAATTTCTTGAAGAAATTGCACCTAAGCGCAGTTCTTTTTCTTCAATCGGTGTATAAAGCTTTATATCTGCATTTTTTGATAACGTACTTTTCACATTATACTGTGTTATCGCTATAACCGGAACCTCATTTTCCTTTGCGTAATCTACAGCCAGGTTTACCATCTGGGTTTCACCGCTATAACTGATGGCTATTAAAATATCTTCTTTGCTGATATGGGCCAATCTGGCTAAAAGCACATCAAAATCCTCATGATAAATTACATTTCTATTAATACGGGTCAGTTTCTGCATAAAATCTATACAAACAATTCCACTGCCTCCTACTCCGATCAAATAGATATTCTTGGCATGTTTTACTTTATCTATTGCATTCTTTAAATTTGTGATATCAAGGAGCTTGTATGTCTGTTGAATATTACGTTCTGATATCTTTTGGATCTTCTTCACCATTACTTCGACAGAATCAGTTTTTTCAATTAAGACATTAAATAATTCATCACTTTCATCTTCATCTTTCGCTAAATCTAATTTCATAGCAGTAATACCTTTATAACCCAGCTTTTGCGCAAAGCGAATTGTCGCTGCAGCTGAAGTACCTGTTTCTTCTGCTAACCTTTGTGTCGTAAATGTCAGGGCTTGTTCTCGATTATTCAATATGTAGTCTGCTATGCGTTTTTCTGTGGCAGTAAAAGAAGATGATGCTTGTTTTATTTTATATATGCAACTCACACTGTTACCTCTCTCTCCTTATTATAATATTATAATAACATTAAATTGATTGCCAAAGAAAGATTAAATTATTAAATAAGCAAGAATATCGGCTGTTTTTTCATTTATTTCTCTTTAAATGCATCTCTTGCAAGTAAATATGCTCCATATACCGGATTGTGAAGAGGAGCGATGATCTTTATTTTTTCATCACATAATTTGTTCAACGGATCTAAAATATAATGACCCGCTTTCCATACGCCACCGGCATAACTTACTAATACATTTTCCGGGAAATCTGATTCCAACGCATGGATCATTTGATACAGATGTTCTGCCGCTTCTTCATATATTACAATTGCAGCGGCATCATTCTCTTTTGCCAATTCATATGCATATATTGCGAGATTTGCAATTTTATCACGCTTATTTTCCAAAACATTTGAGATGAAAGCTATCATATCATAATCATCATCTATTTCACATTTTTCCTTAAGATAGGACATAAGTGCTGTTTGAGGTTTTCGTCCGTCACACTGCATGGAATATTCCTGAAGAAGTCTTTTCGCAATCCAATATGCACTTCCTTCATCTCCGATCTGGAATCCCCAGCCACCACACCGGTCATACTCATCATTATGTTTAGCCAGTGCAATAGATCCTGTACCGGCAATCAACAAGATCCCATCTTTTCCATTCAATGCTCCTTCCAAAGCAATCTCTGCATCATTTTTTATGATATAAGCATGTCCTTGAAAGCTCTTGGCACATATCCTTTCTATTTTTTCCCTGATTTCCTTATTTTTCCCATAACCTGCCAATCCGGCACAAATATAAACTTCATCATCTATATCAATATTATTCTGCATGCATATTTTCTCTATACCGCTAACCAAAATTTGTATGGCTTCATTTTCTTCGACTTGCAGGACATGACAGCTGGAAAGCGTAAATTCACATACTTTTTCATTTTTCTCTGAATAACAAATAAAAGCTGTCTTTGTTCCGCCGCCATCAATTCCTACATAATATCGCATACTTCATCCTTTGCGAAACGAAATTTTTGCCATGGTTTGATGTAATCCAATAAAAATATTTCATTTTCTCTTATATGTCCCACGACATTCGACATACCCGTATTTTTCATATCATGCAGTGCTATTTGAAGCTCTCCCGCATAATGCCCGTATTTACTGCTTTCAATTACGATATCTCCTTTTTGAATCATTTCTTTTGGATGAAATAATTCAAAATCATGCCCTTTATATTTCACTCTGCTTTGCGTAGAACGAATCATGTTCTCATTTTTATCGCCCCGATTGAAATGCAATTCTTCAAATAATATTTTTTGTTCGGTTTCGGGAACATTCTTTTCCAGCTTTACATGAAATGTGACCAAAGATAAATCCAAGTTACTCACGCTGTCTAATTCTTCATCTGTTGGATAACAATTAGAAATGATGATATCATCTATACAATCCATTGCGATAAAATGCTGAACCTGTACATCGATAGGTAAATTTCTATGCATTTCCAATGTTGGTAAACCTTCTGTAACCGGCCATGATCCAAAGGTATTTTCATTTTGGCTTGTGACAAAGGCAGCGGTATGCAAACCATGCTTTTTAAATCGTTCTGTACATTTTTTAAAGAATTTTATTTCCAGACCTGAATATGCATGTGGATAAAAATTATGACAACCATATAAATTATAACGATTTGGCTGATAATCCATGATCGTATCAATGGTACTGACATCATTGCTCATATTAATTTCAATTTTTAAATCATATGGATTAAATGTCATGAGTGATTCTTCGCTTCCTGTAAATCCGACATCCAGACGTAATCCGTCAGCTCCGATTTCTTTAAAGAAAGACAAATCCTGATAGCTGATTCCTAGTTGTGAAAAAACTCTTGGGGCCACATCTACGATAATTTCAAAACCTTTTTCTTTCGCATATAAATTAATTTCTTTAAAATCCTGTTTTATCTCTTCCTTGCTTTTTTCTACTGATAATAAACAAGAAAATATTCTTGAAAATCCACGTGCTGCCGCTTTGTCAATATAAGACAGAATTGTTTCTTTATCTGATTTTTCCGGATAGATCGATATTCCTAATTTTCTCATATGTCCTCCTTTTACAATAAATGCCCTGTTTTATTCTAACAGAGCATTTCTATTTAGTTAAGCCTCACTTACTGATACATCCTGACATTCTTCTTTATATAATCCGTTATCATACATTCTGAAGAATGGATAATAAACGATGATCGATAAGATAATCAACAATACATTTAATACAGCAGCTCTCCAATCATTACCACAAGCAAGGAATGCTCCAATTGGTCCCGGCAGCGTCCAAGGTGAACTGGCAACTACACGATTAACAAGTCCCATGGATGTTGCGATCCAGGCAATCAAGCTATTTAAGAGCGGTGCAATAATAAATGGAATGATCAATCTTGGATTTAATACGATAGGTGCTCCGAAAATCATCGGTTCATTGATATTAAATATTGATGGAATCAATGCTGTTTTTCCTAAAGCTTTACCATATGCAGAACGTGCTTTAAAGGCAAATAAGATCGCTAATCCCAATGTTGCACCTGAACCTCCGATCATGACAAACCACTGATAGAATGGCTCAGCAGCAATATTCGTTATCTCTGTACCGGAAACGAATGCTGTCGTATTTGCTTCCAATAATACCAGCCATAACGGACGAGCCAATGACCCTACGATTGACCAGCCATGAATACCAAATGACCAGAAGAATTGTGCTAAGAAGATAATCAAGAATACAGATGGCAAAGAATCTGAAGCCTTGATTAATGGTGAAATAATGGTAGCTACGATAGAATGTACATCAATTCCAATAAACATCGTTATCGTTGCGACAACTAATAAAACGATAGCAGTTGGCGTTAATGCTTCAAAAGATCTGGCAACTGAAGCCGGTACCTGAGCCGGCATAGAAATTTTGAATCCACTTTTCTGTGTAAATCTGAAGACTTCAACAGCAAAGAATGAAACAATAATTCCGATAAACATTCCGGCAGAACCTAAATTACCCATTGGCAATACAAATCCTGATGGTACTTGTGAAAGAAAATTGGCTAATTCTTCATTTGAAGCCGCTAAAGTTTTTATTCCTTCTGTAACTGCAGGAATCGATGAAGGAATAATGGTTAACAAGAATGCTAATTCTGAAAGAATTCCTCCTGACAGACCGTCTAAATCATAGGACTGTGCCAATGAATAACCAATACCGAATACAGCATATAATGTCATAATATACATGGAAACACGATATGGCATTAATATCTTCGTCTGATTTGCAGCTATAAACTGTGTAATCCCCCAATCACTTGGCATTGAATTTGGCAAGAAAGCAATAACCATGAACATTGATGAAACAATGATTAACGGTAATGTAGCAATAATACCATCACGAATGGCACGTAAATGACGCTGCTCTGCTAACTTGGCCATTGGTGTTGATAATTTCTCATCCATAAATTTTGTGATTTTATCAAACATCTTTAATTTCCCTCTCTTTCAATTTATTATTTTAAATCGCCTAACTCAGATTTGATCTGAGCTAATAATTTTGATCCGCCTAATGGCGTATAGCCTTGTGGCTGGATCAATACGCAAGGAACCCCGGCATCAGTCGCCTGAGCCTTCAATACATCGTAACGATGACGAATTTGCGGAGCAACTAACCCAATCGCATACCCGTTCTTAATTTCTTCTGCAAAAGCTTGCGTACTGCATTCAGAAACACTCATATCAATTCCATCCTTTTTTGCTGCTTCCTGTAATGCTTTTGCACAAATAGCACTCGACATCCCCTGCGAACAAACTAACAATACTTTCATGTACAATCTCCTTTCTGTTTTTCTAACCATGCTCATTATAGCATTGTAATCGCTTTCCTGCAATAATATTTTATTAATTTTTTATTTTTTTTGAAATATTATTTTACAATTACGCTATTATACCTGTATATACGACTAAAAAGATCAAAAAAGCTATAAATACAGATAAGAGCAATCCAACGATCCAAAATGATTTACATATCCCTGTCTTTCTTTCTATGAAAAACTGAGAAAAAGCTACCGAAAATCCTGAGAAAAGTCCTCCAAACAAGACGGTAGGCAAACGATAGTCGATCTTCATCCACTCACATGCCTGAGGTATCAAAAATAAAGATCCAAATGTAACGATAAGAATAAGAAAAGCACTCTTATATCCGAAAATGGGAATATCATAGTCTGTCACACCTGCAGAGGATCTATATTTTCTCTGCATATCCTTATTCTTTACTTGCCAAGTTTTTAATTCTGCCATAAAAATCATGAACCTCCTTTCGAACGCTTTCTGTATATGAAATTCTGCTGAAACAATGATCAGCATCAGGAATTAAAATCACTTCAGCTCCTGTATAAGCCTTCTTATAATTATCCAGGCTTTCCATTGTCACATATTGATCTTTTGTGCCCTGAACAATTTTTATAGGTCCCTGATACCTGTCAATTCCACTAAAATATTCAAAATTTTTACTTTCTTCCATCAGCTTTGGATTTATTTTAAATCCATTTACTTCTAAATTACTTTCATCCATTGAATCACGTGTCATTTGAAATAATATTTCATCAAAATTTCCGGCCGGTGATAATAAAAACAATGATTCTACATTCATCTTTTTAGCCACATGAGAGGCGATAACCCCACCCAAACTAAAAGCAAATAAATGTACCTTATAATTTTCCTTCTGAAATTGTCGAACTATATATTGGCATTGCTCAATTTGACTCTTGATACTTTCTTCTTCAAAAAAACTACCATCACTATCCCCGGAACCTAAAAAGTCAAATCGATATACTGAAAAACCTTCCTGACAAATATCATCTCCAAATGTACGAAGCATAAAGTGGTGATCCGCTTTATTACCCATAAACCCATGTATGATACAAACGATATCATGACCTGTTCCTTCATGCAAAAAGCCACGAATTGTTTTATCCTGAATTTTAATTTCTTTATATTTCATTTATATTCCTACTTATTTTCTAAATCATATAATCGTTTATTCATACGGATCAAATTTTCCGCGAGTGTACAAACTTCAATAGCCGCCATTAAATGATCCTGTGCATGAACAAATAAAACCGTGACTTCATGATGTTTGCCGGCAGCTTCTTCTTGAATCATTTCTGTCTGCACCTTATGTGCAGATACCAGACTTTCATTGGCCTCATTTAATAATTCTTCGGCTTTCTCAAATTCTCCCTTTTCTGCACAAGCAATTGCCTCATAAGCCAATCCTTTCGCATTACCGCCCTTGCTTACTAATTCAAATACAATTAATTCCATGTTTTCCATTCTAATGAAACCTCCTTTATACACCTGTTCTGATTATTTTGGAAATATGTCCGTCAGCTTCTTCTAAAACCTTTTGAGCATTTGTCTTATCCATATTCATGATATGCATGATGATGGCAGTTTTTACGTTCTTTCCGCTCTCAGCAAATAAATCATGCGCTTCTTCATCATCAATTTTCAAAAGTTTTTTCAACATACCATTGGCACGCTTTTCCAGCTTCACATTCGTTGCCTGGACATCAACCATATAATTGTGAAAAACTTTTCCCATTTTTATCATCGTTGCAGTAGATATCATATTTAAAACCATTTTTTCTGCTGTTCCGGCTTTCATTCTCGTTGATCCTGTCACTACTTCCGGACCCGTTACCACTTCTACCGGAAAATCAGCATATTTTGAAATATCCGCATCTTCAACACAACAAATGCTGCCTGTTACTGCGCCAATAGAAGCCGCATACTTTAAAGCTCCTATGACATAAGGTGTTCTCCCGCTTGCGGCAAGACCAATAACGATATCTTTAGAACTTAAATTCCTTTCATTCAAGTCTTTGATGCATTGATCAAATGAATCTTCTGCTCCTTCTTGTGCTGCAAAGATAGCTTTTTCTCCTCCGGCAATAATTCCCTGCACCAAATCCGCTGAAACCCCATAAGTAGGGGGACATTCAGAAGCATCTAAAATACCTAAACGCCCTGAAGTACCAGCTCCTATGTAAATGATACGTCCGCCATTTTTCACTGCTGCATAGGCCGCATCTACTAAAGCTGTTATTGCCGGAATCTGCTCTTTTACAGCATCTGCAACCTTTTGATCCTCATTATTTATTTTTATAAGAATTTCTTCAGTTGAGCAGCTGTCTATATCAACTGTATCCGGATTTTGCTGTTCTGTAATCAACCCTGCCAAACTTTTATTTTCCATGTACACTTTTCCTCTTCTCTCTAATAAAATTCTGATACCATGTAAAACTGTCTTTCTTATAACGATTATATGTTCCATTTCCAAAATTATCCGCATCTACATAAACGACACCATAACGTTTTTCCATTTCACAGCTTCCTGCAGATACGATATCTATGATTCCCCACATTATATACCCGATTAAATCCACGCCATCTTGAATGGCTTCTTCGATTTGTTCAAAATGTTCTTTAAGATATCTGATTCTATATTCATCATGGATCGTTAGATCTGGTTCCAAAACATCTCTGCTTCCCAATCCATTTTCTGAAATGAAGACAGGTTTTTGATATCGATCATATACTTTATTTAATGTGACTCTCAAACCGATGGGATCAATCTGCCAACCCCATTCAGTGGCTTTTAAATAAGGATTTTTTGTACTTACTACCAAGTTTCCGGCTGTTTTTTCTTTTTCCTCACAAGAAACAACTGAAGATTGATAATAAGAGAAGGAAACAAAATCAGCAGTATTTTTAAATAAAACGTCTTCATCTTCTTTTGTTATCTCAAATTCAATACCACGTTCCTCGAAAAATCGTGTCATATAAGACGGATATTTACCTCTTGCTAACACATCTGCGCAAAACCAGGTATTTGTATTTTCTTCAGTAACCATCTTCATATTATCCTCAGGACTACATGAATAAGGATAGTAACAAAAGCAAGCAATCATACAGCCAAATTTCCCTTTGACCATAGAATGACCAAGTTCAATAACTTTTGCACTAGCAACAAATTGATGATGTAACGACTTAAAAACAAGAGATTGATCATAATCTCCCTCCACAGGTTTCAATAGTCCTACACCGTTATAAGGTGAAAAATAACCAGCATTAATTTCATTAAATGGCAGATAATAATCAATATATTCGCCCCAATTTTCAAATACGACCCTTGCAAACCTTACATAAAAATCAATAAGCTTTCGATTTGTCCAACCACCATATGCTTCTACCAAGTGTAGAGGAATTGCATAATGATTCATGGTCAAAAATATCTTTATACCTGCATCATGCAGTTTTTTTATAATTTTGTCATAATAATGGATCCCTTCCTGATTCGGTTCTTGTTCATCACCCTTTGGAAATAAACGGGCCCAGCTTATAGAAAAACGATACATATCAATGCCCAGTTCTTTCAATAATGCAATATCTTCTTCCATACGATGATATCCGTCTGATCCTTTACGGAACGGATAATAACCGTCTTTAGACATCTTTGCCTGCTCAACGATATCTTTCGTTAATAAACGGGTATTCGTCGTTGCATTTGATGTTCTCTTCATATAAGGTCTGCAATCTTGGGTATCAATACCCTTTCCACCTTCATTCCATCCTCCTTCATATTGACTTGCGGCTGTTGCGCCACCCCACAAGATTTTTCTCTCTTCACATTTAAATTTCATTCGAGCCCTCCTGGAAACCGCTTTCTTAACATGTATAGTATAACATGATTCAATCTGAAATGAAATAAAATTTTAATTATAATTAAAATATTTTGATAAATAATTTCAATTTTTATTTTACAATCTCCAAAATAATGCCTGTACTTTTGATATGATCTCCCTCATTTTATGCCGGAAGATTCCCGGTAATAAAAAAATTTATAATCAAACTTTTATAAAAAATCACAACAGAAAACTCCTGTTTGCCAAACAAACAGGAGCTATATTTAATATTCATCATTTTAAAGCTCAATCTGACACTTTATAAGCATCAAAATATTCATACATCATATCCAGTTCCTCCAATAAACGATCCATGTAATTTTCATTTGCATCTTCATTAGGAACATACTTGACACCATCAATGCTTACACCGGATTCATTAACCAATACGATCGTTTCTTCACATCCCACACAATAACCATTCCAATTGTAAGTCAGTCGATATATCCAATCTCCTTCAAATGCTTCATCCGTTTTTTCTATATTACGGGAAACATTAGGAAAGAACATGATCATGGGATAACCATTTGCCCGATTGACAAATATATACCCGTCATCATCGACATATTCAAATTTAACACCTAAAGCGCTGTAAAAAGAATCTTCCGGAAACTTATCCTGAACCTGTGAGCACCCGGCAACGATAAGAGCAAACATCATCCATACTACACATATTATTTTCTTCATACACTCACCTGACCTATTCTACATCTTCTTTGTATTCACCATATTCTTCGTACAGATAAGCGATCTGATCGAGCACAAGCTGATAATATTCCTCAGGATCAGAGCTTTCAGGAACATATTTGAAACCATTGACACTTAAACCATCTTCACTCAACAGCACAATTGTTTCCTCACAGTTGTCACAATACTCATTCCAATTATATGTAATTTTATAAAGCCACCGATCATTCGCTTCTTCATCGGTCTTACTAAATTTTAAGCCATAAAAATAAGTTAATAATGGATTACCCGTTGCTCCGCTATCCACATATAAATATTTTTCATTTTCTTCTTCAATATATTCAAATTTTGCACAATTAGCATATGTATAATTATCAAAAATTGTTCCTCTGTCAGGTTCCCTCCACCTTATCATCTGAATAACACCAACGACACTGATCAGCAATAGACAGCCTGCCACAACAATAAATAACCGAAATACCAATGATTGTCTTAATTTCTCTTTCATATGATCTCCTTATATTATCCGATACGAAACCATCAAAATAGATACTACTATATCAATTCGTTTACACTCATAATCTCTAAATACTTATCATACATTTTGTATGATCACATCCAAGTCTTCTTCCGCAAATAGCTGATCATTTAAATATACCGTTATCTTCAACGTTTTTGGTATTTCCAAATTTTCATAAATATCAGCAGGAACCAAATAAGTCATGATAGGTACTTGTAAAGATTGGTCTTTGCTTATTTTTTTAGGTAATATTTCAGACTTGGCACTTGTAAAACCGGTTGTTCCCGCAAAAAATTCAGGAAACGTAATCTTAATATTCATTTTATCATGTTCATCTATATTTATATTCGTATTACTGGATATCTTGAGATAAAAATTTATACTTTTACTCTCTTCTTTATCTATATTTTCTGTGAATAGAGTGATATTCTCAAAATTCAACTTATAATCTTTTTTGTCTGGTATTGTGACCGTTTGATTTTGATATGAACGATTTCCTGCAAGAAGAAAGATACAACAGCCTATACTCATCAAAAATACTGTAATGAATAATTTTCTTTTAAGCATATTATATCCCTCCCTTCTGTACCATCAATCATCAGATATCTCTTTTTCATAAGGACCTGCTGTTTCTCTGCAACTGCCATCCAGATACAAAGCTTTTAAATCTTCCCGATCCTCCGGTATATCT
This sequence comes from uncultured Traorella sp., assembly GCF_944327115.1. Classification (GTDB taxonomy): domain Bacteria; phylum Bacillota_I; class Bacilli_A; order Erysipelotrichales; family Erysipelotrichaceae; genus Traorella. The sequence continues at coordinate 43,625 of NZ_CALVGS010000052.1, forward strand.
TCATAACGATCATAAGTATGGATCTGTCCTACATACTCTACTGGTATCGTTTCTTCCATATTACTGCAAACAATCGTAACATAAAGCGTTGACATACCTTTCTCATATTCTTCTTCACTAAAATTATTCTTCACTCTGGCATTTCCCATATTTCCTAATGTCTTATCAAAATAATATGCTACAAATTCATTAGAATCATATTTTACCGGTATTTCAAAGTCTTCAAAATATGGAATAATAAAACTATCAAATGTCATATAACCCGGCTCTTGTTTATAATAATCAACAAGTTTTTGATCAAGTGAAAAAGAAAATTTTTTAATATGAATCATTTCTTCATAAAGTGGCGCTATAACGATCTGATAACGATAAATATAAGATTCACCATAATAAGGGTCATCATAAAATACTTTTGAAACATCTAATATTTTTACTTGAAAATGTTCTCCCTTTACATAAGTATCTGCATCAGCCTGAAAGAAATTTTTCATGCTTTCTGTCAAGTCTGGATTATTATTGTCAATAAGCTTTAGTTGTTTAGGCGTACAAGCCAGAAGTAAAAAACCAAGCAATATCATTCCATATTTTTTTATCTTCTTGCATTTATTTCTCAATATAAAACTACTATTACCTATCAACCTTCTATCCTCCATTTCTTTCAATACATGTTCATCTAAAATATCTTGCATAAAACTGACTCATCTATCTTTATTTAATTCTCATTAAACTTCACTTTTTCTAAATGGTTTTTTGTTAATTCTAAAATTTCACAATCAAACTGTGAAACCTCTTCAAGATAATGGCTTGTAAGAATCATCGTTTTCCCATTTTTCTGCTCATTTCGAATAATCTCAATCAATTTTTTCTTCACGCTGTGATCCAATCCATTAAAAGGCTCATCCAAAATAATATACTCAGGGTCTTCCATAAATGCCTGAATTAACCGTAATTTTTGCTTTGTACCCATCGAATATTTACGATAGGTACGATCAATTTCACCCTTCATTTCAAAGATATCCGCCCATTTATATAAATCTTCTTTACCACATATCTTTTTTATAGATGCAATTATTTCCAAATTTTTTATTCCACTTAAATATGGAACAAAATCAGGATTATTGATACAAACTCCAGCATTTTGAATAAAATCATATTCCTTTCCCAATTGCTTGCCGTCAATCAATATTTTTCCCGAATCACATAATGAAAAACCACAAATCATTCGTAACAATACGCTCTTTCCTACACCATTATCTCCCAGGATAACATAAGTTTTCCCTTTTTCAAACGTATAACTGAAATCATGAAATAAAGGTTTATTTTTAAATCCTTTTGTAACTTTGACTAATTCAATACTCATAATATGTACCTCTACACTATTTCCTTTCTATATTTTAAGATAAGATAATAGATCACACTGCAAATAATTAAACAAATGATATTTTGTATCATGCCCATCATTGAATTTGAAAAGAATATTAAATCTAAAAAATGAAAATTAATATCTAACATTATTATAAAGATATAAATGATCAAAATAACCACTGTAATAACATTAACATTAAATCGAGTTAGAAGTATCTTTGCCAATATTGACATAGAAGCATATATACATCCATATTTAACACTAAATATAAAAAGCATAATAAAGCTTGTAAATGAAAAGTTATAGTTTCTGATTAAAAACACAAAAATCAAGCTGGCAAGAAGAATAGATAGAAATATCAGTATAAATTGTTCGATACCTTTTTTTACGATTTTTTTTAATTCATATTCAATATAGTTTTTCTTATTTTGAAAGCGATATATTATAAAACTATCCAGCCCATATTCATCGGATACCTGTACTACCATATTGATGCTTATAAGCGTAAATAATAATGAATAGAATATAAACAGACGAATTTGAGCCATTGGATTATTTGTAAACTGAAAAGAAGCAGCTTTCAATATTTCAGATAATTCATTTCCTTGAAAATAATAATTTTGTAACTGCGACTCACATAAAATAAGTAAAAATATAGAAATATATAAAATTTGAATCAAAACTAATTTAATCGTCTTCATCATGAACAATCTCTTTTCCCTTTACTATCAACCAATAAATCAATACATACAGCAACAAGTAAATAACAAAGTGTGACAGCTGCATATTCGGACCGCTCGGATATATACCATAAAATATATTTATTGATTGAAGAAAGTCATTATTCGTCATAATTGAGGAACATAATACTATTGGAAAAAAAATATAAGACCAATCTTTTTTGCCAATCTTTTCAAAATATATTATTATAAAAATAAACAACAGAGCTGTAAAACACTGATAACAATAAACTTGTATCACTTCAAATAAATTACACATATGTGTTGTAAAAAGAACAAAACAGATAGGAACTAAATAAGCCAGAACCAAAACCATATTACGACAAATTCTATCAACGACATAATCTAACCAAAGAGTATATCTTGTAACCATCATTTCCATAGGTTCCTGATTAAAAAACAATAATACAAATTCACCTAAATAAATAATTAAAAGAGGCTGAAAATTACTTCCTATACTGTAATACATTTCTCCATTAAAATAGCCTAAAACCCTTGAAATATCAAAATACAAAAAGAATGAAAAAAGAATAATAATTGCAATTGTTATGTAATTAAAATAAAGTGAAATTTTCTTTTTAATAATATTTAACATATCCATACACCAAATACGCTTTCAGAATCAATATAAATAACATTACATAAAATTATTTTTACTTTATTCATTACAATTACCTTCTTTCCATCAAATTGGTTCTCAATATATATTTAAATAACTTTTTATACAATTCACATACAATAAATTCTTCGTAAAATTATTCAGTTAGATCATTTTTACATGATTCTTTCCTTATTTTTCTTAATATAATAATAAATTATTCCACCTATTATTACTAAAACAATTACATGATAACAGACAAGATAGGTTGTCATGAGATACGGATAAGTCGATGGTGCCGTATAAGCCAATACCGAATAATAATCCAGCTCTCCTGATCCCATCAAAGCACTGATTACATAAAAGAGAAATGGAATCAGTACGATCAAATACTTCTTATCTGTTCTTAATGATACATATATCGTCAATAAGCCAAACTCCAAAGCAATCAAAAAATATGATACAAATCCTTCGGCCAAATAATACAAATGATAGTGTTCAATCAGTGTTTCTCTGTCAAATATATCCGCAAACATTGTATAACCGCCAATGATTTCTTCACCAAGCAAACTTCTTGACGGGAAATAGGCAGCTGCCCATTCAAATACGATGACATATCCTATGTAAACAGCCAAAGCGCCAATCAAGGCGGTCAATATTATATTTTTTATCAATTCTTTTGAATATTTATTTTTTCTTATTGCCGTAAAATGCATCACTTTATCTTTATATACAAGAAATGAAAATACTGAATAGGTAGATATGAGAGGAATCAGAATCTGCCATAACCCCATACCAAACATAAAAGTTGTTTCTAAAGGCGTACACATCGCAAAATATATTTCATTCGTATTATTTAATTCATTCACAAAATAAAGCTGTTCCGGTGTTGGCTCACCAAATCTGGCCCTTAAAGAATCTCCTTCTTGGGTATAAAACATAATTGCTGATAAAACAATAAATAGTATGACAGTTTTTATAAAGTAGCGAATCCATATTCTTTTCATAGTTTTATAGATCCATTAGAAAGCAAATCTGAATCCTGAAATTTTTGATTTTACATTTTCTAGGCAGTTAGGAATTATTCCGCTACTTGTAGATATGGATGGTATTGTTAAACCTGTAACAACTGTTGTACCTGAATAAGTTATTGTTTTACCAGTCCGCGTCTTTGTATTTGCTTCCACATTTGTTAAAAATGAGCCAGAAATTATAGGTAATGATATTCTATTTTTTTTCATTTTCACACCTCTCAATTCTTCCACACAATCTATTTGTTTTTATAGATTGAATCTTCCAGAAATCATCAAAAATCCGTTACCTTCTAAAATGGAACCTCGCAATAATACATTAGTAGAGCCGTTTAAGAATTATTATCTTTCATGACTATAAATCAGTCAGTCTATATGATTCTTTCCTTATTTTTCCTAATATAATAATAAATTATTCCACCTATTATTACTAAAACAATTACATGATAACAGGCAAGATAGATTGTCATGAGATACTGATAAGTTGATGGTGCCGTATAAGCCAATACCGAATAATAATCCAGCTCTCCTGATCCCATCAAAGCACTGATTACATAAAAGAGAAATGGAATCAGTACGATCAAATATTTCTTATCTGTCCGTAGTGATACATAAATCGTCAGCAATCCAAATTCCAAAGATATCAAAAAATATGATACCAATCCTTCTAGTAAATAATAGAGCCGATAATGTTCAATCAGTGTTTCTCTGCCAAATATATCGGCAAACATCGTATATCCGCCAATAATCTCTTCACCCAGCAAACTTCTTGATGGGAAATATGCAGCTGCCCATTCAAATACGATGACATATCCTGCATATATTGCTAAAGCTCCGACCAAAGCAGTAATTACGATATTCTTGATCAATTCTTTTGAATATTTATTT
>NZ_CALVGS010000053.1 GCF_944327115.1 uncultured Traorella sp.
TTTTAGTAAAGATTGGCGAAAAGTATTCCAAGAGTGCTGCTCAGGTCGCTCTAAGATATTTGATCCAAAGCAATGTCGTTGTGATTCCTAAGTCAACACATAAAGAAAGAATGATTGAAAATATAAATGTATTTGATTTTACATTGGATGAAGAAGATATGAAGCTGATCTCAGTGCTCGATGAAAAAGAAAGCTTATTCTTCTCCCATTATGATCCAAAAACAGTAGAGATGATGGTGAATTTAAAACGTTAAGGGCAAGGCAACTTGCTTTTTTTTTAAATATTGTGAATAAGCTGAAGCAGTATGACTTTTGAAAGATAAATAATTGTGAAGTTTTTCTGAAAATAGCTTAAGAATATAAAATTGGAATGATTTTTTGTATGAAACGTGATAGAATGTAGCTGGTAAATTTAATGAGGAAATGTTATGAAAAAGGTTATGTTTATTTCAAGTATGGGAGGCCATCTAAATGAACTGCTCCAGTTGAAGCCTCTTTTTTCTAAATATAAATCAGTCTTCGTGTCTGAAAAAACACCTTCGACGTTATTTTTAAAAGATCAATATAAGACATACTATCTTGTTTATGCGACAAAGCATGAGATGTGGAAATATATCTTTGTTTTTCCTTTTAACTGTTTGAAAAGTCTTTATTTGTTTTTAAAAGAAAAACCGGATGTCATCGTATCTACGGGAAGTCATACCGCTGTGCCGATGTGCTATATTGCTCATTTATTTGGGAAAAAAGTGATCTATATTGAAACTTTTGCCAATATTTATACAAAGAGCATGGCAGGGAAGCTGGTTTATCCGATCGCGGATTATTTTGTAGTACAGTGGGAAAGCATGCTGGAATTATATCCTGATGCTGTTTATGGAGGGTGGATTTTCTAATGGTATTTGTAACGTTAGGGACGCAGGATAAGACTTTTGGGCGTCTTTTGAAAAAGGTGGATGAATTGATCGATAAAGGGATCATTCAAGGAAAAGTGATCGTTCAGGCAGGTAAGACCCATTATCAGAGCAGTCAAATGGAGATATTTGATTTCTGCAGCCAGGAACAGCTGAATCAATATATTGAGGAATGTGATTATATGATTACGCATGCAGGTGTTGGTTCGATCATCAATGGAATCAATCATCAAAAGAAGGTCATTGCTGTTGCAAGAAGAGCCAAGTATGGTGAACATGAAAATGATCATCAGGTAGAGATTACGACGAAGTTTGCCGGATTTGGGTATATTTTGGGTTGTGTTGAAGTAGATGAGCTCGAAGAAAAGATTTCTGAATTGCATGATTTTACGACCAAACCTTATGAATCAAATAACAAGAATTTTTGTGATTTGATTGCTCGGCTGATAGATGAAAAATAAATATTTTATTATTTTAATATTTTGTGTTAACAAATAAAAGCATGAATTTTTCAGTTTATACAAACGAGCGGAGGAGTAAAAATGAGAAAAACAAAATGGATATTAAGTTATCTGCTTGTTTATTTATCTATCTTTTTTATAACGGGAGTATTATGGATATTGGGCAATTTTGGTGAAATATCTGTTTCTCAGATTGTCTTTCTTTTAATGGTACCTATGGAAGGAGCAGATAGTTCAATTATATGGAAGTTTGTATATGATTGTTTATTGTTGCCATTTATTTACTGTTGCTTTCTTTTTTTCTTCATTTATATTTTGATTAAAATTAAAAACAGGATTTCTATTATTTTTGACAAACATATTCTAAAGCTTTCATTTGTAATATGTATTATATCATTTATCTATTCTGGTCATTCAATCGGCTTATTTTCTTATTTGCAAAGTCTTTTAAGAAATTCAACATTATTCGAAGATTATTATATTGATCCTTCTGAGGTTGAATTTGATTTTCCGGAGCAAAAAAGAAATTTGATTTATATTTTTATGGAATCTATGGAAATAAGTTATTATTCTGAAGAGCTTGGAGGGGTTGAAGAAAGTAATTTAATACCAGAACTTTATGAAATTGCTGAAGAAAATCTTACTTTTAACACTAATGGGGGATTCTATGTTCCTGAAGGAACAGGATGGACTGTTGGAGCGATGGTTGCTCAAACATCTGGTTTACCTCTTTTGATTCCAATTGATGGTAATTCATATGGATCGTTTAGATCTTTTTTGCCAGGGGCTACATCTATAGGTGATATTTTGAGTGAAGCCGGATATCGTCAAAAATTACTGATAGGATCGGATGCCTCTTTTGGCGGAAGAAGAGAGTATTTTACACAACATGGGAATTATGACATTGTTGATTATATTGCAGCAAAAGAGAAACAATATATCGATGAAAACTATTATGTATGGTGGGGATATGAAGATAGCAAGTTATATGAGTTTGCTAAAGAAGAAGTTAAAGAATTGGCTAAAGGATCCGAACCTTTCAATTTAACAATGCTGACAGTCGATACACATTTTTTTGATGGTTATCTTTGTGATGAGTGTGAACAAGTTTATGAAAGTCAATATGAGAATGTTATTGCTTGTGCAAGTCGTCAGCTTTATAATTTTCTTACGTGGATCAAACAACAAGATTTTTATGAAAATACAACGATTGTTATTGCGGGCGATCATCTGACAATGGATAATGATTTCTTTGCATCCATAGATTCAAATTATGTAAGGAAAGGCTATTATGTTTTTATTAACTCTGCAGCTGAATATCAGGGAAATGACAGAGAAGTATCTTCTTTTGATTTTTTTCCTACGACTCTTGCAAGTATGGGAATAAAATTTAATGAGGATAGATTAGGTTTAGGAACAAATTTATTTAGTGAAACACCTACACTGGTAGAAGAACTTGGCTGGGAGGAATTAAATGAACAGCTTAGAATGACTTCTAAGTTATATAATAATGAGATTTTATATGATAAAGATAAATGATTTTGTACATTTCTTAGTCAAAATCATTTTTCATTTATTTTTATAAATAAACAAATTTTATAAGCATTAAAACAACAGTGTGGTATAATCTATTTGTTCAGTTAATTTGTGCTGAATAATTACGAAAGGATTTTATGAGTAAATATGAAATTGTTTTCCTGATACTGCATTATCAGGTTTTAGAAGAAACATTAAGATGCGTAAATTCAATAAAAAGAAAAATAGACACAAAAAAATATCATATTGTCCTTGTTGATAATGCTTCTCCTAACAATAGCGGAAAAACATTAGATAGTATGTTTAAGGATGATAAAGATATTACAGTATTGTTAAACGAAGAAAATCTTGGTTTTTCAGGAGGAAATAATGTTGGATTTCATTATGCGAAATATCAACTGGGTTGTGATTTTATTTGTATGATGAATAATGATACTGAGATAATACAGAATGATTTCTTTTCGGTAATCAAAAAAGAATATGAAAAGAGCCATTTTGCTGTATTAGGTCCAGAAATTCACTTAAAAGATGGTACAGTTTGCAAATATCCTAAACAAATTTTAAAGCTTAATGAAATTGATGATGATCGAAAGCGTGTAGAAAAACTACTGATAAAAAATAAATTGTTTATAGAATCAATTCATTTATTTTTATATAAATATATTGGTAAATTGATTCATTGGAAAAAAATAAGACATCATTTTAGAGAAGAGATCATTCCTGATCCAAGAATGGAAAATGTTCGCTTACATGGCTGTTGCATGATTTTTTCACCAATCTATATTAATAAATTTGATGGTTTGGATAATAGAACACATTTTTATGGTGAAGAAGATATTTTATTTGTACAGTTAATTCGAAATCATATGAAAAGCGTTTATGATCCCAGTTTGAAAATATTTCATTGTGAAGAAGCAGCTACAGGTGCGGCTATGGGCAAAGATTACAAAAAACGTCGGTTTATTTATGAAAAGCATTTAGAAACATTAGACATGCTTGAAAAAATGTATCGTGAAGATTTAGATAGTCTGAAAGGGTATATATAGGTGAGAATATGCCAAAAGTAAGTGTTATTGTTCCTGTTTATAATGCGGAGAAATATATCAAAAACTGTTGTGAGAACCTCTTAAATCAAACTTATGACGATTATGAAGTAATCTTTGTTAATGATGGTTCTTCCGATAATAGTTTAAAAATGCTTGAAAAGCTAGCTTCTAATCATGATAAAATTCAAATAGTTACTCAAGAAAATCAAGGTCAGGCAATCGCTCGAAATATCGGAATAAAACATTCCAAAGGGGAGTTTATATGTTTTATTGATATTGATGATGAAATTAGCAGAGAAATGTTAGAAAAGTTAATGCATGCGCAGAAGAAAAGTGATGCAGACCTTGTTTGGTGTGATGCTTATATTAAAAGAGAAGGAAATATTTTAAGTACGTTAGATCAAACCTATCCTAACTCAATAGATCTTCAAAAAAATTATGTATTACATAATGCAAGTCCATGGAGAAAATGTATTCGTCGCTCTTTGCTGGAGAGTTATAACTTATATTTTCCAAAGCTTCGCTTTTATGAAGACCTGGCAGTAGTTCCTTCATATGGCTTATATACCAATAAAATTATTTATGTCAATGAGCCTTTATACTCATATGTCTTGCATGAAGGGTCAACAATGCATCAGAAAACATACCATAGAAAATTAGAAGATATTTTTGAATCAATGGAAATTTTGAGTAATTTCATTGAATGTTCGATTTGTAAAGACAGTATCAAAGATGAATTAGAATATTTATATATTGATCATTTGCTTCATGCAGCATCCTTACGATTTTTTGAATTTGAGAATACTGAGATACAATTAGATAAAATTGTTGAAATTATGAAATTGAAGTATCCATCATGGAAAAAAAATAAATATTTTAAGCAGAAAGATTGGAAGTATAAATTAGTGTGTCACCTTTTATATAGGAAAAAAAGAAAGCTATTACGTTATATTTTAAAATGATGGGAGAAAATATGAAAAAAAATATTTTATTTGTTGTAGATGAAAGAGAAATGGGCGGTGTTTCCGTTGTTTTGAATGATCTTGTTCATAAACTTGATTCCAATAAATATAGTATTGATATCTTAGTCTTGCATAATAAAGGAAATATGTTGAATGATCTTCCTGATCATATCAATATGTTTTATGGAACGTCTTATTTTGAAGCAATCGATTATACAATCAAAGAAGTTCTCAAAATGAAGAATCTTTCTTTATTGATGAAAAAAGTACATGTTGTTTTTGACTTAAAAACAGGATTTATTAAAAAAAGCATTCAAAGAGAAAGAAAAAAAATAATTCATAAAGATTATGATTGTGAAATTGCATTTAAGGATGGTTTTACCGCATTATTTGTAGGTTACGGCAATTGTGTGAATAAAATACATTGGCTGCACTGTTCTTATAAGACATTTAATCCAAATGCAAAGTACGAAGACTTATTTAAAAAAGTATTACCTCTTTTTAATCATATAATAGGTGTTAGTGACAATGTGGTTAAAGAATTTAATGAAATCTATCATTTAGAGAATATAACAGAAACAATTCCTGTTGTTATTGATGTTGAACGTATAAAAAGGCTTTCACAAAAACCATCTATTTTTAACATAAATGAGAATATGTTGAATATTGTTGTAATTGGACGCTGTCATCCTGTCAAGGGATATGATAGACTTTTTGATGTAATCAAACGTTTAAAAAAGGATAACATATTAAGTAATGTACACTTTACTGTTTTTGGTGATGGTCCTTTATTTGAACATTTAAAAAGCCGTCTGATTAATGAAAGTCTGGATGATGTGATTTCTATGAAAGGAGCTGTACTGAATCCTTATGCAGAGTTAAAAAACTATTCTTTACTTCTTCTGCCTTCTTATTCAGAAGCTTTTGGAACCGTGATTAGTGAAGCTTTTATATTGGACATTCCAGTTTTAGCAACAGAAACAAGTGCGTCACTCATGTCTGTCAAAAAAGGTATCAATGGCGAAATCTGTGAAAATAGTGATGAAGAACTCTATCGATCATTAAAAAATCTGATTCAACATCCGGATGTGATCGATCGATGGAAGAATAATTTAAAAGATTTCAATTATGATAATTTTAAATTATTAAAAAGAATAGAAGCTGTTTTAGATGAGGGGGAAACTATATGATCAAGGTGAGTGTCATCGTCCCTGTATACAATGTAGAAAAATATTTGCGTAAATGTCTGGATTCTTTAGTTAATCAAACGTTGAAAGATATAGAAATAATCATTGTAAATGATGGATCTAAAGATCATTCAGATATCATTATTGAAGAATATAGTAATAAATATAGTCATATTACAGCATTCAAAAAAGAAAATGGTGGTCTTAGTAGTGCTCGAAATTTTGGTATTGAACGTGCAACGGGTGAATATATCGCTTTTGTTGATTCAGATGATTGGGTTGAATCTGAAATGTACGAAAAGATGTATTTGAAGGCCAAAGAGCATGATTTTGATCTAATCATGTGTGACTTTAAAGAAATCCATGAAAATGAAACTAAAGTTTATACATGTCATTTAGATCACGATTTATTTACTAAGGAAGATATTCAAAAACATATGATTGATTACTATCCATCTGCATGGAATAAACTGTATAAACGAAGCTTATTCAAGAATCTTCAATTTAAAGAAGGTGTTTGGTTTGAGGATGTGGAGTTCGGTTATCGTCTGCTTCCATATGTTCATTCAATTGGCATTGTAAATAATCCTTTTTATAATTATTTGATTCGGAAAGGTTCAATTACTTCTACTGTAGATCCAAGGATTTATCATTATATTGATAATTGGAATGGTATCCTTGATTTTTATAAGTTTCATCATCTTTATGAACGATACGAAAATGAGCTTGAATACAGCTATGTACGTTATTTATATGCGACCTTTATCAAGGCTGCTGCGAAATATGATAGAAATGAATATGAATGTGCAGTTAAGAAAGCGATTGATCAAGTAAATCAACATTTTCCAAATTATAAAAAGAACAAGTATCTAAGTCAAAAAAGTTTAAAGAATTTGTATTTAAAACACTTTAATCATTTCTTTGCTAAGATAATATATATGAAAGAGCATGAGCATGAATAAAATCTCATCATGCTTTTTTTATTAATAACTTTATTTTAATGATTTTGAAAATGATATATGATATAATCTTTTCGTTACGTAATGTCTTGGAAATAAATGTAACATTTTAAAAACTAGAGGTGGATTATTTGAAAATTTCTGTAGCAATGTGTACATTTAATGGTGAAAAATACATAAAAAATCAGTTGTTAAGCATAGTTCACCAAAGTAGAACTGTAGATGAAATCATAATTTGTGATGATCGATCTACTGATAAAACTCTTGAGATTTGTGAAAAGTTATTAAAAAATTCTGGAATTGATTACAAGATTTATAAGAATGAGCACTCATTGAACGTAGTAAGAAATTTTAAAAAGTGTTATTCGTTATGCTCTGGTGATCTTATTTTTAGCTGTGATCAGGATGACGTTTGGCAGTTTGATAAGGTAGAAAAAATAGAAAAGGCTTTTTTGGATAATTCCAATATTAATCTTGTAGCAACAAATGCTGAATTAATTGATTCGAATGATAACATAATGAATCTTTCGCTGAGAGAAGGGATTGGATTTGTCATGGATCAGCCTCAGGATGCTTTAGATTGGTTACTAAATAGGTATTGTATTACAGGTGCTACGATGGCTATGAGGAAAGAATTTGCTAACGAGTATTATTTTGTTAGCAAATACTGGCTTCACGATGGCTGGTTGGCTTTAGTGGCTTCTTTAAACGATAGCCTAATGTATATAGATGATAAACTAATACGCTATAGACTTCATGGAAATAATCAATGTGGTATAGGTGATGTTGATGTGCTAGCACACGGCAGCGTTGATGGGTTAAGAAAAAGAAAAGCAAAAAAATTATTTCATACTGTGTTAACTTGTCCTTATTATTTTGAAGATTATGCTTTTCAAAAAAAAGAAATGTATCAGGAAGTTTTAGATGAAATTGAAAAAAATAAATGGTCTGTTGACAAAAAGAATTTAAATAAACTAAAAGAATGTATTGCATTTTGGAAAAAAAGGTCAATAATAAAAGAGTACTCTTTAAAACAGATGTTTCTGTTAACTAGGTCTTTTAAAAAGAGCAATGCTTATGAAAAGTATTGTGAAAGTAAATGGTTTTCAATTTATGATTATTATTTTTGGACTGTTTATAAATTGATTCCACGCAGAAAAAAAACTCAAAATATTTGATGAAAGGGGAAAAATATGGAAAATAGTCAGAATGCTATTGAGATCAGAAACCTTTATAAGAGTTTTAAAATTGTTTATGATAAGCCGCAAACATTAAAAGAGCGACTAATTTCTTTAGGAAAAAAAGAAAAAGTAGAAAGAAGAATGATTTTAAAAGATATTTCTTTAGATATTCGTAAAGGTGAAACAGTTGCTTTAATCGGAACAAATGGAAGTGGTAAATCAACGCTTTTAAAGCTTATGACAAAAATACTATACCCAAATAAGGGTCATTTAGAAACAAAAGGAAAATTAACCTCTCTTTTGGAATTGGGTGCCGGTTTTCATCCTGATTTTACAGGAAGAGAGAATATATACTTTAATGCTTCTATTTTTGGATTAACAAGAAATGAGATTGAAGATCGTATAGAAGAAATCATCAATTTTTCAGAACTAAGAGATTTTATTGATAATCCAGTAAGAACTTATTCGTCGGGAATGTACATGCGGTTAGCATTTTCTATTGCTATTAATGTTGATGCTGAAATATTACTGATTGATGAAATTTTAGGTGTTGGCGATCAATATTTTCAAGATAAATGCTTTAAAAAACTTGAAGAACTTCGCGATGGTGACAAAACAGTTGTTATAGTTTCTCATAACCTGGATACATTAAAACAATTATGCAGCCGTGCTATCTGGATTTATAAGGGCAGAGTGGAATTGGATGGCGATCCAGAGTATGTGATTGACAAGTATTTGAAACAAGTAGTTTTAGATCATAAAGAGAGCAGCAAAAATGTTGTTGTTGAAAAAAAGGACAAGTATATAGGCAGAGTTGTGATCGACAGCCCACAAGAAAATGGAATTTACCAAACACAATCTGGTATGCTTAGTATTCAAGGATGGGAATTAAGCGATACTTTGTATTCTAATGTTAAAGTATATATTGATACTGAAGAAATAGAAAATATTAAACGAAGTGAAAGACCTGATTTGATGATTATATATGAAAATCAATTTGGTGGTTATGCAACAAATCCATTGGCCGGATTTCATGCAGAATATGATTTAGGTAAATTAACTAAAGGTACACATCGACTTTCTGTGAAAGTTTATGATGAAAATGAGAATTTAATTTGCATGGAAGAAGCAAAATTTATGGTTGCATAAATATAGAGGTAATTTATGAAATTAATTAAAGAATTGTACGAATATCGAGAACTTCTAAAATCAAATGTAAAAAAAGAAATCCGTGGTAAATATAAAGGATCTTTTTTGGGTGTTCTTTGGTCATTTATTAACCCATTATTGATGGTCTTAGTTTATGCAATAGTTTTCCCTTACTTAATGAGATCTACTATTGACAATTATCTAGTTTATTTGATAACCGGTGTTATTCCATGGACTTTTTTTACAACTGTTATGGGTCAGGGGATGGCCTCTGTTAGAAATAATGCAGGAATTATAAAGAAGGTCTATTTTCCAAGAGAAATTCTTCCGTTGTCAGTATGTGTTGCAGGATTGATCAATTTTCTAATTTCTTGTGTTATTATTCTTGTTTTTTGTTTGATTTTTAATGTGGGTTTTTCATGGCATTTAATTTTATTGCCGGTTATTGCCTTTTTAGAATTTTTAATTTGTTTAGGTGCTACATTGTTTTTTAGTGCTGTGAATGTTTACATCAAAGATATGGAATATATTGTAAATTTCGTTATAAATATGCTTTTTTATGGGACACCTATTTTATATAGCATAACTGATTTTAATACTACTTCTGTTCCTCATTTTCTTTTGACTTTGGTGAATATCAATCCATTTACTCATGTGATGACTATTTATAGAGATATTTTTCTATATCATCGAATTACAGGAATTGGCAGTTGGCTTTATATTGTATTTATTGCTATTTTAGTTGTTGCTATTGGACTCTTTGCATTCAAAAAACTGGAAAAAGGATTTGCTGAGGAGGTTTAAAATGATAAAACATTCATCAAAAGAAATCCAAATACTTAAAGTAAGGCTTGTAGGATTGGCTAATCCGAAATTATGCTTTTTATATAAATCAAAAAAGAGTAGTCCAGATTTCTATTTGACGATTGATGGAAGTCGTTCTGATTACAATTTAATGAAGCTTATCAGTGAAGATGAATATATGTTTGAGGTAATTTTTCCACGGAATGCGAAAAAAATCGAACTATACGTTAATGAAGATGGAAAAACTAAAAACTTATTAAGGCTAAATAATCATTTTATATTGCGTCTTTTTTCTAAATTAGAGGAGTTACCGCATAAGATTTATTTACATGCTAAACATTTTTTTACTGTCTTGTTTCAATTTATCGTTTTGATATGGAAACAGCATCATTTTCTTGTACCTGTTAAACTTTGGAGAAAATATTTTTATGATTTTAGAATTACATTAAGGTCAGCTGGCAATAGCTTGTTCTATAATCCATTTGTGCAATCTGATTATTTGAGTTGGTTATCTAAGCAAAAATCAGAAAAAGATTTGGAACCATTAAGTTATCGTCCTTTAATATCAATATTGATTCCTGTATATAATGTTGGGGAAAAAATACTTTCAGAATGTTTGGATTCTATATTAAATCAAAGTTATTCAAATTTTGAAATATGTTTAGCTGATGATTGTTCGACAAAAAAAGAAACTCTTAATACCTTAAAACGGTATGAAAAAAAAGATTCACGAGTTAAAGTAGTATATCGTAAGACGAATGGTCATATTTCTGCTGCCACAAATAGCGCATTGAATATTGCTAAAGGTGAGTTTATTGCATTAGTAGACAATGATGATGTGTTAGATAAAAATGCACTTTATGAAAATATACTAGCATTAAATAAAGATAAGCATATCGACTTTATTTACAGTGATGAAGATAAACTTGATTTTAATGGCAGAAGATGTGATCCTCATTTTAAACCAGATTATTCACCGGATACTTTATTAAGTTTAAATTATATTTGCCATTTCTCTGTAATAAGAAAGAAGTTAGTTGAAGAAGTAGGTGGGTTTGAATTGGGTATGGAAGGTGCTCAAGATTATGATTTGTTTTTAAAAATAGTTGAAAAAACAAATCGCATTCATCATATTCCTAAAATTCTTTATCATTGGAGAATGGTAGAGGGTTCTACATCAGCAAGTATGGATAATAAAGATTATGCATCTGATAAAGGGAAGCTAGCTATTGAAAATGCTTTAATTAGAAGAAATATAAAAGGGCATGTTGAAATTGATAGTAAGAGTCTTTATTATTGTGTAGTTTATGAATATGAAGAACCACTGGTATCTATTATTATTCCAACAAAAGATCACGCTGATATTACTGAAAGATGTCTTCAATCTATTTATGAAAAAACTACATATAAGAATTTTGAAATTCTCTTAGTTAACAATAGAAGCATTGAACAAGAAACTTATGAATTATTTGATAAATATACAAAAATGTACAGTAATTTTAAAGTGATTGATGCAGATATGGAATTTAATTATTCTAAAATAAATAATTTGGCCGTTAATCAATCAAAAGGTGATGTTATTGTATTATTAAATAATGATACAGAGGTAATAACTTCTGATTGGTTAAAAATTATGGTTGGCTACGCTCTTCAGCCTCATGTTGGAGCAGTAGGTGCAAAACTTTTATATCCGGATATGACTGTTCAACATGCAGGTATTATCCTTGGTTTAGGTGGAGTAGCATCCCATGCATATATAGGAAGTAGTAGGGATGATGTGGGAGCATATGGCAGATTAAGGGTACCATATAATTATTCTGGTGTTACTGCAGCCTGTCTTGTAATCAGAAAATCAGTGTTTAACGAAGTCGGTCAGCTTGAAAAGGATCTTAGTGTAGCATATAATGATGTAGATTTAAATTTGAAGTTACTTGAGGCAGGTTATTTGAATGTTTTAGTTCCACAGGTTGAATTATTACATTATGAATCAAAATCAAGAGGATCAGATACTACTAGTGAAAAGTATAAAAGATTTCTTTTGGAACAAGAATATATGTATAGCAAATGGAAATCCAAAGTGAGAAGTGATCGCTTTTACAACGCAAATTTCAGCTACAAAGGTTGGTTTGTTTTGGACAAAGATTAGATTAGGGGTGAGATGAATGTCTGCTAAAATATTGTTAATAATTCCTGCTTACAACGAGCAAGAATGTATCTTAAAAACGTATGATTCAATAATAACTTATTGTGCTGAATACAATATGGACTATGATGTGATAGTTATTAATGATTGCTCAAAAGATTCAACTTCAGCTATTTTAGATATAAATAATATTCCTCACATTGATTTAATACATAACCTCGGTATTGGCGGGGCAGTTCAAACAGGATATAAATATGCTAAAGAGAATAATTATGATATAGCTGTACAATTTGATGGTGATGGACAACATGATATTCGTTATGTTCAAGATATTATTAAACCAATTTTAGAAAACGAAGCAGAATTTGTGATTGGATCACGTTTTGTTGACAATAAAAATGATAATTTCAGATCATCTAAAGCGAGAAGGATTGGAATTCATATCATATCTTTTTTTATAAAATTAGTCACAGGGGAAAAGATATATGATACTACCTCAGGTTTTCGGGCTGTGAATAAGGATATTATTGAACAGTTTTCTAAATCTTATCCTATTGAATATCCAGAGCCAATTACCACTACTGAATTATTGAAAAAAAAGTATAAGTTCAGTGAAGTGCCGGTTAAAATGCATGAAAGAATAGGTGGAACCAGTTCAATTAAGGCATGGAAATCAATATACTATATGATAAATGTCATATTAACAATTCTAATTATTAAGATAAGGAGGTATCCAAGTGTCCACTAATTTAAGAATAATGATGTTAATTGTAGCAATATTACTATTTATATCTGTTTTCATAGCATTAAAAAAAGGGAGAATGCCTTTAAAATATTCGCTTGTATGGCTTTTTCCTGATATAATACTATTGCTTATTTCATGTGCACCCTTATCTTTATGGAAATTTACAGAGTTGATAGGATTCCAGACTGTGTCTAATTTAGTTGTTGGGATTTTTATCCTTATGTTATTTTTCATAACTATATCATTAACCATTATTGTGTCAGGACAAAATACAAAAATTACATTATTGATACAAGAAATTTCATTATTGAAAGAAAAAGTAAGGGAAAAAAATAATAACAATTAAAAGAAAGGGAATTCTTATGAAGATAATGTCAAAAAAATATCTTAAAATTCTATTAAGTATAGTTTTAGTGTTATTCTTTTCATTTGTTTTTGAAAAAGGCTATTTTTTTCTATTTAGAAATGCTAATATTTCAACAGATTTTTCATTTGATAGATTATTTATTTTTATGATTTTATCTGTTTTTATAGTATTACACATATTTTGTCCTATGAATAAAATATGGGATTTTATTTATAGGAAAAGATATTATATTGGTATTTTAATGTTTGTTTTTATCGTTGCAAATGGTTATCATGGTTCATCTGTATATAAATATAACTATGTGATACAACCAAATTATTCGATAGATTCTAATGCTCCTTTCTTTAGTTATTATAAAGAAATTCGGAGTGATGAATTTTTAGTTGATACACCGGGTATTCTTTCTCAAATCATTTATAATCAAGATTTAGATGCAATAAATGATGCTATAATGGCAAGAGAAGATACAACGGTTTATATGTTTCCTCAATTGCCTACCAAAACAATTTCTGTGATATCAAACCCAAAGTTAATTGGATTTTTATTTCTTCCAATGGAACAAGCTTTCTCATTTTATTGGTATATTTTATTTTTTATTTGTTTTTTTGCAACTTTTGAAGTAAGCATGCTTATAACAAAGGGGAAAAAAATATTTTCTGCGTTAGGGGCTTGTCTGTTAACATTTTCACCTGCCTTTTTATGGTGGAATCAGTTAAGTATATTTGCATCTGGATTTTCGGCAATTTTATTTCTTCATTTATTTTTTGAATCTAAAAATAAGTGGAAAAAATTATTTTATTCTATACTTACAGGATATGCGGGATCGGTATATGTAATGACACTCTATCCTGCTTGGTTAATTCCATTTGGATGGATGTTTTTTGGACTAGTTATTTGGCAACTTATTGAATATAAAAATCAACTGAAATGGAATGATTTAATATATTTAATTCCTGTTATAGGAACTATGGCTATTATCTTATTACCTGGTTTTATTGGTTCCGAAACAACTATTAAATTAATGGGTGAAACAGTATATCCAGGATCACGCGTGATGACTGGTGGTTATGGATGGAATCTGTTGTTTAATTATTTGATTGCTCCTTTTTATACAATTTTTAAGAATATAGGAAATGCATGTGAGGCATCTCAATTTATTGGCTTATATCCTATACCTATATTTATTGGTGTCTGGGAAATCTATATAAATAAAAAAGTAAAGAGGACTGATTTTCTTTTAAATATTTTGGTCATACTTGCAATTTTGTTATCAATATGGAATTATATAGATATATCTATATTTTCAAAAATATCTTTATTAACAATTTCAACTCCTGATAGATCTCAGCTAGTTGTAAATGTGATTTGTATATTAATTATTTTACGTCTTATTGGATGCTATGAAAAAAATAAAAATATTAATTTATCTATTAAGTATATAATAACAGGAATAGTATCTATTATATTACCCGTTATTGGATTATTTATAGTAGATAATACTTATCCAGATTATGTAGACATGCGTATTGCCATTTGTTCATTGGTGCTTTACATACCATTGTTCTTTTTGTTAATTATAAATTCTAAAAAAACAAATAAAGTATTCTCATTAATATTGATATCCATTTCTATATTTAATCTTGCAACTGTACAGCCTATATCTAAAGGTTTGAGCGTAATGTATGAAAAGCCAATTGCAAAAGAGGTAAGAAAAATTGCTGAATCTGATAAAGAGGCAAAATGGGTTGTTGTAAATTCTGGAAATACTTCTATTTTTCCGCAAAATTATATTTTAGCAAACGGAGTTAGAGTTATCAATTCTACTAATTATTATCCTAATTTTGAATTATGGGAAAAATTTGATCCAGATAGAAGTGATGATTTTGTTTATAATCGTTATGCACATGTAGCTATTGATTTAACTTCTGAAGATACACATTTTGAACTGTTACAAGTGGATTTGTTTAAAGTATTTATAAATATAAATGAAATAGATAAATTAGAAGCTACTTATTTTGTTTCATCTGATAATTTAACTCTTTATTCTAACGATAAATATGAATTTAAAAAACTTTATTTTGAAGATAATCTCGGTATATATAAATTAGAAATTAATAAGTCTGGAGCTGAATAAGATGAAATATATAAACGATTTGAATTTTAGAAAAAATTTTCTATGGAATGTTGTAGGAACTTCTTTGAATGCATTCAATTCTTTATTTTTTATGATTATTGTAACTAGAATTAATGGATTAAACGATTCTGGCATTTTTACATTAGCATTTTCGTTAGCCTGTTTATTATGTATAATTGGCGGATATGAAGGTAGAGTATTTCAAGTAACAGACATAAAAAAAGAATTTAATGATAAAGAATATATCATTCATAGATTTCTTACGACCATTTTAATGATGATAATAGCATTTTTATATACTCGTCTTCAGAATTATAATTTTGAAAAAACATTAATAACATTGTTATTGTGTCTTATGAAAGGGTTAGAAGTTATTGCTGATGTGTTTTATGGTATATTACAGAAAAATAATTATTTGTACAAAGTTGGAATTTCTTTAACGATAAAATCCATTTTTTCAGTTATATGTTTTTTTGTAATCGATAAAACTACGAATAGTCTTATACTCTCTTGTTTAACATTAGTAATTGTATGGCTAATAATCTTAATTGTATATGATATTGTAAATTCAGTAATTTTGATTGATAAAAAAGAAAAAATTAATAAAAAAAATATATTATTACTTTTTAAATCTGGATTTTTTGCTTTTTCGATATTGTTTTTATCAATGTATTTAATTAATGCACCTAAATATGCCTTGGATGGCCGTGTTACAGAGGAACTTCAAGCTGTATTTGGAATAATATTGATGCCTGCTACTGTTATCAGCTTATGTGCACAATATTTGTTACAACCTTTTTTAGCAAAAATGTCTGATAGTTATAAAAAAGGAAATCGAAATATGTTTAAAAAAGTTGTAAATTTGATTTTGATCATTATTATTTTGATTGGTGTATTTGCTTTTGGAGCCTGTTGGGTTATAGGAATTCCAATTTTAAATATTATATACAATGTAAAACTTGACGGATATAGAACACATCTTTTGATTATTATCATTGGTGCAGTTCTTTATTCACTGGGAACACTATATTCGACAGCCCTCACTACGATTAGAAAAACATTTATACAATTCATTATTTATGTTTCATCTTCTATATTTGGTTTGATCATATCAATTATCTTGATAGAAAAATATGCTTTACTAGGTGCTGCATTGGCTTATTTCTCTATTATGGTATTTCAATTTATTTTGTATATATTGTATTATCATTTGGTGATTAATAAAGTTGCTTTTTTGAAATGTGAGGAAACTATATGAAAGTTAGTATTATCATACCTGTTTATAATAGTGAACAATATCTTGCACGATGCATTGAAAGCATTCTTTGCCAATCCTATCAAAATTTTGAAATAATACTAATAAATGACGGTTCAACAGATCATTCTGAGGATATTATTAAAAGCTATATAACCCGTTTTCCTGAAAAATTCAAATACGAATTTCAGAAAAATTCTGGTGCTCCTGTGGCTAGAAATAAAGGAATTGATATAGCACATGGAGATTATATAACTTTTGTTGATAGTGATGATTATCTAGATGCCGATTTTCTTATATCATTGATCAAATATAACGAAGATAAAGATGTTATCATAAGTGGATATAAAAAAACGGATGGAGAAAAAATGCTTTATGTAAAAAAACCTAAAATAAATTACTGGTCTTTATTTAAATATACTACAAATTGGGCAAATTTATATAAAACATCTTTTATAAAGGAAAACAATATTCGTTTTGAAAGATTTAGAATTGGAGAAGACGTTGATTTTACTTTCAACTGTATTATACACTTGAATAGTTACGCAATTATTTCTTATGCTGGTTATAATTATTTTACTAATTCTTCTTCTGTAACTAATACAATAAATAAAGTTAAAAAGATTAATTCACTTACTGATGTTTTATATTGCATGAATAAAAGAGCAATAGAAAGTAACTATAAAGATAAAAAAAGAATTTATTATTATTTTGTAAAAACAAGTATATTTAATATTTTCATTCAAAGAAAAGCACTTTGCGTTGTACAATTAAAAAACTTGTTTGAGAATGAGTATACATTAATAAAAAGTCTTGAATGTTTAAAAGAATATAAAACTGTATTTGTGTGGGAAAAAAATGAAGAATTATATATTAATTTAGTTTTAAATATCTTTATTTTATGTTATAAATTGAAAATTTTAAAATTACTTTTGATTTGTTTAAAAAAGGTATAGTATGAACGCATATTCAACAGGAAAGTTTGCGAAATTAGCGAATGTGACTGAAAGAACGATTCGCTACTATGACAAAATAGGGTTGTTGAAACCCTCTTTTGTCATGGAGAATGGGTACCGTTATTATACAGATGAAGATCTTTTAAAGCTGCAAAGAATCATTTCATTAAAAAACCTTGGTTTTTCTTTAGAAGAAATATATCCGATGACCTTAAAAAATGATAAAAAAAGCTTGGAAGATTCTTTGGAGTTACAGATCGAACTTGTGAATAAGAAAATTCATTCATTAGAAAACCTTAAAGAAACACTGAAAAATACATCCAGGTTAGTAAAAGAGGATCATGTTGAATGGGATAAGATCATTACGCTCTTACAACTGTCTAAATATGATGAAGAAATCATTGAACAATACCGGACCAGTAAAAATTTAAATGTTCGCATACATCTTCATGATCGATATTCGCATAATAAAACAGGCTGGTTTCATTGGCTGTATTCACAAATCGATTTTTCACATGCCAATCGTATCTTAGAAATTGGCTGTGGTGATGGAAAGCTATGGGAAAATAAAACATTAGATCTACGAAATCGAGAAGTTTTCTTAAGTGATGCTTCTTATGGAATGATTGAAGAAGTAAAGAAGAAATTAGGAGATGATTTTAGTTTCATGGTTTTTGACTGTGAACAGATTCCTTTTAAAGAGGATTAGTTTGATATCGTAATTGCAAATCATGTCTTATTTTATTTAAAAGATTTAGATCTTGGATTGAAAGAGATTGAACGTGTTTTAGTGAAAGATGGTTTTTTATATTGCAGTACTTATGGAAAAGACCACATGAAAGAAATTACGGAATTAGTGAAGGAATTTGATCCAAGAATCGTTTTATCCAGAAATTGTTTATATGATCAGTTTGGTATCGAAAATGGGGAAAAGATCTTAAGTTCTTATTTTGAAGATGTTCATTTGGTCATGTATGATGATTATCTGGAAGTGGATGATTCAGAACCCTTGATGGATTATATCATGAGCTGTCATGGCAACCAGAATGAAATCTTAAAAAATCAGCTGCATCAATTTAAATTATTTTTAGATGAAAAAATTATGAAACAGGGAAGTATCAGGATTACCAAGCAAGCAGGTTTATTTATTTGTAAGAAATAACTTGACATTGACGTTACGTCATGGTTTATATTAGAAGAGTAACAGGAGGAATTCTCATGAAAGGAATTATTTTGGCTGGCGGCAGCGGGACACGTTTATATCCGCTGACAAAGGTAACAAGCAAGCAGTTACTGCCTATTTACGACAAACCGATGATTTATTATCCGAAGAGCATTCTGATGAGTGCCGGTATTCGGGAAATCTTGATCATTTCTACACCGGATGATACGCCTCGTTTTCAAGAGCTTTTGGGCGATGGACATCAGTTTGGTATTTCTTTAAGCTATAAGGTACAGCCATCACCGGATGGATTGGCACAGGCCTTTATTTTAGGTGAAGAGTTTATTGGTGATGATCACGTTGCGATGATCTTAGGTGACAACATCTTCCACGGCCATGGACTTACGAAACGTTTGAGGGCTGCGGCAGCAAAGGAAAGCGGCGCCACTGTCTTTGGTTATTATGTAGAGGATCCGGAAAGATTTGGAGTCGTAGAATTTGATGATGAAGGGAAGGCTGTTTCACTAGAAGAAAAACCTGCACATCCAAAATCAAATTATGCTGTTACAGGTCTTTATTTCTATGATAATAAAGTGGTGGAGTATGCGAAAAATTTAAAGCCAAGTGCTCGTGGTGAGTTAGAGATCACGGACTTGAATCGTATCTATCTTGAAGACAATGCATTATCCGTGACTCTTCTGGGAGATGGCTTTACATGGCTGGATACGGGTACGCATGAATCTTTGGTCGATGCGACTAATTTTGTGAAAACCATTGAAGAACATCAGCATCGCAAGATTGCCTGTTTAGAAGAAATTGCTTTTAATAATGGCTGGATCGGTCTTGATCAGCTTGAAAAGACTTATGAGATCTATAAAAAGAACCAGTATGGTACGTATTTAAAGAAGATCATGGAACGTAAGTATATTGATAAAAGGAGTTAGTATGAAAGTAACAGAAACAAAAATCAAAGGTGTATTGATTATTGACCCGGATGTACATGGGGATCACCGCGGCTATTTCATGGAAACCTATTCTAAGAAAAAATATCAGGAATTAGGGATCGATGTTGAGTTTGTGCAGGACAATATGTCTTTCTCAGCTCAAAAAGGTACGCTGAGAGGCTTGCATTGGCAGAATGCACCCATGGCTCAGTCAAAGCTGGTTAGCTGCACGAGAGGAGCTGTTATAGATGTGGCAGTGGATATCCGTAAGGGCAGTCCTACTTATGGTGAGTGGGTAAGCGTTGAACTAAGCGAGGAAAATAAACGTCAGTTCTTTATTCCACAGGGATTTGCTCATGGCTTCTTAACATTGACAGATAACGTGGAATTTAGATATAAGGTAGATAACTTTTATTCTAAGGAACATGACCGTGGCATTCGCTATGATGATCCGACGGCCAATGTGGACTGGGGAAGTCTTTTAAATGGTATCGAACCTGTATTATCTGAAAAAGATAAGAATGGTCCTACTTTAGATAAAGCAGATTGTAATTTTATTTATGAAGGAGAAAATAAGTAATGAAAATATTAGTAACCGGTGGTGCAGGATTTATCGGAGGTAATTTCGTTCACTATATGGTGAATAAATACCCTGAAGATATGATCGTGAATTTAGACAAACTGACTTACGCAGGTAACTTGGAAACCTGCAAACCTGTTGAGGACAAGCCAAACTATAAATTTTATAAGGGAGATATTGCAGATCGAGCTTTTATCTTTGATTTATTTGAAAAAGAAAAGTTTGATATCGTTGTCAATTTTGCGGCTGAAAGCCATGTCGATCGCAGCATTGAAGATCCTGAAGTATTTGTTCGTACTAATGTTGTCGGTACAACCACGTTATTAGACGCTTGTGTTAAATACGGTATCAAGCGTTATCATCAGGTATCTACCGATGAGGTATATGGAGATCTGCCGTTAGACCGACCGGATCTGTTCTTTACGGAAACAACGCCATTGCATACTTCAAGTCCTTATTCAAGCGCTAAAGCAAGTGCTGATTTATTCGTGTTGGCCTATCATAGAACCTATGGCTTACCGGTAACGATTAGTCGCTGTTCCAACAACTATGGCCCTTATCATTTCCCTGAAAAATTGATTCCGTTAATGATTTCTAGAGCGTTAGCGGATGAATCATTACCGGTTTATGGAACAGGAGAAAACGTACGTGACTGGCTGCATGTGTATGACCACTGTGTAGCCATCGATCTGATCATCCGTAAAGGTCGTGAAGGGGAAGTTTATAACGTTGGCGGACATAATGAAAGAACAAATCTTGAAGTTGTAAAGACGATCTTAAAGGCTTTAAATAAACCGGAATCACTGATTAAGTTTGTAGAAGATCGCAAAGGACATGACCTTCGTTATGCTATCGATCCAACAAAGCTTGAAACAGAGCTCGGATGGAAACCTAAATATAACTTTGATACAGGTATCCAGCAGACGATTCAGTGGTACTTGGACAACAAAGAATGGTGGCAGAATATCCTAAGTGGTGAATACCAGCATTATTTTGAAAAGATGTATAAGGATAAAGGAAGAGTTTAAAAGCAACGTAAGTTGCTTTTATATAAGAAAGAAAGGAGAAAATATGAAGCTTTTAGTTACTGGATATAATGGTCAACTAGGCTATGATGTAGTAAATGAAGCTCATTTGCGAGGAATAGAAGCAGATGGGGTAGATATTCAGGAAATGGATATTACCGATCAAAATCAAGTAAATCAGGTCATTAAATCAGGAAATTATGATGCTGTTATTCATTGTGCTGCCTGGACAGCTGTTGATAAAGCTGAAGAGATGCCGGAGGCATGTTATAAGGTAAATGTAGAGGGAACCCAAAATATTGTGAATGTTTGTAAAGAGTTAAATATTCCTATCATGTATTTTTCAACAGATTATGTTTTCAGCGGTGAGGGAAGTGAACCATGGAATGAATATGATAAGAGAACACCATTAAATGTATATGGTCAAACGAAATATGAAGGAGAGTTAGCTGTTGAATCATATGCAAAACATTTTATAATTCGAATTGCATGGGTTTTTGGAAAAAACGGACATAATTTTATCAAAACTATGTTACGCTTAGGTAAAGAAAAAGGTGCAGTAAGCGTGGTTAATGATCAAATTGGATCACCTACTTATACCTATGATTTGGCAAAACTGGTCATAGATATGATTCAAACTGATAAATACGGGACTTATCATGCAACAAATGAAGGGTTATGCAGCTGGTATGAATTTGCCTGTGAGATATTTAAACAGGCAAATATGCAGGTTGATGTTACGCCTGTAGATTCTGATGCTTTTCCAGCTAAAGCAAAGCGTCCAAAAAATTCACGTATGAATAAAAATGAGCTAGATAAAAACGGATTTCATAGACTTCCTACCTGGCAGGATGCATTGGGAAGATATTTAAAGGAAATGGAGAATTTATCATGACTTTTACATCAAATGATCATGCTTTTGTAATTTGTGCCTATAAGGAAAATCCTCATATCGAAGAAACTATTCATTCATTAAAAAATCAGACAGTTAAAAGTAATATATATTTATCAACTTCTACACCTAATGATTATTTAAAAAAAATATGTGAAAAATATGAAATTCAAATGTTAATTAATCCATATCCTAAAAATGCTGGAACTGATTGGAATTATGGATATGACAATGTGCCTGAAAAACTTGTTACAATTGCTCATCAAGACGATTTATACGAGCCAACATTTTTAGAAGAAACTCTAAAATGTATAAAAGATGAATCTGATTTCATAATTTGTTTTACGGATTACAATGAACTTAAACTAGGAAAAATTGAAAAATCAAATTTTTTATTAAAAATAAAGCGTATTATGAATTGGCCGTTATCAAAAAAATGTATGCAAAAAAATAAGTTTATACGTAGAAGGTCCTTATCAATTGGCTGTGCTATATGTTGCCCGACAGTAACTTTCAATAAAAAGAAAGCCGGGTCCTCTGTATTTGATACTGTATATATAAATAGTTGTGATTATAAAGCTTGGTGTGATCTAGCTGAACTTGATGGTAAATTTATTTACATAAATAAACCATTACTGATTCATCGAATATATTCGGAATCGGCGACATCTAAAAATTTAGGTAATAATATCAGGCAAAAAGAAGATTTAGAAATATTTAGTAGATACTGGCCTAAATCAATTGCAAGATTTATTAATAAAGTTTATGCTTTAAGTGAAAAAAGCAACAAAATATAGACAAACTATTAAATGTCAATAACTATTAGAAAATAGTTTGATTCAATAGTTTTAGGAGTTTTTGCCTTGATTTAGAGGCACAATTCTAGTCTTTTAATGAAGACATGTTCATTTTAGGTACAC
>NZ_CALVGS010000054.1 GCF_944327115.1 uncultured Traorella sp.
CTAATTTTGTTTCCTTTTCTTTGATCTTCATTTTGATCCTCTTCATTCTCTTGTCTGTTTTCCTGATAAGATTGTTATTCAAGGAAGCATTCGCTTTTAACAAGGCCTTGGCTTCATGGGTGGCAGAGAGAGGGATATAGTCACTGAGATGAAACTGCTTTTTAAGAAGCTGATGAAGCTCGCTGTCCTTGAACGAGGCTCCCTTATAGGCACGATCGTAAAGATATTTATAGGCCTTATGAAGAACACGGTTATAGACTCTCAGATCATGAAGAATGATGTTCTTCAGATCAGGGAATTCACGGTAATAGAAACGGTTGGAAAGAGAAAAGACTTTCATGATGCCTCCTTGAAAGAAAAAAGAGAATTTACACAGATATTATATCATAATAGTAACTATAATGATATTATAATTTAAAATTAATTAAACATAATATCATAATATAAAGTATAATTAACTTTTTTCAATCTCTTTCATTATCTTTCTGCCCATCAAAATTGAAATTTCCTAATATACAAAAAAAAGCTGATGCTACGCATCGGCTTTTATTTGCGACATGATCCCATCAACGATCGCATGACATAACAACGCCTGTGTATTCTCTCCAGTCAGATATGACACATCATCGGCATTTGATAAAAAACCCATTTCAACGATAACACATGGAAGCGTATTATACGTCAAAAGATGAAATTGTCCAGTCTTGACGCCACGACTGACTAGTGCCGGACTGAGCGTTTCCAGTTGGGCATTAATTGCTTCGGCAAGCGCTAAAGAATCACTTTGTGACAGATTGACATAAATCTCACTTCCCTTTACATTTTCCGGATCTTCCTCCGAAATATTACAATGAAGCGAAACCATCAGCTGCGCCTGTGCCGCGGCAGCTATATCCAGCCTTGCCTGTAAATCTTCCACATTGTCATCAGGCCAGCTGATCTCATCACTATCCCGGGTCAGGACGACATGGATTCCATTTTCCTCAAGCAAATCTCTTACATTCATTGAAATTTCAAGATTCAGCTCTTTCTCTACGACACCATTCTCAGAGCTGCTTCCATTGTCATAACCGCCATGACCCGGATCGATGACAACGATTGGACGATCGTCCTGAGGCTCATAGGTATTGACATTTTCGGAAGCATTTCCCTCCTGAAAAACAGGGACATCCGGCATCATAAAGGAAAATAAAACAAGGATCAGCAGGCATATAAAACCAATAGAAGCTGATAAGATCAGATTTTGTTGTGTTCTTTTTTTCAATTTCTTCACCATTCTTATTCTACCACATTCACTTAAGAATTATTTAAGAAAAATCCTGATTTTTTTAAATCAGGATTTCTGAATAAATTCTAACAGCTGTTTTGCACCTTCCTGAATGCCACTGCGATCTTCCTTTGAGAATCCTAAATGCGTAAAAATCTCACCTACGAAAATATTATTTTTATATAAGCATTCAAATACTTCATCGATCAATGGCTGACAGATTTCCTGTTTCTGCATCGGACCGAATGGGTTTGCGAAATACGTTCTTGACAGACCGACTTCCTGTGTCGTACCTAAGGCCATACGCTGTCCCTGAATACAGATCTTTTTAATTTCCTCTGGATCATCAATACGGCGCAGTCCCAGCTCCTTGTCATAGTTGTTGGCATAAGCAAATAAATCAATCTTATGATTATGTGCTACGATATCATAGCTTGCAGCCGGTGTGATGACACGGGCATTTGAGCTGTCCGGATTTAAGAATACCGAACGATCCATATCACGATAAGGGGTACCTTTATCCAAATCATCCAAGCGGATAAACGCACCGATCTCTGTTCCCTGACCATAAGGAATGCCATCTTCAATGTGGATCGTACCCATATCATCAAATACTACTTCGATGTTGCTGATGACTTCATCACCTAATGAACGCAGCGCTTCGATCGATTCGCTCTTTCCTGCTCCGGAATCTCCCATCAGCATGATTCCTTTTTTCTTGCCGTCACGCAGCGTAACATTAACAAAAGCACCATGGATCGGCAGCCAGCCTCTTTGCATCATCGCCAGATTATGAAGCGTCAGACTCATCTTCTTGATATATCCGAAATATTCGATCTTCTGTGAATATGAAACCGAACCGATCCAGATATCATTCTTTTCATCATGATGGAAGGTCGTTTCATTCAAACCGTCCTGATTACCAAACAGCACGATACAATCCGGTTTATGCGTACATTCTTCAGCTGTCGCAATTTCAAACAGATTCGCAAGCGAAACACCGCTGCACATAAAGTCACGATGGAAATAAACAAAGCATAAAAGACGTCCGATCTTGATCGGCATACAGAACCATTCTTTCGGTGTTCCCTTGAAAACAGCAATCGGATTGTCGGCTCTTTCCGTAAACATACCTTCACGCTTGTTGCTTCTTGTCGTCAGCATCAATGGTGTCCTTAACATGATGCTGTCGATCATCGGTATCCGCTTTAAGCACTCATATTCCTCCGGAAGACGTGTATGCGGGATCCTTACTGCCGCAGCAGCATTTGTTCCGGACTGCAATTGACGATAGATCTTATTTTTTCTGCCCTGGACCTTTTCTTCGATATGACGATAGGTATCCCGTATCAGACGGTTAAAATTAGAATCATTCGTAATATAGTTTACAGCTGTTGACGTTTGTCCGTTTCCGATATAAGTGATGGAAAAACGCTGATGATGCTTCCAAAAATCATAAAATTCCTCAATAAATTCAAGCAGCTGATCTTTATCATTCAAATAATAGTTGTCAATTTCATTACACTCAAAAACACTCATCAGACGAAAGCATCTTGTAATTTCAACCTTCGCTTCCCGAACGGTCTTGCCATTCAAGATCCAGTTATACAGATCTCTGTTCGTTTCCTTTAAGCTTTCAATGAAAATCTCCGTTATATTGCGAAATTCCGGTGAATTTAAAAGCTCAGCCGTACTTCTTACATAAGAAGCACTGAAATTCAGAATAGCCACCTGTTCATTCATGTAAATTGATTCTTTCATGTAAACCTCCTATTTCTTGAATCGTTCCAATAATTCCTCAACGCTCATTTCCTCTTTCAAAGAAGTTGCACGTGTCGTACACTCAACAATCCTTTCACCTGCCCTGCGTCCGATCGTAATACGATAAGGCAGACCAATCAGATCCATATCCTTGAATTTGACACCGGCACGCTCATCCCGGTCATCCAGCAAAACATCATAGCCCATCTTCTGAAACTTGTCATAAAGCTCAAGCGACAACTCTTTCTGGGCCTCATCCTTATTGCTGACAAGCACGATACCAATTTCAAAAGGAGCAATGCTTTCAGGCCAGATGATACCATTTTCATCGTTGTGCTGCTCAACGACAGCTGCCAGGCATCTGCCCAGCCCGATGCCGTAACAGCCCATCTGTACCGGATGCAGCTGATTGTTCGCATCAAGATAATTCAAGCCCATGGTTTTTGAATACTTATCGCCAAGCTTAAAAGTATTGCCAATTTCGATTCCCTTCGTAAAAGACAGCTTCTTTCCGCAGCACGGACAGACATCGTTTTCTGTGATCACAGAGATATCACCGATAAGATCTGCCTTGAAATCCTTCAAATTCACATTTTTTAAATGCGTATCCGTCTTATTGGCCCCACAGATGAAATTTTTCATTTTGGTCACTTCCTGATCCATGACGATCTTTACGTTTTCCAAGCCGACAGGACCGGCAAAGCCCACAGCGGCATGAGTCAGCATTTCCACATCCTCAAAAGACGCCATTTCCATTTCACTCGCATGCAGCAGCTTCAAGGCCTTTGTTTCATTCAGTTCACGGTTTCCCTTCAACAAGAATGCCACAAACTCATCAGAAACCTTATAAAGAAGCGTCTTCACAAAGCGGTCGGCATCTGTGTTCATAAATGCCGCAACTTCATCGATCGTCTTCGCATTCGGAGTCGATACCTCCTCCATCACACCCTCTTCTTCATCAGATACGCTTTCTGAAACGACTACCGGTGCAACCTCCAGATTACTTGAAAAATCACAGGAATCGCACTGTACGATCACATCTTCACCGATATCACAGGTCGCCTGGAATTCTTCACTTAAAAGACCTCCCATCACGCCCAGATCGGCATTAACGATCTTATAAGTAAGATCCATGCGATCAAAGATACGCTTATAAGCCTCAAACATTTTCTGGTAAGAAACTTCCAAGCCATCTAAATCGGTATCAAAAGAATAAGCATCCTTCATGATAAATTCGCGCACACGTATGAGTCCGTAACGCGGACGTGTTTCATCACGAAACTTTGTCTGAATCTGATATAAATTATATGGGAAATCCTTATAAGAAGAACCATCCATGCTTGCCGCAACGGTAAAAAGCTCTTCATGGGTAGGACCTAAGACATAATTTTTCTGATAGCGGTCTTTCAAAGAAAACATATTGCTGCCGAAATTCTCACGGCGACCGCTTTTTTCATAAACCTCTTCCATGATCAGCGTCGGCATCAAAAGCTCCTGGGCACCTGTCGCATTCATTTCCTCACGGATGATATTTTCAATCTTATTTAAAACAAGCTTGCCCATTGGCATGATCATATAAATACCATTACTTGTTTTCTTGATCATTCCGGCTCTCACCAGAAGATTTCCACTTACACTTTCTTCATCTTTCGCATTTTCTCTTAATGTATAAAAGAAGCTTTCACTTAATTTCATATTCTTCTCCTTAATATATGTGTCGATCCGATTTATCAACGATCTTACGGATCATATCATTTTCTTTCACTTCAAAATCAATTCTTGTTTTCAATAGCTGCATCGGCTTATTCGCAACATCCACTTCAATTCCATTTTCATCAAAGCAGGGATTTAAGATCATAGGGCGTGTATAATCCGGTCCGAAGACCTCAACAGGTATCTTCATTTCAAAATGATTCTTTACCTGAATCAAAGCCATATGCGTTGTTTTATCATATTCCAGGATCGAAGCAATATATTCTTGGGTCACACCCGCTCCATTGACACCATACAGCTGGTCAGATGCCTTTGGCAAGCCTTCATAGAAACCGTTGGCCGTCGGCCGGTTTTCACTTCTTGAAAGCTCATCCAGAATCATCTTCATTTTCTCATCATCCAAACTCTGTTCATAAACGGCATCGATCAGCATACGATAGGCACGAACGACCGTTGCCAGATAATAAGGCGATTTCATGCGTCCTTCGATCTTTAAAGAAGCAATATCCGCATCGATCAGATCCGGAATATAAGAAGCCGCCATCAGATCCTTGCTGCTCATGGAAAATAAATGCTTTTCATCATGAATGAACTGATCTTTTTCCAACAACCGATATTTCCATCGGCAGCTTTGGGCACATCCGCCACGATTGGCATCACGTGTGGTCATATGATTGGAAAGCGTACAGCGTCCGGAATAAGAAATGCACATACCGCCATGAATAAATACTTCAAGCGGCAGTGAGGCATGCTTTGCTACGCTTTTGATCTGATCAAGGCTGCACTCTCTTGCCAATACGACACGATCGGCCTGCTCACTTTTCCAAAAATCAACAGCTTTGGAATTGGTCGTTGAATGCTGGGTACTGATATGGACCTCCAGCTTCTTCGCAACCCTTTTAGCGCAGCGTACCACGCTCAAAGAAGCACAGATGATGGCATGGACACCGATCCTTTCCAAGGCCATTAAATATTGTTCCAACTCCTCTAAATCATCTTCATGAGGAATGATATTGACCGTCACATGCACATGCGCACCATGTGCCTTCGCAAACCTGACGCCCTCTTCAATGGCCTCTAAATCAAAATTAGAAGCACGAGAACGCAAGGAGAACTGCTTTCCGCCAATATATACCGCATCTGCACCATACAGCACGGCAATCTTCAATCGTTCAAGATCTCCTGCCGGAGCAAGCAATTCAATCTTTTTCATTGCCCCGCCTCCTTGACAAGAGTTGTCTTTTTATACATAAACCCTTCACTGAAAGCATATTCAGGATAGGCCTGCCGATAATGCTGATAACAAGCTTCACCATCGATCTCACCCGAAAGGATGTGATGAATATCATGGGCGGCCTGAAAGATCATCTCTTCATCCAAATGAATTCCCTCAATTCTGAAATCACAGTTTTCCAATTCCTTAAGCTTAGAAAACATACAAAAAACGGTTCCGCTTAAAATAAATGTGCCAGTTTCATCCTGAAAGATCGGCATTTTCTCATCACGCGTTTCCTCCATCAGATAAAGATCCTTAGAAGCACTGCGATCCTCTAAACCGCAAAACTCAAAATAACTCGATAAAAGCTTACGCCTGGAATGCATCATTACATTATACCCAAACACGCTGACTTCACAGCCCTGGCAGCGGCTCAAAATATGTTTCATATCATCAAGCGTGATTTCTCTTGCCAATACCACACGATCGATCCCCAAGCGAAGATATTCATTGGCATCCTGGCTGCTGGCAATCAAGGTCGTCGGCTGATAGATCAACATATCTTCCATCTTCATTTCTTTGGCCATCCAATAGACACCCATATCCGCAAAATAAATACGATCGATCTTGTTATCTTTACAAAAAAGCAACGCATCCTGAAATCGACCAAGATCGTCTTCCATGACAAAATTCAACATATTGACACCCACTTCTAATCCTAAATCATGGGCCTGCTTTACTATTTCTTTCAAATCTTCCATCCTGTACACCCTTGCGGGCCTTGCCGATACATGGGGCAATGAAACGATGATCCGGTCGATCCCACATGCAGCATAACGATCAAGATGATTGATTTCAAGACAGTCGCTGATCAATTTCATTCTACTCGCTCCTTCCGATTGTATTATTATACTGTTTTTAGGCAAAATTGTATAGAAGGTTTCCAAAATTTTGTGTACAATATTGTTAGAGGTGGTATCATGAAATTTAAATATGAAGACGAATATCTAGCCGAATGTAAACAAATCGAAGAAAATGAATGTTGCCCCTACTGCGGCCGTAAGGCACTCATCCACTGTACCGATGACGATTATTTTTTTGCCTGTAAAGCCTGCGGACATCGTTTTGAATTTGACGGCGAATATGCGGAGGAGTTGGCATACTACTTAGCCAGCAGGCAATAATGAGTACGATCCATCAATGGGATCAGGCAGCAAATAGCTACCTTGACAGTCAGGAAGCAAGCAATCACGCCAAAAAGAACCGAGAAATCGTCATGAAACGCTTCAGTGATCTAAAAAATAAAAAAGTTTTAGATCTTGGCTGTGGTTATGGATGGTATACCCACTACTTCAGTAGCATTCATGCCGATGTGATCGGGGTTGATGGTTCCTCATCGATGATCAAGCTTGCGAAAGAAAAATATCCTTCTCTTCAATTTGATGTATATGATATTGAGCAGCCGCTTCCCTATCCGGATAACAGTTTTGATCTGGTTTTCTGTACTCCGGTCCTTATTGCTGTCATAAAAATTACTTCTGTCATACAAGAAGTTCAACGTATCACAAAAGACAAGGGGCTTTTCTATCTTTCCATCACTCATCCGGCCTTTTATGATGGTGAATGGCTCTGTGATGAAAATGGATATAAATCAG
Source organism: uncultured Traorella sp. (assembly GCF_944327115.1). GTDB lineage: Bacteria > Bacillota_I > Bacilli_A > Erysipelotrichales > Erysipelotrichaceae > Traorella. Next base: position 7,613 of record NZ_CALVGS010000054.1, read on the forward strand.
CAAAGGTAATGGAAAACTATTTATCAGAAACCAGCTATGATAATGAATTCTGGGGCAAGACCAAACATTATCATCGTCCTCTTTCCACATACCTCAATCTTTTGAGCGACCATCATTTCCGACTTATTCACATGGAAGAACCTCGTATTTATGATAATACGAAACAATCTTCTGAAATACCTTTATTTATTATGATGGAATTTGAGAAATTATAGTAAAAATCCTTGATCAAAAGGATTTTTTTCATATTTTTAAATCAAAGACCAAATATAGATTTCAATAATTATATGCAAGTCTTCTTATAGTAAAACAGAACAAATGATATTATAATGTTCTATAAAGGAGTTTTATATGAAAAAATATACCGAAATCAATTCAAAAACGATCGATAAATGGTGTGAAGATGGCTGGGAATGGGGCAAGCCTATCAGCCATGAAACCTATCAAAAAGCTTTAGATGGCGAATGGAATGTATTATTAACACCTACAAGATTTGTACCTCATGAGTGGTTTGGCCATCTAAAAGGTAAAAAAGTATTAGGACTGGCAAGCGGTGGCGGTCAGCAGATGCCAATCTTTCAGGCACTTGGGACCCACTGCACCGTTTTGGATTATTCCAAGAAGCAATGTGAAAGTGAAAGATTTGTTGCCCAAAGAGAAGGTTATATGATTGATATCTTATGTAAAGATATGACTGATGGACTTCCTTTTGAGGATGAAACTTTTGATCTCATTTTCCATCCTGTATCGAACTGTTATGTTGAAGATGTACAATCCATCTTTAAGGAATGCTATCGAGTCTTAAAAAAGGGCGGCAGTTTTCTTGGAGGCTATGACATCGGTATCAACTATATTTTTGATGATGAAGAAAAAACGATTGCCTATGCCCTGCCATTCAATCCTTTAAAAGATAAAAAGCTCTATGATGACAGCCTAAAAAATGATTGGGGTCTCCAATTCTCACATACGCTTGAAGAACAAATCGGCGGACAGCTTCAGGCCGGTTTTCAATTATGTGATCTATATGAAGATACTAATGGTGAAGGCAATCTGCACGATCATCATATTCCTACCTTTATCGCAACACGCTGTATTAAAAAGTGAACCCTCATCAAAGAAGGTTCACTTTTATCATGCCAGATATTTCTTTACAGGTTGAGGTTGACAATCGTGATATTCAATTTTGACCGTCTCGATGATTTCATCATCTTTAGGACGCTTGATAACCACATTTTCTTCCTCACAAGGTACATCCACAAGTTCTGCATGTTCAATTCGCTGAATCTCTTCAAAACCACTGATCACTTTACCAATCATCGCAAACTTCTGATTCAAATGCGTTACATGATCAGAAAGGGTGATAAAGAAACAGCTGGGAACCGATATCTTATCACCATCTCCCGCCAGTCCTACACAATAGGCATCAAATTTGTGTCTTTCATCGTGAAATTCACCATCACAGACATATTGATAAAATTCACCTTTCGTTGTTTCATCACACCATGGCTGAAGTACAAAGCCGGGCACCACACGTTCAATAGGCATCTTGTCAAAAGCATGATGTTCGATTGCCTCCATCAGACCACTGATCGAATTTGGAGCATGTTCATAAAACAGTTCAATTTTAATTTCCTGATGATTATTCATCACGATAGTCATTACCGGATTCATTAGTTTTTCAAGCTCTGCATCGGTGCAGGAATCTTGCCTCCGCGATCAATCATGACCTGACAGCTGCCTTCATTGACCTTCATGATCGGTCCGCTTCCTAAAAGACCTCCAAATTCAAGTTCTTCACCGGCAGCCTTGCCAATGGCCGGAATCAGACGTACTGCTGTTGTCTTGGAATTCACCATACCGATGGCAGCTTCATCCGCAATGATACCGCTGATCGTAGAAGCCGGTGTATCCCCCGGAACAACGATCATATCCAATCCTACGCTGCATACTGCTGTCATTGCTTCCAGTTTTTCAAGCGTTAAAGCACCGCTGCGGGCAGCCTTGATCATACCGGCATCTTCACTGACCGGAATAAAAGCACCTGATAAACCACCTACACTGCTGCTGGCCATCACACCGCCTTTTTTAACGGCATCATTCAGCATCGCCAAACAAGCCGTCGTACCATGTACACCACAGCTGGAAAGACCCATTTCCTCTAAGATATATGCAACCGAATCACCCACAGCCGGTGTTGGTGCCAATGACAAGTCAACGATGCCAAACGGTACATGCAGGCGGCGACTTGCTTCACTGCCCACCAATTGACCCATACGCGTGATCTTAAAAGCTGTTTTCTTGACGATATCGGCAATTTCATTCATCGGCAGATCTTTCGGTGCCTTAGCCAACGCACTGCGCACCACACCCGGTCCGCTGACACCTACATTGATGACGCAATCTCCTTCACCTACACCATGAAAGGCTCCTGCCATGAACGGATTATCCTCTGGAGCATTACAGAAGACAACCAGCTTCGCAGCCCCGATACAATCTTTTTCCTTTGTCATTTCAGCGGCTTCCACGATCTTTTCACCCATCAGCTTGACCGCATCCATATTGATACCGGCCTTCGTGCTTCCGATATTGACCGAGGAACAAACATGATCCGTCATCGCCAACGCTCTGGGAATCGAATCGATCAATTCTAAATCACCTGCACTAAATCCCTTTTGAACCAAAGCACTATAACCGCCAATAAAGTTTACCCCTAGTTCATTGGCACACTTTTCAAGCGTTAAGGCATACTTTACCGGATCGCCCCCACTGACACCTGCCAGAATCGCAATCGGCGTCACAGAGATACGTTTGTTGATGATAGGAATTCCATATTCCTTCTCAATATCACAGCCAACAGCGACAAGATCCTTCGCCAATCGTGTAATTTTCTGATAAATCTTTTCACATGAACGATCGATATCGCTATCCGCACAATCAATCAATGAAATACCCATCGTAATCGTACGGACATCCAGATCCTCTTCATCGATCATCTTGATCGTTTCTAATATTTCACTTGCATTCAACATAACTCACCTATATCTTATGCATCGAATTGAAGATATCCTCATGCATCACATGAATCTTCAACTGATTTTCCTCTCCAAATTGACTCATATGGTCAACAAAATCCTTAAAGTCCACATTAATCTTGCGAATATCAATCATCATGATCATGACAAACATATCCTGCATGATATTCTGACTCACTTCAAGAATATTGGCATTTACCTTGGCACATTCACCCGATACCTTCGCTAAGATGCCTCGGTTATCCTTGCCCAAAACACTGATAACAGCTTTCATATTTTCACCTCGGTATATATCATACACATTTTTTACTTATTTTTCTATCCTTTCTGTCAGAATTATTGTAAAATAAAAACGGTGATTTTATGATAAAAGCAGTCTTATTTGACTTTGATGGTGTCATCTGTGACACTGAACCTCAATTTTTTGAGTATAAATTAAAAAAGATGAATGAAATGGGATTCCCGGTAACCCGTGAATTTCTTTTAAAAAGAATCGGCGAAAGCTTCCGAGTCATGTTTCCTCGTGAATTTAAGGTCAAAGATCCTGAAAAATACATCAATGAATATTATTCAGGTGTCGGACACTCCATTACCGATTATAAAAAGCTGATGTTTCCGGAACTCACCGATCTTTTGGAATACTGTACCAGGAAACATCTCATCTGCGCCATTACCTCAAATTCCAAACATGAACGTCTTGAAGCAGCACTTAAAGAGATGGAAATCGATAAATACTTCTATCGTGTCTATTCCAATGAAAGCTTAGGGGTCGCTAAACCAAATCCACTATTTTATACCAAAGTCCTTGAGGACCTGCACCTGTCTTGCGAAGAAGCAGTCGTGATCGAAGATTCTGTTCATGGCATTGCTGCCGCAAAAGATGCTGGTATCTATACGATCGCTAAAAAAGAAAACTATTTCCATATCGATCAATCATATGCCGATACCCAGATCGATCAGTTGACAGAAGTCATTGACATCATTGAAAAAAAGAACCAGTCAAAATAAAGCACCAAGGATCAGATCCTTGGTGCTTATTCCATAAAATCAATTAAAATACTATTCAGTATGGCCCATCCCTCACACGTACATCGAAGATGACCATTCATGATCTCTAAATGATTGCTCCTGACATGCTTTTCGATCGCTTCATGAAAGACTTTCCTTAAATCTTCATGAAAAACAAGATTGAACCTTTCTAAAGAAACCCCTTGCTTCATCCTTAATCCCATCATGATCATTTCAAACATCTCATCTGCCTTAGTAAGCTTTGTTTCTTCTCGCTTTAATGTACCCTTTATATAATCATTCAAACGAAACGGCCAATGATAATAAATATGCTCTTCCTTGCCATAAGCACCTGCACCGATTCCAATAAAATCATCATATTTCCAATAGGCACTATTATGGCGGCTATATCTTCCATAACGACAAAAATTAGAAATTTCATACTGTTCAAAACCAAATGATTCTAAAACACGGATACCTTCAAAATACATCTTCTCATCCAATTCATCACTCACCTTTTCAATCTTTTTTCTTCCAAAAGCACTATTTTCTTCAATTGTAAGTGAATAAATGGATACATGTGAGATTTTTTTATTTGAAGCAATCTGTTTTAGATCCGCTAACCAGATATCAAGACTTTGCGTCGGGAGTCCATAAATCATATCCACACTGATATTTTCAATCCCACATGCATGGATCTCATCAATCTTAGAAAAAATATCTGAAGCGCTGTGATGACGTTCAATGATCTGAATCAGATGATCATTAAGTGACTGAACTCCCAGTGAAATGCGATTGACACCGTGCTCTTTCAAAAGCATGATTTTATCTTTTGTAAGATTTTCGATGTTGGCTTCGATCGTATATTCGACAGGCTTAAAACAATCACAGGCAGATAAAAGGATCTCTAATTCATCGTATGACAATGAGGTGGGCGTTCCCCCACCGATATATAAGGTTTGGATCGGTTCATTCTTTCTGTCTTGAATGTCTTTAATGATCACATCCAGCCATCTTGATGTTAAAAGAGGATGCTTCTTACATCTTTCAAAATCACAATAGGCACAAATCGAATCACAGAAAGGAACATGGATATACATGGCATTACTCATACTGACACTCCCTAAAACATGCATCGACAAATTTCGCATTGCTCAACAAAGAACCGCTGGCATTGATAGCCAAACGAAGATTTTTTTCCACACGACTGCTCGTCGTATGATGTTTCTTTGCTATTGTATCATAGACATCCTTCATGCGAAAGCTGGCATGTTCATTTTCAATATAATATAAGATAGCGCTTTGTAAATAATCAAAGCCCTTGAGATGGGCAGACACACCTCTTTTTAAACATATCTTTTCAATTCTCTCATAGATGGACAGCTTCATCTTATCATGATCATTCATCATACGTAATAAAAGGAGATACAAGCCTTCATCCGTGATCTGGTAATCACACTGATAATCCAGATGAAATTTTAAGATGCTTTCGATCAGATCGTCTGTATATTCATTTAAGACACAGATACTTTTTATATTTAATTTCATACATATCTTTTCAAAAGACTCTAAGCGAGGACATTCATCATGATTCAGATCATAGATCATGACATCGATCTTCAGATCCCTGATTTCCTCCATACGCTCCATTGATAATTCATAAATCAACAGTTCATGATCAAAACTATATAAATTCCATATTTTTTGAATCAACATCTCATTTTTCACATCATACCCTATTTTTATCATAATACTCCTTTATAAACATGCTTCTTTCCGATCTTATGGCAGCCAAGAATTCCTAAATCACACATTCTTGACAAATGTAAGCGTGCTGTTTCATAGCTGACATGCAGCTTGTTTTGATAAGTTTCGATATCAAAATAGGTCTGTGCTTCATGTTCATAGAAAATTTGCTGTTTTTTTGTAAGAAAGCTCATCTTATGCTCATAGTTTATCACTTTCATCAAAGAATGGTGCTCCAAATGCTCAAGCCATTCTAAAAAGGATTTCGTGATATTTTCTTCAAAACTATAAATATAATCAAAAGTTTGAAGATATTTTTCAGATAAATGATATCGTTGCAGGCATTTCAAGCATTTATCAGGTTCATTTCTTAACATGAAGATCTGGATCATGGGATGTAAGAAATCATCGTGATGCTTCATATGCCGATGCATCAGCTCTTCGATCCTGGCTGTTAAGACAATGGAGATCCTTTGTCCGTGAAAATTAAAATAGATGCGAAACTGATTACGATATTTCTCTATTTCATCGAGGATCAAATGACTTCCCGCCACATCAAAATCATTTCTGATTTCTTCAATAGAAGCATAATACTCGTCGGTATATTTCTGTATGAGTTTCATATAAAAATTTTATCATATTTAAAGAGCATTTGAAGATTTTCGACATTTTATTACAAAAAAAGGGATCTTTGTCCCTTTTATTCATCATCAACCGAAAGAATTGCCATGAAAGCTTCCTGTGGCACTTCTACCGAACCTACCTGCTTCATACGCTTCTTTCCTTCTTTTTGTTTTTCCAAAAGCTTTTTCTTACGGGTAATATCCCCACCGTAACATTTTGCCAAGACATTTTTACGTAACGCCGAGATATTCGTACGGGCAATGATCTTACCGTTCAGGGCTGCCTGTATCGGAATTTCAAACTGCTGACGTGGAATCAGCTTACGGAGCTTTTCACATAAAGCCTTGCCGCGATTATATGCAAAATCCTTATGGACGATACTGCTTAATGCATCGACTACTTCTCCATTTAATAAGATATCCATCTTGGCCAATTTGCTGACGCGATAGCCGCTGAGCTCATAGTCAAAGGAAGCATAACCTCTTGATACGGATTTTAAACGGTCAAAGAAATCATAAACGATCTCTCCCAAAGGCAGCTGATATATGATCGATACCCGGCTGTCATCCAAATAGATCATATCTTCATAGATACCTCGTTTATTCTGAGCAACTTCCATGACTGCTCCGATATATTCCTTTGGACACATGATCGTTGCCTTTACAAAAGGTTCTTCGATACTTTCGATTCGCTGGACTTCCGGAAGCTGTGAAGGATTATCAATATGTATCTGCGTACCATCTGTCAGATTGACATGGTAAACAACGCTGGGTGCCGTAGCTATGATATCAATATTAAATTCTCTTTCGATACGCTCCTGGATGACATCCATGTGCAAAAGGCCTAAAAAGCCGCAGCGAAATCCAAAACCTAGGGCCTGTGAGGTTTCAGCCTCAAACTGCAAGGAAGCATCATTAAGCTGTAATTTCTCCAAAGCATCACGTAAATCATTATAGCGATTGCTTTCTACCGGATATAAGCCACAGTAAACCATCGGATTTAACTCACGGTATCCTGCTAGCGGCTCAATGGCCGAGGCATCTTTTAATGTGATCGTATCACCGACACGTACATCTTTGATATTTTTTATGGAAGCTGCAATCCAGCCAACCTCTCCGCATACCAGACAATCCTTTTTGATTTCTTTAGGTGTGCGAATACCGCATTCCAGCACTTCATATTCAGCACCGGTTGCCATGAACTTCATCGTATCGCCGACCTTGATCATACCTTCCTTGATACAAACCTGTACGATGACACCTCGGTAAGCATCATAAGCACTATCAAATACGAGTGCTTTTAAACGGTTATGACGATCCCCCTTAGGCGGTGGCACAAGCTTTACGATCTGTTCCAGCACCTCATGTACATTCAAACCGCTTTTAGCGCTGATCAACGGAGCATTGTGGGCATCCAGTCCGATCACATTTTCAATTTCTTCGATCACACGTTCGGGATCCGCACTCGCCAAATCAATCTTATTGATGACCGGCAGGATCTCGAGATCATTATCTAATGCCAGATAAACATTGGCCAGCGTCTGTGCTTCAATTCCCTGCGCCGCATCAACGACCAGCACAGCCCCCTCACAGGCAGCCAGTGAACGAGATACCTCATAAGTAAAATCGACATGTCCGGGCGTATCAATCAAATGAAAGGTATAGGTTTCGCCATCATCTGCCTTATAATTCAGCGTAACGGCATTTAATTTGATCGTAATACCTCTTTCCCTTTCAAGATCCATTGTATCGAGCAGCTGATCCTTCATTTCACGAAGAGCCACTGTATCTGTCATTTCAAGTATGCGATCCGCAAGTGTAGATTTTCCATGGTCAATATGAGCAATAATAGAAAAATTACGAATTTTACTCTGATCCATTCAATCCCTCCAATTCACTCACCTATTATAAAGAAAACAAAAGAAATAAGCAATAAAAAAGAGATTTGAGTTGGTACCAAATCTCCCCTTTCACAAAATAGTAAACATTGACAGACATTTCAGACATTTTATTTCGATTCGTTTATAATACTTCTATACATCAAAGATATTCATTAGACAAGCTGCATGCATGAACGATAATGTCTAGATATTCTTGCATTATTTTTTTATTATTTATAAAAAAAGCCAGAATTACTTCTGACTTTCATGCATACGATCGATCAGCTCCTGATTAGCTTTTTGAATATCTTCAAGCGTAAGATTTTTAGCGCCGCTGGCAAAATTATGACCACCACCGCCAAAATGAGCTGCAATATCATTTAAAACCGTTCTTTTCGATCTGAAGGAAGCCGCATAGTTTCCTTCCGGCTGTTCGGTATATAAAACATAAGATTCGATCTCATCGACATTGGCCATGACATTGACCTTCTCTTTTGCTTTTTCGTATGTTATGCCATATTTTTCATAATCAGCTTTATTGACAACGATATAAGCAAGTGAATCCTTATAGATCACTTTGCTGCGAAGATAATTTTCAAACCCATATTCCTTCAGATTGATCGAAAACATCTTTAAGTTGCACTTTTGAATGTCCACTCCAAAGCTGACCAGATATGAAGCAGCTTTCAATGAGCGCTCGCTGACCGTCGGTATTGAAAATTTCTGTGAATCTGTCAACAGGCCGCAATACAGATAAGTCGCTGTTTCTAATGTCAGTGTTTCATGATGATCCATGAACATCTGGGCAATCACTTCACAGGCGGCACATGTCGTATCATCGACGATATTCAGATCACCGTAGCTATCAACCACAGGATGATGATCGATCTTGATGACCTTTGCACATTGATCCCAGCCTTCACCATCGATCCTTTCACGATTTGACGTATCACAAATGATGGCCAGTGCTTTTGAAAAATCAATGCTTTCCTGATCACAATCCGGGAAAAAAGAATTTGGTGTATCTTTGCCGATCGCAACTACTTTTTTATCCGGCCATTTATTTTTGATCCAGCTTTTCATGCCAAACTGGCTTCCTTTGGCATCCCCATCCGGCAAGATATGACGATAGATGCAGATCGTATCAAACTGTTCAATAAGCTCTATGATTTGATCCAGCATATTAAAATCCTAAGATACGGTATGTATCTCTTGCAATCACAAGCTCTTCGTTTGTCGGAACGACATAAACGTCAACCTTGCTGTCATCGTTGCTGATCTTTGCTTCTTTGCCATGAATCTGATCATTCAGCTCGGAATTGATGCTTAAGCCAAGTCCTTCCTTCAGAGCATCTAAGATCAAACCTCTGAGATGGGAATCATTTTCACCTAAACCGGCCGTAAAGGAAATCGCATCCACATGTCCTAACTGCATCACATAACCACCGATCACATTGATGACACGGTTTACATACAGCTTCAGTGTCAAAATCGCTCTTTCATTTCCTTCATGATATGCCTTTTCAATATCGCGGGCATCACTGGAAATACCGCTGATACCTAACATACCCGATTTCTTATTGAAAGCCGTATCCAGCTCATCCGGCGTCATGCCTGCCTGACGTGCCATATAAACACCTACGGCCGGGTCGATATCACCACAGCGTGTACCCATCATGATACCTCCAAGTGGTGTAAGACCCATGGAAGTATTCACGCAGACACCACCATCAACAGCACTGATCGACGCACCATTTCCTAAATGGCAGGTAATGATCTTCGTATCTTTGATATCCTTGCCCATCAGCTCGGCAGTACGCTGCGAAATATACTGGTGGCTCGTTCCATGCGCTCCGTATTTTCTTACCTTGTAATCCGTGTACCATTCATATGGCAGTGGATATAAGAAGCTTTCCGGCTTCATCGTCTGATGGAAAGCCGTATCAAACACAAAGACGTGAGAGATTTGTGGCAATGCTGCCTTAAACGCACGATATCCGATCAAATGAGCCGGATTGTGAAGCGGTGCCAAAGGTGCCAGTTCTTCAACCTTATTGACAACATCCTCATCAACCAAAGCACTTCCCTTAAAATAATCACCGCCCTGGACGATACGATGTCCTGCACCCTTGATCTCATCCAGACTTTCTACGACCTTGTAATCCACAAGAGCCTTTAAAAGCAGATCAACTGCAACCGCATGATCCGGAATCGGAAGATTCTGCACATGCTTTTCCCCATTGACCTTGATCGTAAAGATACCTTCTTCTAATCCGATCCTCTCGGCATTGCCGCTTGTCAGAACTGTTTCTGAAGGCATGTCGAAGAGCTGAAACTTTAAGCTTGAGCTTCCTGCATTCACTGAAATAATTTTTGTCATGTCATCCTCCTACTAATCTAAATCTTCAATTTTTTCTAAATACTGATTGACTTCTTTGATATTCAGCTTTCTTATTTTATCATAAATTTGCTTTCTTGAATGATATTTCTCAATTAAATGCATCTTTTTTTCATATTCGATCAGCATTTTCTCACTTCTTTTGATTGTATCCAGTACCGCTGCCCGACTGATTTCATAATTTTCAGAAATCTCTGATAAAGAAAGATCCTCTTTAAAATAGAGATCGCAGATATCCTGCTGCTTCTGCGTTAATAAAATGCCATACCAGTCAAGATATTCATTCATTTCCTCAGTTTTCTTCATGGTCGATAAATCCCTTGCCGATCGAATAAAGATAGCTTTCGAGATCAAATGGCTTTAAATCCTCCAATTGTTCGCCAAGTCCGATAAATTTCACGCCAAGATGAAGCTGGTCTTTGATCGCAATGACGATACCGCCCTTTGCGGTACCATCTAATTTTGTCAGCACGACACCGCTCAGATCTGCCGCTTCATTAAATATTTCGGCCTGTGATAAGCCGTTCTGTCCGGTAGTCGCATCCAGCACGAGCCACGTTTCATGAGGTGCCCCTTCGATTTCCTTGCCGACCACCCGCCGCATCTTTGCCAGCTCATTCATCAGATTCACCTTATTCTGAAGCCTTCCGGCCGTATCACAGATCAAAATATCCATCTGATGCTCTTTGGCATAGCGGCAGCCATCAACAAGCACACTGCTAGGATCTGCATTTTCCCTGCCTTTGACACATGGAATATTTAACATCTCGGCCCATTGGGCCAGCTGATCGACCGCTCCGGCACGGAAGGTATCCGCTGCAGCAAGACAGACGCTTTTATCCTGAGCCATAAAATAGTTGGCCAGCTTGGCGGCCGTTGTCGTCTTACCGCTGCCGTTCACACCGACCATCATGATGACCGTTACGCCCTCTTTATTTTCATTAAACGGCTTCTCGTCCTCCTGCGTATAAAGATCGCTCAATACCTCGATCAGACATTCCTCGATCTGATCCGCGCTCTTCAATTTTTGATCCAAGGCCCTGTTTTCAACCTCATCAACAACTTTCTGGGCTGTATGGATCCCCAGATCCGCCTCCAAAAGAACCATCATCAGCTCCTCTAAAAACTCTTCATTGACGCCCGCAAAATTTAAGGACAGCCTGCGGATCTTTTCCGAAAAGCTGTTCCTGCTTTTCTCAAGACCGCTTAAATAACGGTCATGATCCTTTTTTGAAGAAAAAGAATTTTTTAATTTTGAAAGAAATCCCATTATTGACCTCCCTTTTCATCGATATAATCCAAAGCTTCGCTCAATTGAACACGCAGCAAGGAGCTGACACCCTTCTGCTTCATCGTCACCCCATATAAAGCATCACATTGCTCCATCGTACCCGGACGATGCGTTACGACGATAAACTGTGAGCCCTCTTTAAATTGAGAGATATACTTCGCAAAACGCTCTACATTTGCCGTATCCAATGCTGCCTCAACCTCATCAAAGACACAAAGCGGCATCACGCAGGCTCTAAGGATCGAAAAGAGCACACAAATGGCAACCAGGCTCTTTTCACCACCGCTCAAAAGCGTCAGATTCTGAATATTCTTGCCCGGTGGCTGCACATCGATATCGATACCGGTATTCAGGATATCATTCGGATCCACCAGCTTCAAGGAAGCTCTTCCTCCGCCAAACAGCTTCTTAAATTCATCATTGAGCTGGGCATTGATCGCATCAAAGCTTTCCTTAAACTGCTTGATCATGATCTCATCCATCTCATCGATCGCTTCTAAGATCTTATTTTTCGCATTCACAAGATCTTCCTTCTGACGTGTCAAAAATTCATAACGCGATGAAACCTCTTCATATTGGCTCGGTGCTTCAAGATTGATATTGCCTAAAGCCGCAATTTCATTTCTGAGCTCCAACACCCGCTTTTTCGCTTCTGACGTATCCTGGTCGATCTTTTGCGTTCTCGCAAACTCATAGGTCATCTCATAATGCGTACTCAATCGATGCAAGGCATTTTCCAGATTGGCCTCCGCTTTTGCCTTTTCAACCTCCACATCTTTCTGCTGTGTATTGATCACATTGCTTTCCCGCCGGATTTGACGGATCTGCATATCGATCCTTTCCGACTCATTGCCGGCCTTCATCCTTCTTTCACGCTTGATCTTGATCTGTGAAGTGATTTCATCACGCTTCTTATAAGCTTCTGACAGCTGTGATATCAGCGTATCCTCATGGGATACCTCGATCGTATCACCCTTTGGTGCCAATTCTTCATACTGGACACGTAAGGAATCCATCTTTGATTTTTTGGCGTCAACGACCGGAGTCAGGGTCGCCAGGTCGATCTGAAGCTGCACGATCTCACCGGAGATGGCTTCTCGTTTTGAATTTAAAGAAGTGATCTTGGAATCAAGCTCGCTGACTTCATGCTGCTGCTTTTCTATCTTTTCTTTCACATCATGCAATTCTTTTTTCAGCGTCATCGGTGATGACTGGCTTCTCGAACGTCCGCCGCTCATCGAACCGTCACGATTGACCGTTTCGCCATCCATCGTAACGATCTTATATTTATAGCGCAAGGCTTTCGCCAGCTCATTGGCATTGGCCAGCGTGTCACATACCAGCACATTGCCCAATAAATAGCTGTTTAAGATCTCATAGATCGGATCACAGTCCACAAATTCACTGGCAACCCCTAAATAACCACTCATATTCTCACAAATGATCTGATGCTCCTTATTGAGCACCCTTTCACGACATACGCTCAACGGCAGAAACGTCGCTCTTCCCGACTGATTTTTCTTAAGATAAGTAATCGCATGACGGGCACTCATTTCATCCTCACAAACGATATGATACATCGCTCCTGCAATCGCACTGCTGATGGCCTGTTCATAAGAATCATGGGGCTTCAAAACTAAAGAAACCACACCCAGGATGCCCATGAAGGAATCCTTGGCACTCATGATCGTCTGTACGCCCTGCTGATGATTAAACGGCGAAGAAACAAGATTTTCCAATACCGAAGAACGGTTTTTCAACCTGTTTAGATACGCACTCTGTTCCTGAAACTTATCCCGGTACTTATTCAACTGTTCCAGCAGGCCGCGATCCTGTTCCTGCTTGGCCGCAAAATTTACTTTCAATTCATTGACACGCTTCTGACGATCCTCATACTCATACGTCACTTCTTCCAGCATCGCTTTGATTTCTTTCAGCTTATCCTCATTGGTCGCTGTCTGAAGGGCATATTTCCGCTTCTCATCAATTTCGGTCTTGCTGGCCTCAAGCCGCTGGATCTCATTCATCACACTGACAAAGCTTTCCTGCAGCTTGTTGATCTCCTGATCCAGCTGGCTCATTTCTTTTTTCAGATCAAGATTCCTGGCTTCGCCCACACCGATCGTCGTTTCATGGATCGCTTTTCTTGATTCCAGTTCAAAGGCCTGCTTCTTCAATTCCTCGATCTTCTGTGTCAGCGTTTCGATCTCATCCACCAAAACACTGATTTCGATCGTCTCCAGCTCTTTTTTCTTCTCCAGATATAAAGCTGCCTTCTTGGCCTGCCGTTTCAATGGATTGACCTGTCTTTCCAGCTCCAGCAAAATATCTTCCAGACGATCCAGATTTTCCTGGGTACGATTCAGTTTTCCTAAAGACTCATTCTTTCTTTTCTTATACTTCGAAACGCCCGCCGCCTCTTCAAAAAGACCCCGGCGGTCCTCCGGTTTGCTTTCCACAAAATTAGAAACCGTTCCTTGAGATATGATGCTCAGTGAATCCCTTCCTAATCCCGTATCCGCAATCAGATCTCTCACATCCTTTAAACGGCAAGGTGTTTTATTGATGAAATACTCACCTTCACCCGTATTGCGATGCAGACGACGCGTAATTTCCACCTCTTCATAATCTACATGAAGATAATGCTTCGAATTATCCAAAACCAGCGTCACCTCGGCTACATTGACCGGTTTGCGCGTATCTGTCCCATTAAAGATCACATCGCTCATTTTTTCACCGCGCAAGCTTTTTACCGATTGTTCACCCAATGCCCACCTCAGTGCATCTGTAATATTACTTTTACCACAGCCATTCGGACCTACGATTCCCACCACTTCACTGTCAAAGTTAATAATCGTCTTGTCCGCAAATGATTTAAATCCCTGCAGTTCTATCCTTTTTAGAAACATAGATCCCTCCGTTTGACTTAACTATAAAATTATAACATATTTCGACCATAAAAGAAGTACACTTTCATCTTTTCATCCTATAAATTTCATCTGTGATGTGCATGAACCCTCTCCAACAGAACATCATCCGTGTCATTCCATATACAAAAGAAGATCATCCTTGCTTTCTGGTTTTGTATATATCTAGTATCAAATACTAGATTTTATGTTTTTTAAGACAATATAAAGTAAATGTATGGTACAATATCTTCTATCTGGTGTATAATATTGAAAAGCGAGGTTTTATTTATGGAAAACAAAAAAACGATCAGTCCGGATGATGCAATGAACCACAGCGGTTCTATGAAAAATCTGATCCAGCTCAGTTTTGGTGAAGAAGTAGGAAATGCCATCACTCATGGAGTCATGGCCGTCATCTGCCTTTTCCTGCTTCCTGTCGCAGCCATCAAGGCATATCTGGAAGGCGGTGCTTTACAGGCAGCGGGAACCAGTATCTTTATCATATCGATTTTTATGATGTTTTTAGTTTCCTGTCTTTACCACTCAATGAAATATGAAACACCCCAGAAAACGATCTTTCGGATCCTTGACCACTGTTTCATCTATGTCGCCATTGCCGGAAGCTATACGCCGATTGCATTATGCATCATCGAAGGCTGGCAGGGATTATTGATTTTGATCCTTCAATGGGCCATGGTCTTGGCCGGTGTCCTTTATAAATCCATTGCCCGTCGTTCTTATCCAAAGATCAGCGTCACGATTTATCTGATCATGGGCTGGATCGCTGTTTTGTTTATTCCGCTTCTATTAAGAAAAGCCAGTGCGATCTTTTTGGCGCTCATTGTTTTAGGCGGTATTTTCTATTCAATCGGAACGCTTTTCTATAAAAAACAATATAATAAAAAATATTATCATATGATCTGGCATTTCTTTATCAATGCAGGCGCTATTTCACATATGATCGCCATCATCTTTTTTCTGCGTTAGATCAAATTACGGGGATTTTTATCTATCAGGATCTTTTTTTGCTGATTATTGCTGATATGGGTATAGATTTGGGTCGTCGTGATCGAGCTGTGACCCAAGATATATTGGATATTGCGAATATCTACCTCTTCTTGAAGCAATAAGGAAGCAAAAGTATGACGAAACATATGAGGTGTCATCGGCGTGCTGATCTGCGCATGATCGCCTGCCTTATGAATAAGATTGCGAATGCTTTGCTCCGACATTTTCTGATCATATTTATTGGTGAAGTAATATTCGCTCTTTTTTTGTATTTTCTCATAATTTTTTAATGAATGTACGACCTTTTCTCCCAAATAGATCACCCGTTCCTTTTTACCTTTGCCATGGACCCGGATCATGCCTTCATGCAGATCCACATCTTCTTTTTTCAAGGAACACAGCTCCGATACCCGTATGCCCGTCGATATCAGGATATCTAATATTGCGATATCACGCTCTTTACCGCTGTATGACATGGATGCAAACAGCTGTTTCAAATGGTCGGTCGCAATCGTTTTAGGAAGGCTTTTTTCTTCTTTAATACGGTAACGGATCTTACGAAGCGGATTGATATCGATCAGATCCTCATATTCACCATAACAAAAATATGCATGCAAAGAAGCCAGTTTCCGTTTCACCGTTTTGGCTTCATATCGTTCATTCAGAAAGCGTATATAGCTGACAAGACCTGCTTTATCATCTTCAAGCTTTTCCATGCCCATATAGTCATAATATTGATTCAGATCAATGCGATAAGCCTTGAGCGTATGCATGCTGAGCCGTTTGTTTTCACATTCTTCTAAATAATTACATAAATGCTTTCGTTCTAATTTCATATGATTTCCTCCCAAAAAATATGAAATCATTGTAACATAAGAAAAGCATACCCTTGAAGATATGCTTAATTTGTCTGATTTGTAAAACGTGCCAAAAATTTCTTCAGCTGTTCGCTTTTCGGTGATACAAGAATATCCTGTGGTGCCCCCTCTTCAACGATCACACCTTTTTCCATAAAGACGACACGGGAGCTGACATCTCTGGCAAAGGCCATTTCATGGGTCACGACGACCATGGTCATGCCTTCCTCTGCCAGCTTTTTCATGACATCCAATACCTCACCGACAGTCACCGGATCCAAAGCACTTGTCGGTTCATCAAAAAGCATGACCTCACAATCCATGCACAGTGCCCTGGCAATGGCCACACGCTGCTTCTGGCCCCCTGAAAGCTGCGTCGAAGGCTTATCGGCAAAGGCATCCATGCCAACTTTTTTTAGATTCTGATGAGCAATCTTCAAGGCCTCCGCTTTATTTCTTTTCAAGACCTTCGTCTGAGCGATCAGACAGTTGTCAATCACCGACATGTTATTGAAAAGATTGAAGGACTGGAAGACCATGCCCACTTCCCTGCGATGCTGGTTGATGTCCCCTTCCAGCACATTTTTTCCATTGATAAATATTTCTCCGCTATCCGGCATTTCCAAAAGATTGATACAGCGCAGCATCGTACTCTTGCCTGAACCGCTGCTGCCGATAACGCTGACCACCTCTCCTTTATGAACCGTAAAATTAATATCTTTTAAAACTTCCAGCTCACCAAAACTTTTTGCCAGATGTCTGATTTCAATGACTTTTTCCATCTTATCGATTCTCCATGTTTTCTACGACCGTCGAGCTTGAAAAATAATTTGATTCCGTGTGATTGATACGCTTTTCAAGCTTCTTCATGATAAAGGAAGCCAGGCTTGTCAATATCAGATAGATGATTGCCGCAATCATATAGGCCGGAACCGTTTTATAAGTAGAACCGGCAATCGTTCTTGCCTGATAGAAAAGCTCCGTGATCATGATCGTACTCAGGGTACAGCAATCCTTGATATTTACGATCAGCTCATTTCCGATTGAAGGGAATGAATTACGTATTGCCTGTGGAAGTACGACATAACGCATGGCCTGCATACCGCTCATACCGATGCTTCTGGCCGCTTCTTCCTGACCGGCGTCGATCGATTGAATGCCGGCACGGATGATTTCTGCCATATAAGCACCTGTATTGATCGAAATTACGACCAATCCGGCAACAAAAGGATCCCATTGCAATCCCATATCAAAGACACCGAAATAGATGATCATGGCTTGTACCATCATCGGTGTTCCTCGGAATATCGTAATATAGATATTCATGATTGCATTAACGATCCATTTGATGACACGAACGACACTGCTTTCAGAAGGTTCATGCTTCACACAGATCACTCGTAAGGCACCCACGATCAAACCGATGATAAGTCCAACGACGGTACCTACGATACCAAGTATCAATGTCCGATAGATACCCATCCACAAAAGACTTTGATATTTTGTGACAAGGTCTATCATTGTCGAAATAAAATCAACCATACTTATTCTTCATTTGCAGGCTGTCTGCTAGCCGCATCCTTCATCATCTGATCACGCTCTTCCTGTGTAATGGAAGCTAATGCCTTTTGCACATCATCAAACAGCTCACTGTTCTTCTTGATCCCGATCGATACCGAAGTATCCGTCAGATCGACATCAAAGCCCTTGCCGCTTTCAAATTCAACCAGTGTCAGCGCATCACCATTTGCCGCAACATTTCCCTGTCCAACAGGTGTTTCAGCCGTCACACCATCCACGACACCGCTTAACAGAGCCTGTACGAGCAGCGGATAATTTTCCATGGCCGTCGCATGATTTACATTTGGTATCTGATCGATGACAGTATCATAAAGCGTCCCCATCTGTCCGGCAATCGTTGCCCCTGAAAAATCCTCCAATGAAGTCGCATTGGCATAAGGTGAATCCGAACGGACGATGATCGTCATATCTGATTCATAATACGGATCCGTAAAATCAATCGATTCACGTCGCTCAGGTGTGTCTGTCATACCGGCAATGATCAGATCGATGATACCGGAATTAATGCTTGTCGTTAAAGAATCCCATTCCATTTTCACAATCTCCAGATCCATGCCCAAGCTATCGGCAATTCTTTTCGCAATAGCCACATCATAACCATCACAATAACCGCCTGAGCTTAACGGAACATTTGTTTCATTTGCTTCTGCATCCGTCCAATTAAACGGTGCATAGTTACATTCCATTCCAACACGCAAGGTTTCTCTTCCTGATGTGGAATCTTCATCTGTGTTTCCTGAGCATCCTGCCAGAATCAAAGATGCTGCACATAAACTAGCCATTAATCTTCTCATCATATTTCCTCTCTTCCATATAAAAATAAAGCCGTGCTATTATAAAGCACGACTTTTGTCATCTCAATATAATAGCTCCTCTACATCAGTAGGAGTGTCATAGGTATTCCCTAAGACCCCAAGATACTGCTTCGCCAAACAGCTCTTTCGGCGATGATTGCCTTTCGCTCACTTCACAGTCCGCCGACTCCATGAGTTACTCATCTGCACCGCTACCTCTATCGGTTTTATTTGTCTACTATCCTAAACTTGTTTCATTCATTTGTCAATAGTAAATTTCATTTTTTCATTCTTATCTACGATCAATATGTTGAGATCTGTTTTACCACATCAGCTAAAGAGCTGTTTTCTGACTTTATAAAAAAAGGCTGTAAGCCATCCAATGTTCATCAGACGTTTTACAGCTTTTATCGTTTTATTTTTCCAATGCTTTCTTTGCCTTATCACAGATGGCAGTAAATCCCTTTTCATCGTGAATAGCAATTTCAGAAAGCATCTTTCTGTTGATCGTGATATTTGCAAGATTCAATCCATGCATCAGCTTGGAATAGCTTAAACCATTCATTCTTGCAGCTGCATTGATACGAGCGATCCACAGTTTACGCATTTCACGCTTTAACTGTTTTCTATCTCTATAAGCATAACGCAATGAACGCATTACCTGCTCATTTGCAGTTCTGTAAAGCAAATGCTTGGAACCAAAATATCCTTTAGCTAATTTTAATACTTTCTTTCTTCTGTTGCGTGCAACAGTTCCGCCTTTTACTCTAGCCATGACTCATCCTCCTATTTCTGTAACATCAATTTGATTCTCTTGTAATCTGAACTGCTTACCAGTCCTGATTTTGCTAATTGACGTCTTTGTTTTTTAGTTTTCCCATGGAAACGGTGAGAAGTATAAGCATGACTTCTCTTTAATTTTCCTGAACCAGTTCTTTTCACACGTTTTGCAAGTCCACTGTGTGTTTTCATTTTTGGCATAATCTTTTCCTCCTATTTACCAGTCTTTTTTGGTGCCAATACACAAGACATCGTATTGCCTTCAAGGTTTGGCTTCTTTTCCACATTGGCCACATCGCTCATGGCTTCCACAAACTCATTCATGATCTTGCGGCCAACCTCAACACGAGTAATCAAGCGTCCACGAAAACGCATATCGATCTTGACCTTCATCCCATCTGTTGCCCATTTACGTGCCTGACGTAATTTAGTTTCAAAATCATGAGTATCAATTACAGGAGATAAGCGTAATGGCTTTACCTCTGTAACATGCTGTTTCTTTTTAGCTTCCTTTGATTTTTTCTGCTGTTCAAAATGATAGCGACCGTAATTCAAAATCTTGCATACCGGCGGATTTGAATTCGGCGAAACACACAATAAGTCTAGATCCTGACTATACGCAATCTCTAATGCCTCCTGACGAGATTTGATTCCCAGCTGTTGTCCCGTTGGACCTATCACAAGAACCTCTCTAAAACGAATTTTTTCATTTACCAAATCGTCATTGACATTATTTGGAATCACTTTTTTGTTAATAATCGACACCTCCTGTTTTTAAAAGAAAAAATGGGCACAAACCGCACCCATGCTCTGTACTTTAACACTTTTTGTACAATGTCGCATTGACCCACAGACACTATCTGTCGGGTGAGAAGGGGTGCTTCTTCTTTCCACATTTCTTCAACGGGGTTATCATACCCTATTTAAAGCCTTTTGTCAACAGTTTCTCTCTTTTTTGCTTTCACCATCAGCATCATCGGCCGACGCATCTCATCACGCATCCATACACGCGCTTCTTCACTCGGCATCGCTTCTTCCACATCTTCGATCTCAAAGCCACATTCCAACAGACCATGTAAGATCTGTGTTAATGTATGATGGTATTTCATGACCTTTTTTCCCAAAAAGACCGTTTCTCTTTTTCCCGGATAAAAATAGTTATCGATCGGCCAATAAAGGGGTTTTCCCTGATCATTACAGACCCACTCTTCACGGACACCGGAAGTAAAAACAGGATGTTCGATATTGAAAAGAAAGATTCCCGATTCTTTTAATGTCTGATAGACATGCCGGTAAACAGCCTGGATATCTTCTATATAATGCAAGGCCAGATTTGAAATCACAAGATCATACGTATTTAGTGGATATTCGTATTCCTCGATACCGCAGATACGATACGTAATTTTTTCATCGGCATTTCTCACTTCAGCTTCATGAATCATTTTTGTGCTCATATCGATTCCTAACACATGCAAAGCACCCCGTTTGACAGCTTCTTTGCAATGCCATCCATAACCGCAGCCAAGATCCAAGACATTTTTGTCCTTTACATCGGGAAATAAATTTTTCAGCTGATACCACTCACCTGCTTTTTCAAGTCCCTGACTTCTTTCCATATTTGCATATTCTTTAAAAAAAGAATCATCATCATATATATTTGTCATTCAGCTCACCCTCTATATTAAAACGAAAATCATAATTGAAGTCAATATCTTATCTTATAATCAAATTGAGGCGATTCTATGAGATGTGAATGTTCAAAGTTCAAAGCAATCAAAGGTAAAGCTTTCTTTTTAAACAACAGCACCTCTCTTTCTAAGGGCAGATGAATAACTCTCATCAATACATGCATTCCGGTATCCCAGATGCTTCTGATTGATTCATGGATGTAAATCTGTGAAAAATTTATGAAATTTTTTTAAACTTGTTTTCAAATATTGGAAATAAGGCTATAATATATTTATAAAGGAGAAATCATTTTATGAACCAATTTGATGCAGTAAAAGAAAAACTATTAAAGCGCAATCCTCATGAACCTGAATTTCTTCAGGCCGTGGATGAAGTGCTGGATTCATTAAAGCTTGTTGAAAGCAAGCATCCGGAATACTTAAAAGATAACCTTTTGGAGAGGATCGTGGAACCTGAAAGAGTGATCATGTTCCGTGTTCCCTGGGTAGATGATGATGGA
The DNA here is from genome assembly GCF_944327115.1 of uncultured Traorella sp. Taxonomy (GTDB): domain Bacteria; phylum Bacillota_I; class Bacilli_A; order Erysipelotrichales; family Erysipelotrichaceae; genus Traorella. The sequence goes on from NZ_CALVGS010000054.1 coordinate 29,708, forward strand.
AACGTACAGGTCAACCGCGGTTATCGTGTACAGTTTAATTCCGCATTAGGACCTTATAAGGGTGGTCTTCGTTTTCACCCTTCCGTTAACTTAAGCATCATCAAATTCTTAGGATTTGAACAGGTGTTCAAGAATTCGCTGACGACACTGCCATTGGGTGGTGGAAAAGGCGGCAGTGACTTTGACCCGAAAGGCAAGAGCGACGGTGAGGTCATGCGTTTCTGTCAAAGCTTCATGAATGAATTATATCGTCATATCGGTGCAGATACCGATGTTCCTGCCGGTGATATCGGTGTCGGCGGACGTGAAGTGGGTTATCTGTTTGGACAATATAAAAAGATTGCCAATCAGTTTACAGGTGTATTGACGGGCAAAGGCCTTACGTGGGGCGGTTCTTTGACACGTACGGAAGCTACCGGCTATGGTCTTTGTTACTTTACAGAAGCGATGCTGAAGGATCACGGGAACACGTTTGAAGGCAAGAGAGTGGTCATCAGCGGCAGCGGTAATGTGGCCATCTATGCTGCTGAAAAGGCGATGCAGTTACATGCCAAGGTCGTAGCACTTTCTGATTCAAACGGTTATATCTATGATGCTGATGGGGTGGATCTTGATCTTGTCAAAGAAATCAAGGAAGTCAGACGCGGACGTATCAAAGAATACTGCGAAACGCATAAAAACGCTGAATATCATGAAGGCAGCAGTGGTATCTGGACGATCCCTTGCGATATCGCCCTGCCATGTGCCACTCAAAATGAATTAGATGAGAACAGCGCCAAAACATTAGTGGCAAACGGATGTATTGCCGTTGCAGAAGGAGCAAATATGCCGACAACGCCTGAAGCAATTCACGTTCTCCAACAAAATCATGTACTCTATGCTCCTGGAAAAGCCAGCAATGCCGGCGGAGTTGCCTGCAGCGGACTTGAAATGTCACAGAACTCACAGCGTTTAAGCTGGACATTTGAGGAAGTTGACAGCAAATTAAAAGGAATCATGGAAAATATCTATGAAACGGTTTCTAAGACAGCTAAGGAATACGGTGCAGAAGATAACTTTGTAGTTGGTGCAAATATCGCCGGATTTGAAAAAGTTGCGAAAGCCATGCAGGCTCAAGGAATCGTATAAGGCACTTCAGGTGCCTTTTTTTATTGGAAAAAGCAGTTTTCTAATAATTAACTGCAATCATTTTCTTGTTTTTCAGGCATACAATGAAACATGGATCGTACTAAATTAAGATGGATCATCATTTTCTTATCCATCTATCTTTTTTTTAAATACTGTTTTTTCGTTTTAGCGCCTTTTATCTGCGGCTTTATGCTTGCAAAGCTGATTTCCCGTTTTAAAGGCTCCTCTTTCATCGTTTATTTTCTTCTGCTGCTCTTTATTTTTTCGGCCCTCTTTTTTGTGATCATTTTCTTTTATATGCAAATCAAGCAGGTTTATTTTGATTTACCTGCTTTTATCGAAGCACTGCTTGCTTACATGAATAATGATCATTTTCTTTTACAGCTCCTTCATGAACCAATGATCGCTTTGCTTCAAAAAATATTACCGCTGGTTTCTTCTTTTTTGATTTTGCTGCCAAAGATCCTTTCCTTTCTTTTTATGACAATGCTTCTTACCTTTCTTTTTCTTTTGGACATCCATGCCCTCGGACGTATTCTTCTTACCCTGTCACCTTTGCTTTTTCATCAGGCACAGGCACTTCAGACCATCTTATTTCAGACCTTCTTTTCCATGCTGATCTCTTCTTTCAAATTATTTTTGATCACAGGCAGTCTTTGTTTTTTAGGACTGTCGATCTTACAGATCGACCATGCCCTTTTTTTATCATTGCTGGCTGCAGCATTTGATTCAATGCCCCTTATCGGTATCGGCTTCATCCTGCTTCCCTATACGATCTATCTCTTTCTTATTCAAAGCAATAAGGCTTTTTCTCTCTTGATGCTTTATCTTATCATTACGGGACTTCGTTTTTTCATCGAACCGAAAATTCTTTCGAAGCAGCTCGATATTCCTTTGCTGCTTCATCTCACCATGATGTTTATCTGTTCCTATCTTTTCGGATGGATCGGTTTTTTCTATGCCCCTATTTTTTGTGTCTTGCTTCTTATATGGTATAAAGAAAAACAAAAGGGCTAGAATAACAGGGGTGAACTTATGAAATATCTGTTGATGCTGATGCTTTTCTCTTCTTCGAGTGTTCAAAGTGTAATATACAATACACCAACCTCACAGTATTATGTCATTGATACCGCTGTTGATCCTATTCAGATTCTTGTATTAGAGGAAAATATGAAACTTCCTGTCGCTTGTATCGCTGACCAAAGCTATTTGCTGGGACAGGTTGATTTCACAGATCAAAGCGACTGTCTGATTGCCACATTAAATCAGGCATATGACCTCAATATTCAAGAATATGTCGATCTGAAAGACAGCTACTCTAAGGATGACTTGCTTGCATTGAAAGAAGCCGGCCTTCCTACATTGATACAGACCGTCTTGTCTGTTTCACATTCTTATTCGCTTTCAGAGATCTATGCTGTTTATGCAAGTGCAAATAAAAATGAATTTCGTTATGAAATTCATCATTTGACTTATGTAAAGATTCACGAAGAATATCTTCCTCTCAATTATCCGTTGTAAGGACGTTCAAAAGTAATGACACAATAATACTTTTCTTTCTTTTTCGAAAGCATCTCTTGAAGATGCTTTTCAATTTCCTCTTTTTTGACAGGACATGAATAAGGAATCACACAATCGAAAATCAAATTTGAATGGGTCTTTCCCAAAACCGCCCGGAAATCGTGGATCTTCAGATCATCCGAAAGCTCCCGGACACAGGCAGATACCTCTTCCTTAAGCTGATTGATCAACGGATTATCTAAAACGATCGGATCCAGATGAATGACCAGATGGATACCTTCTTCTAAAAAATCCTTTTCAATTCGATCGATCAGATCATGGGATACGAGAATATCGACCTTACTGTCAACCTCCGCATGAGCGCTGACAAAGCAACGGTTAGGGCCATAGCTGTGGACCATGAGATCATGAATGCCGTAAATACCGGGATAACTGCAGATCTTCTTTTCCATCGAAGCTACAAATTCCTTATCCGGTGCTTCTCCCAGGATCTTATTTGCGGCATCCTTCATGATGGAAATACCACTGATAAAAATTAAAATTGCGACACCGACCCCCATGTAGCCATCCAGATTCAAATTGAAGAAACGATACAGCAAGGTCGCAGCTAATACTGCTGTGGTCGAATAAACATCATTGATGCTGTCCTGAGCACTTGCTTCAAGAACCGTTGATTCTATTCCTTTGGCACAGTTTTTATAAAACTGATACAAAAGAAGCTTTCCTACAATTGAAGCACATAAAACAACGACCAGCAAAACAGAAAAATCAATATCGCTCGGATGCAGTATCTTGTCTAAGGAAGAGCGGAACAGCTCAACACCTAAAAGCAGGATCGATAAAGCTACGATACAGCTTGCCAGATATTCAATTCTTTCATGACCGAAGGGATGCTCTGCATCTGCTTCCTTGCTGCTCAGCTTGAAGCTGATCAGAAGAATCAGTGAATTGCCCGCATCAGAAAGGTTGTTGACACCATCTGCCAGAATGGAAACAGAATGAAAGACAATGCCGGAGATCATCTTCATCAAAGATAAAGAAATATTCAATATAATTCCTACATAACTGGTCATCCGTCCTACCTGCTCACGCTGCTGGGCCGTTGCCTTTCCTTGCACATTTGCTTTTTTCAATATAAACTTACTTAACATATTCTCACCTTTTTGCTATTATACAACTTTTAAGAAAAGTTTCAATAAAGAAAGCCATCTTCTTAGAAGAAGATGGTCTATTTTTTAGGAACTAAGGCAATGATCCGATCTGCCAACACGCTAAATGGCATGGTCTGCAGCCAGACCTTTCCCGGTCCTTCCAAGGTTGCGACAAAGAAACCTTCACCTGAAAACAGTTTATTTTTCATTCCTTTGACAGTATCAATATCAAACTTCACCGTTTCTTCGAAAAAAGCCACATATCCCTGATCTACCTTGATTTTCTCTCCTGCGGCAAGATCTCTTTCTACCAGATCCCCGTCAATTTCCAGAAAAGCTACTCCCTGGCCACTGAGCCGCTGCAAGATAAAGCCTTCACCGCCAAAAAAGCCGGTTCCTAATTTCTTACGAAAATGAATGTTGAGCTCAACTCCCTCTTCGCTCGCTAGAAACGCTGTCTTCTGGGCAATGATCGACTTGCTTCCATCCAGTTTCACAGGCATGATCCTACCCGGAAATGAAGAACCGAAGGCAATGTTTCCCCCATCCTTAGTACAGGTGTAAGCAGTCATAAAAATAGATTCACCGCTAAAGGCACGCATCAGTCCTTTCATCGCTCCGCCGCGGGTAGATGTTTCCATCTCAAAGCAGTCATCCATCCAGCACATGCCTCCCGATTCCGTTACGATGCTTTCATTTTTTTCTAAGGTACAGCTAACGACCGGAAGCTGTCCTCCCTTGATTTCATATTTCATACAAGTTCCTCCATCTGATTATAGTATAGCATACATAAATTGGAAAAAACCGTATTTTTTAATTATTCTGAAAACTTTCCTCCTGTAAAAAAACAATACATTCCATAAACCAGACAAACGATCCCTCCGGCAATCATGATCATCTCGTTCATATCAATTCCTTCCATGAGCGCAATGGCACCGATCAAAGAGAATATGATTCCCAGAATAAGATAGCGCATATGCTCATTCATCAATATTTTCCTTTCTGAAAAAACGAATGATGACTTTAAACAGATCACCGTCAATCTCGATCTTAAATTCACCGTTTTGAATTTCCGTAAAGCTTTGGGCAATAGCCAATCCAAGACCGCTGCCGCTTTCATGTCTTGATTTATCACCACGTACAAAGCGTTCAACGATCTCTTCCGGTGTGAAATTCATCTCCGCTTCGCTCATATTTTTCAATTCAATTCTTACCGCATCATTTTCATCCCTTACATCGATATAGACACGGCTCTCCGGCATGGCATATTTACCGATATTCGTAAATAGATTTTCAAAGATGCGGCATGTCTTGCCTCCATCCAGATACAGCATGATTTCATTTTTATCATAATGACTGATGACCTTCAAATTTTTCGACTGCAGCATCTCTTCGCTTTCCGCACATATCTGCTCGATCAAAGCAACGATATTCAAATCAACGCAATCCAGCTGAACATTGCCGCTGTTGACCTTGCTGACCTCAAAGAGATCTTCGATCAATGTCGTCAGACGGCTGGAATAATAAGCCAGATTTTTTAGATATTCCTGACGTGTTTCATCGCTGATGGATTCATCCTGAAGCAATACGATATAGTTTTTGATGCAGGTCAGAGGAGTTTTCAGATCATGGGATACATTGCTGATCAGCTCGGTCTTCATATTGGAAGATTTGATCTCATCCTCGACTGCTTTTTCAAAGCCGCTCTTGATATGGGCAAATTCCTCATTCAATGCATTAAAGACACCAACATCCCCGCTCATTTCCTGATCAAAATTTCCTTTGCTTAATTCTTCGGCAGCCTTTAACAGCTTCTGATAATCCTTTTGTATCTTCTTGACCTTATTCAAAAGCCAGAAAAATAATCCCAAGACATAAAGGATCGCAAACACATAACCAAAAGGTCCCCAGACAAGCAATAAGATAATGACAAGCTGGATCAGCATAAACTGCATCAATGGCCGATTTACAGGCTGACTGAGGTCCACTTCCGCAAGCTGATTCATTTTCCTTTTGATCCATTTACAGAATGCCCCGATAAACGTATCTTCTCTTACATACCGTCCAAAACCATGGGCAAACATATATTTGATATAATATAACCCCAATGAGATCATAAATAGAGTGATGAACCATATCAAACCATTGACAAAAGGTACGATATATTGAGGATATGCGATCTGATAGATATTTAAAAGACGTCCAAAAGAATCATTCAGAGAATAATAGCTGATAAAAAGACAGGCGGTACATCCGATGCTGATCAGAATGCAAAGAATAGAAAACATGATTTCACCCTTCTGTTTGATGATGCTTCTGAAAACAGGTGCCTGCTCAACGATGGATATCGGATAGATCAGGAAAAATAAGATCAATACCGCTGAGAAAAGAAGCAGTGATATGACCGCAAAACCGTTATTATTTTCCCAATTATCCAGCATATAGGTAACATAGCCGAAAGATGTCAAACTTGAGGGTACGATCATCGTGATCTCAATATTTTTTGGCATATTGATCGATACCCCTTCTAAAGAAGGAAATTCATTGCCCATGAAATAAGCGGTATTCTGATAATCATCATAATAAGGTATGATCAGATCAAACAGATTGAAATCACTCGCTTCTTCAATATGAAGATCTCCTTCATTGATGATCTTCCCATCTCCATCAAATCGTAAAAGATCATAAAAATAATAATCATTGATATCATCGTTTTCATGAATGCGCTCATAATGATTGGAAAGCTGTGTTTTGGTCATTGTCTGTGTGACCTGATAGACAAAATCCGCATCATCATCAAATTTATACCGGATATCATTGATGATCTGATCCATCATTTCCCCGATCTGTTTTTTGTCTTCATCGCTGACGCTTTCATCAAAGGAAAGCAATTGATAGCTATCATCGACCTCTTGTACGATCGAAAGCACAAACAGCTTCATTTCTCTTTCCAGCACCGGATGAACCTGTATATTTTCTTTTACGCTTGTATGGGCCTTTCCTGACAAAAAAACAAAGCTTGAGCTCATAACAAGCAATAAAAGGGTAAATACGATCATAAAGATATTTTTCTTTTTTCTCATAATCTTCCTACTTTCTTTCTATCTTATAGCCAATGCCCCAAACGACCTTTAAGTATTCGGGATGCTTTGGATTCACTTCGATCTTTTCTCTAAGCTTTCGTACATGGACCATGATCGTTTCCGTATTGACCGCCTCTTCCTTCCACACCGCTTCATAAATTTCCTCTGCCGAATAGACGCGTCCCGGATATTCCATCAGAAGCTGGAGGATCGCAAATTCCTTCGCTGTCAGGCGAATCGTCCTTCCATTGACGCTGACTTCCTTTGTAAACGTATCTAATTCCAATCCGCCAACGATCAGCTTATGGCTGTTTTCTTCAACATTGCCGCCCTTCAGCTTTAAGATCTGGTCATAACGGCGAATATTGGAATTCACTCGGGCAATCAGTTCCATAGGCTCAAAGGGCTTGGTCACATAATCATCAGCCCCTAAATTTAAACCGGTGATCTTATCGATATCTTCGCTTTTTGCACTTAAAAAGATAACGGGAACATCATCTGTTTCTCTAAGCCTCATGACCATCGTCAATCCATCCATCTTCGGCATCATCACATCTGCGATAACCAGATGGATCTTATGCTCCTTCATCTTCTCCAATCCTTCCATGCCATCAACGGCCTCTATGACCTCATAGCCCTGATTCTTCAGGAAAACAGCCACCGTTTCCCGGATCCCCTTTTCATCTTCTACTACAAGTATCGTATGTTTCATATCTCACTCCCCCTCGCCTTTTCCATTTTATACGATTTTATCATTTTTTTGAATGACTCTTTTATAATAAATGGCTCCGCCGATCACCAGAAGCAGCGTAATGAGTGCGATCATGATCGTCATGACAAGATCCCCGCTCTTAAAAGAAGCTGACAAAAAGGTCGATGTGATGATGCTGGGAATACGTCCGATCGTTGTCAATGCCAGCCATTTCACCAAACGGATATTTCCCAGACTGACAAGATAGGTCATGACATCCTTGGGCGATCCGGGTATCAGAAATAAGACAAAGATCCAGAACATGCTTTTTTTAGATGCGATCAGCGCTTCTGCTTCTTTTACTTTGTCGGAAGCAAACATGACATCAATGATCTTATGACGGAAGATGCGCACCAGGCCATACACAAGCAGCGTCCCGAGAAATGAGCCGATCAGACAGATCAGCGTACCATTCCATGCACCAAATAAATAACCGCTGGCCAGCTCCAGGGGTTCTCCCGGAAGAAAGGCAAGAAAGATCTGGGCAGCGATCAGTCCGATCATGGATAAGACCTTAAGTCCTATTGGCATAGCTTCAACAGTTTCAAGAATCTTATTCATATCAAAATTCAATAAACTTACCACTGTAATTATAGCTAAGACAATGACACATGATAAAAGGATCATTTTATTTTTCGTTGACATTTTCATATCTGATTCTCCTAACACGATCATTCTAAGCAATACTTATAAAAAGAAAACAGAGGAAATTCTTAAATTTTTCTAAAAAAAATAGAAGCAGTGCTTCTATTCGTATTTCTTAAAAGCTTCAGATAACTTATTAAGATCCGTACCCTGTTTGGTTACCATCAGATACTCCCCATTGATAAGCGCATCATAGCTTTCATCCGTTCCATTCTGATTGATCGTTACCTTACCGCTGTTTTTGATTTCTTTCATCCAGCTGGATATTTTTTCATCCTGCATGTTCATCCGATATAAATAGACCGGATTTCCCTGATATTCAAAGGCTTTTCCTTCATGGGCATTGATATCGACGACTTCCATATCCTTGGCATTATCATATTCCAGACCCTGTTGATCAAAATAAGAAAACATATCCTTCATTTCACTTGTTTTGACAGGCTGATTTGCCGACGGATCTTCCTGTGTCACTTCATTCTGGCCAAACCAGCTGCATCCGCTTAGCAGCATTGATAAACATAATATATATAAAAGTTTCATAAAATTCCTCCCATAGCTACTATGGGAGGAATTTGTTTATTTATTCATCAAACCTTCATTATTTTCAATTTCTTCGATCATCTTTACACGCCGGGCATGACGTCCTTCTTCAAATTCAGCTTCCAGCCAGCTGTCAACGATCATCTTCGCCAGCTCAATACCCACGACACGTGCCCCAAATGAAAGAATATTGGAATTATTATGCATTTTTGATAATTTGGCACTATACGGCTCCGAGCAGGTCGCACAACGAATGCCCTTCACCTTATTGGCCGCAATACCGATGCCGATCCCTGTACCGCAGATAAGGATGCCGCAATCTACTTCTTTATCGACGACTGCATGTGCCACCGCCGCTGCTGCTTTGGGATATGGATAACTTTCTGTGCTGTCTGTACCATAATTGATGATCTCATATCCTTTCGCCTGCAAATATGCCGAGATTTCTTTTTTCATCTCTACTGCCGAATGATCATTTCCGATTCCTATTTTCATATTTTCTCCATTTCTATGATCTTACATCATCTTAAGTAAATTAGAAAGCTTTGGTACTAATTGCTGCTTACGGGAGATGATCTCACTGTCATAACCGCTCATTTCATCAATTTCCGTTTCAATGAGATCCTTCATGATATTTTTAAGCGGACCGCTGTAAACGAACATGCTTCCTTCAGCCATGATATTTGAGAACATCATGATCACCAGATCATAATTTTTCTCACTCTGTTCCTTTTCGATATATTCCTTAAACGAAGGAAGGATCGATTGGATATCTTCCATATGTTCAAAATTAGTCTGCCCGATTGCTATCTTATATTTACCGATTTCATAAGTTTTCAGGTCACGGTTCAAGATATTTTCAGGAGTGCTCTTTTTCAGTGAGATCGAAGCACTTAATACACCTAAGGCAAATTCATTGAGATCAACCTGTGCCAGATCGGCAAGCCATCGTGCCATTCGTTTATCAAATTCTGTCGTTGTCTTCGATTTAAAATACATCGTATCACTGATGATGGCACCCAGCATCAGTCCCGCAAACTCTTTTTCAGGCGTAATCCCGTTTTCCTGATATATCTGTGCGATGATGCTTGAGGTACAGCCGCAGCGCATATTGCGATAATAGATCGGATATGTCGTCTGGATATCACCGATATGATGATGATCGATGATTTCTTCTATGATCGCTTCATCAATATTATTGATGGTCTGATTCTTAGCGCTGTGATCGACCAGAATGAACCTGCGCCGTTCATAATTGCTTAAATGATAACGAGAGATCGCTCCTACGATATTTCCAAACTGATTGATGACCGGATAAGAACGATAACGGGTATGTGAAAGCCGCTGGGAAACATCATTGACATATTCGGTATCCAGACAGGTAACCACATTGCGTGTCATCACATATTCCACCGGTATTGACTCTGTGATCACCTTGGCCACCTTCATCGTATCCAGATCGGTCTGAATGATCGCACAGCCTTTTTTCAAGGCCAGCAGACGGTTTTCCTCTGATACCTGCTCCTTACAGGTAATGATCAGACATTTGACGCCACATTCGATCAGCTGACGCTGTTTTTCATCTCCATCGCTTAAGATAACGATGCTGTCTTTGAATTCTTCCGAATAATGTGATCCGTTGATCAGCGTGACGATATATATGCTTCCATCACTTTCATAATGGTCCGGTTCGATGATGATCTTCCCCTGGATCGTATCGGCAATCTGTTTGACAGAGGCCTTTGACATCAGGGAGTTGAGCTGTTCATCGCTCATTCCCCTCGTACTGGAAAGATTGGAAGTCGATATGATGCCTTGCAGCTTAGAATGTTCATCTACGACGAATAAGGATTTGTTTTTTACCGTATAGAGCTTTTGCCATGCCTTGGCCATCGTCATATTCATCGGGATCAAGGTCGGCTCATCCATGGCGATATCCCTTAACTGGCTTCTGGCATCTTTTAAAAGAAAGGGTCCTTCGACATTGAAACGTTTGAGGATATATTTTGATTCGTCATTTAATGCTCCTAAACGTACAGCGATGGCGCTTTCTCCTAAAAGCTGCTTTAGATTTGCATATGCCAATGCACTGCATATGGAATCTGAATCAGGATTTTTATGTCCTGTCACAAAAATTGTTTTATTCACTTTTTACCACCTGCTTTTATGATAAACGAAATATGCTTTTTTTTCAACCAAATTCATTGAACATGAGCATTTTCTGCTTCAGGATTACATAAGATTTCAAACTCATATGAAATATGATAAAATAAGAAAAAAAGGAGGTTTTTATGCATATAAGAAAAGCTGAAGAAAAAGATGTCAAGCGAATCAATGCCCTTTTGATACAGGTGAATCAGATCCATCATGAAGGAAGAAAGGATCTGTTTAAGGCAGGCGGCAGAAAATACAGCGATGAGGATCTGAAAAAGATGCTTCATGATGAAAAACGCCCTGTCTTTGTAGCTGTGGATGATAACGATGAGGTCATGGGATATGCCTTCTGCATCTTCCAACAATATGTCGATCATCCGATCATGACCGATATCAAAACGCTTTATATCGATGATTTATGTGTTGATGAAAAATTCCGGGGACAGCATATCGGTACAGCTCTTTATGAATATGTCGTTGATTTTGCGAAAAAGAAGAAGTGTTACAATGTGACCCTGAATGTGTGGTGCCTGAATGAAAAGGCCATGCGGTTTTACGAATCCTTAGGACTCCGACCACAAAAGATCGGTATGGAAATGATCTTAAAATAAAAAGCCGGATCATTTCATCCAGCTTTCATCATTGGGATTATCTCTGAATCGGATCAGATTTTCGATCTGATCTTTTTTTATGTAGCCTTCTTCAGCCGCAACTTCCAAGAGGGTATCATAGTCACTTGCGGATATATTTTGAACATGGTGCTCTTCAAGCCGCTGGGCCGCTTTTTTCATGCCATAGGTAAAGATGCTGGCAATGCCCAAAACCTCTGCTTTTGCTTCCCGCAAAGCTTCTACGACTTCGATGCAGCTTCCTGCCGTAGATATCAGATCTTCAATAACGACGACCTTCGTATGCGGTTCACATTTTCCTTCGATACGGTTATTCCGGCCATGATCCTTGGCACTGGCACGCACATAGCCCATAGGTTTGTTGAGAAGCGTTGCTACGATGGCTGCATGAGCAATTCCCGCCGTACTTGTTCCCATGACTGCTTCACATTCAGGATAATGCTCCTCAATGATCTTCGCAAGGGCATGCTCGACATCATTGCGTACCCTGACATCCGATAAGGTCAAACGATTGTCACAATAGATCGGACTTTTGATACCGCTGGCCCATACAAAAGGCTCTTGGGGACGTAAAAAGACAGCCTGAATAGATAATAAATCTTTCGCAATCAATCTTTTCATGCTTCAGCCCCGCTTTCAAACTCCCGGCTTGCCTTGCGATAAGCAGCGAGTGGATCACTGCTTCCGGTAATCGAACGGCCGACAACGATATAATGTGACCCCAATTGATGTGCCTTGGCAGGTGTTGTCACACGCTTCTGATCACCCTTAGAATCACTGGCAAAACGAATGCCCGGTGTTACCGTCACAAAATCTTTGCCGCACTTTGCACTTACTGCCGCAACCTCCAAGGGTGAACAGATAACCCCGTCACAGCCGGCAAGTTTTGCGTTATATGCATAATGCTGTACCGTTTCCTCCATGCCATGATCGATCCACAGCTCTTCATGCATTCTCTCTTCACTGGTGCTGGTCAGCTGCGTCACAGCCAGCAATATTGCCTTTGAATGCATCTTTACCAAGGCATCTTTGGCTGCTTTCATCATTTCAATCGTACCGCCTGCATGAACATTGATCATATCGACATCCAGCTTAGCCAGATTCATCATTGCTTTATATACGGTATTGGGAATATCATGAAGCTTTAGATCCAAAAAGATCTTATGGCCTCTTTTTTTGATCTCATGAACGATTGCAGGCCCTTCCGCATAAAACAGCTCCATGCCAATTTTAACGAACGGCTTTTCTTCTGTGAACCTCTCCAAAAATTCTAATGTTTCCTGCTGACTTGAAAAATCACAGGCAATTATGACCTCTCTTTTCATTGTGTACCTCCCTTTTTAAATCATTTCAGCTTATTCTTTGCTTTCCGCATAATAAACGTCTTCATCCAATAATTTTTCACTCTTGGCGACCACCATCGAGCATGCGGTATCACCTACGACATTTAAAGCCGTACACAGCATCTCGATCGGACGATTGATTGCCAAAATCAGCGTATAAGCCATCAACGCCATATCATTGCCGTATCCCATGCCGGAAAGGATCGTAAAGAGAATGACAGCCCCTGCCCCCGGTGCGGCCGGTGTTCCGATCGAAGCCACCAGTGCCAAGATACCTACCACCAACAAGGCTTGAAAAGTAATCTCATAACCGCCGCAGCTGGCAATAAAGATCGTTGCAATCATCTGCATGATCGCTGTTCCATCCATATTGATCGTCATCCCCAAAGGAAGCACGAATGAAGCAATTTCTTCATGAACGCCCAGCTCCTTCGTTGCCGTTTTCAAGTTCAAAGGCAATGTCGCTGCACTTGAAGAGGTAGAAAAGCCAAACAGGGCTACCTTGCTGACCTTCTTGACAAACTGCCTCGGATTGACGCCGGCTGCGATCCACACGAACAGCGCATAACCGAAGATCAGCACGACCAGCAGCAAGACAACGGTCAAGATCACATAGGCTAAGGCAGGCTTCAAATAATTGATGCCATAGACCGCAAAGGTTCTCGTAATCAGCACGAAGATTGCCAGAGGACCAAATTTATGAATGATGAAGCCTAAGATGATCGTAATGATATCACTGATTTCTTCACAAAGCTTTTGGAAGGTTTCCATCTTTTTCTTACTTGAATTCATCGCCAGTCCGATGCCGATCGCCATGACCAGTACAGCCAGCACGCCACTGTTATTTGAAAAAGCCGAAGTAACATTATTTGGCATCGCTTCTAATAAGATATTCAGAGGATTGCTTCCTGTTGTACTGGTGGATGTTTCAAGTCCTGCCAGGGACGTATTGCTGAAAAAGCCCATCTGATACGTCACATAGCCGGCAATCGCGGCAAGAATCAATGCCACTGTTGTTGTAAACAGGAAGCATATAAGCGTTTTTGAAGAAATACGGCCTAATTTTTTAGTATCGGTGATCTGAATCATCGCCAAGACGATGCTCGTAAATACCATCGGAATGATAACTACCTGCAAGCCGCGGATAAACAGCTGTCCAAGAATATAAAATATTCCCAAGGCACTTTCATTGCCCTGTGCGGTAATATCAGCAAATAATAATGAATTGATCTGATTCCACAGTTCTGCATTGCCATTAGCATTCAGATTTTCACGCAATGCGATCATGGCAACTCCGCAAATAAGCCCGAATAATAAAGCAAGCATCATTTTTGCGGCCAATTTTGTTGTAGACTTTTTTGACATAACTCTCTCTCCTTATAAAAAAACCTCATAAGTCGAGACTTATGAGGAAATCATATAAACAGAAATAGCCTGGATACAGCTAAAAAAATGTTGTCTGTCATCCTTCATAGTCTCTCGTACTATATTAAAGGTTGTCCGTATCTATTATAGGAAAAAAGAAAGAAATGTCAATTATGAATTTTGTCATTTTTTAGTAAAAAATATATAAAATCAAATTAAATAATATAAATAAACCACCTTTTTATATTTTGTTATGAAAGAAAGAATGCTACAATAGAAACATAAAAAAGGAGTATATGATGAAACTAAATACAAAACAAACATTTTTTATCGGACTTGCCTTTATGTCTATCTGTGCCTTCTGGCAGCTCTATGACCAAATCATTCCCTTGATGCTGGATCATACCTTTCATCTGAATGCGACGCTGATCGGTATCATCATGTCATTTGATAATATCCTGGCTTTGTTCATGCTGCCATTTTTCGGAAGTCTTTCAGACAAGATTAATACCCGTATAGGAAAAAGAATGCCCTTTATTCTGACAGGCACCTTCACTGCCGCAGTCTTTTTGATCCTGATACCGATTGCCGCCAATATGAAATCAATCGCTCTTTTCATCATCGCCCTGGCCTTGACCTTGATTGCCATGCAGTCCTATCGATCACCCGCAGTTGCGCTTATGCCCGACTTAACACCCAAGCCTTTGCTTTCAAAAGCCAATGCCATCATCAATTTAATGGGAGCCATTGGCGGAATGCTGGCACTGATCCTGATCAGCCTCTTCGTACCCGAAGGTGTTGAAAATTATCTTCCTTTATTTATTTCTCTCGCTGCTATCATGCTGGTAAGTGCAGCATTGCTGTTCATCACTGTCAAAGAAAAGAAGCAAACGATTGAAAGCAGCAGAGATGAACCGCTCATACAGTCACATAAGCAGCTGCCTAAGGATGTAAAGCGTTCCTTATCCTTTCTTTTATTTTCCATTGCCTTTTGGTTCATGGGCTATAATGCAGTTACCACCGCCTTTTCCCGCTATGCTGCTGCCGTATGGGATAAAGGAGCCGGCTCAAGTGCTACCTTAATGCTGATCGCCACAGCTGCCGCAACGATTGCCTACCTTCCTATCGGACAGTTATCCGCAAGATTCGGCCGCAAAAAAATGATTCAGTTCGGTATCATCTTATTAAGCTTCAGCTTTCTTGTCGGCGGCTGGTTCACAAGTCTGTCACCGCTCGCTTATCTTATCTTTGCCTGCGTCGGTATCGCCTGGGCCAGCATCAATGTCAACAGCTACCCGATGGTCGTGGCAATGGCAAGTGAAGGCGATACAGGAAAATATACCGGCATCTATTATACCTTCTCCATGTCTGCACAGATCATCACCCCGATCCTTTCCGGCCTCTTTATCGATCTGACAGGCTATGGCTCCTTATTTCCTTATGCCTTTATCTGTACCTTATTGGCTTTTATCACATTTACACAGGTAGCACATGGCGATGAAAAATGTGCCGGTGCAAAAGGAATCGAAGCGTTTGAGGAGATGGATGCATGATCTGGTTAGTGATTTTTTTATTCTTATTGCTGTTTTTCTATCTCTTTCTGATATTTCCCCGCTTTTCAAAGAAAAAGGAACTCTTAAGGTATCAATCTGTTGATTATGCCCATCGTGGACTACATAATGAAAAATATCCCGAAAACAGTCTGAAGGCCTTTGAAAATGCGATAAAGCACAATTATGGCATTGAATTGGATGTACAGCTTACCAAGGATGATGTCGTTGTCATATGTCACGATTTTAATTTAAAAAGAGTCTGCGGCATTGATAAGGAAATCGATACCTGTACTTATGAAGAGCTGTGTCAATATCGCCTTTTCAATACTGAATATACGATTCCTACGCTCAAATCTGTCTTAGAGCTGATCGATCATCAGGTTCCCATCATCGTTGAAATCAAACAAAAAAGCATTGATTGTAAGACCTGTGAGCTGACAGCACGATTACTGGATGCATATCATGACAACTATGTAGTTGAATCCTTTAATCCTCTGGCCATGCATTGGTATATGAAACATCGCTCACATGTCATACGAGGACAATTAAGCAGTGATTTTTCTAAAAACAAAGAGGTTCATCCTCTCATGGGCTTTCTATTTAAGCACTTATGTGCAAATTTTCTCTCCCGGCCGGATTTTATTGCTTATGATATCAAAGATGCCCATGAATTGAGCTTTCAGCTGTTGAAAAGGTTTATTTGCAGCGTTGGATGGACATGTAAAAGTGAAGATGAATTTAAGAAAGTAAGAAATGATTATGATATCATTATTTTTGAAGGATTTCTTCCGAAATAAAACAGCGTGATTTTATGACGCTGTTTTATTATATTATTGGTTATTTTTCTTAGAAATCGCTTTTCTGACCCCGTTTTTAATATCTTCAACGCTCATGTGCAATACTTTTTTCAAGTAATCCACATTACCGACCTCCCCAAAACGATCTTGAGCACCCAGACGGACAAGCGGAGCCGGTGCATCTTCACAGAGAACTTCGGCGACAGCACTGCCAAGACCATTGATGATATTATGATTTTCAATTGTTACGATAGCGCCGGTTTCTTTAGACGCCTGAATGATCGCTTCACGATCGATCGGTTTGATCGTAAACATATCAATGACCCTTGCATCGATTCCTTCCTGTTTCAACTCAGCTGCGGCTTTGCAGGCATCTGCCACACAGATACCACTGGCAATGATGGTCACATCCTTTCCTTCTCTTAACAAATTGGATTTGCCAATCGTAAAAGTAGAGCCTTCTTTATAGATCTGTTCACTTTTCTTTCTTGAAAGACGAATATAATATAAACCATAAAGATCTTTTGTCTGACGAAGCATATCTGCCAATACATTTGAATCTGCAGGTTCAATGATCGTGGCATTTGGAATGCAGCGCATCATACCAATATCTTCTAAAGGAATATGCGTTCCTCCATTGCTTCCTGCTGTGATTCCCGGATCAGACCCGATGATACGGACATTTAAGTCAGCATAAGCCACCGATACAAAGACCTGATCCATCACCCTTCGTGTCGCAAAGGGAGCAAAGGTGTGTGCAAAAGGTATAAGCCCTGTTTCCGATATGCCCGCAGCCACACCGATCATATTTGCTTCCTGTATGCCACAGTCGATCGTTCTTTGAGGATATTTTTTAGAGAAAGACGTCATCTTAATGGAATTGATAATATCCGCATCTAAATAGATCACACGGCCGTCACTGCCTGCCAGCTCATCCATGACTTGCGCAAAGACTTCTCTCATTTCTTTGCTTTCAGGTTTGATTTCTTCACAAATCTGATACATACCCGTTCCTCCTAACTCAGCTTGGCAATCAGCTGATCAAGATGCTGATTGGCTTCATCCAGCTGTTCTTGCGTAAATGTCATATGATGATTATAGAAAACATCTTCCGCAAAGGTACAGTCTTTTCCTTTCACCGTGTGCAAAACGATCACCGACGGTTTTTCATTTTGCTTCTTGGCATTTTCGATTGCCTCAGCGATAGCCATGACATCATGACCATCGACATCCTGTGCATACCAGTCAAACTGTTCAAACTTTTTAGCGAGATCACCTACATTACAGATATCCTTTGTATAACCATCTAACTGCTTCTCATTTTTATCGATCAAAGCAATGACATGATTTAACTTTTTCGTTGACGCAAACAGTGCCCCTTCCCATACCTGTCCTTCATCACATTCGCCATCTCCTAAAAACAAATAGGTATACGCATCATTTTGCTGATAACGCAGCCCCCAGGCAATTCCCAAAGCTGTTGACATGCCCTGGCCTAAAGAGCCTGTCGTCATATCAATACCCGGAACTTTGTTTTTATCACAGTGACTTGGCAGTTTCGTTTCCGGCTGATTGATAGTCAGCATCCATTCCATCGGAAAGAATCCTTTCACTGCCAAAGCAGCATAAACAGCAGGACCACAATGACCTTTAGAAACGACCAGACGATCACGTTCTTCCCATTTCGGATTGTTAGGATCAACCTTCATTTCTTTTCCATATAAGACAGCCAAGGCATCGCTCATTGACATGGCTCCCCCGATATGTCCGGCCTTCGATGTGCCCAGACCGTAAAGAACCGTCTTACGGATCTGTGCGGCTAATAATCTTAAGTTTCTTTCAACCTTATCCATAACCCTCTCCTATTTATCATAGACACTCGTATAAATCTGCATCATCTCTTCATATGAAAGCTCTACATAATTATTATTTAAAAGACGCTGCTGTCCCTCAATCACACTTTCAGTAAAGACAGGAAGCTCTTCTTTCCTGATACCATATGTGCATAACGGTTTACGTACTAAGATCTGATCCATCAGGTGATACAAAGCATTTAAGCTTGTTTCCTTTTCTACCTGCAGTTCATTTGCTAAGACCTCTTTGAGATCATCAAGACGTCCATGAGGATCCTTTCTCTCATACATACGTAAAACAGCTTCAAACATAAGCTGATTTGCTTCTCCATGAGGAATATGATATGTTCCCCCTAAAGGATAGCTCATGGCATGAACAGCCGCACAGCCCGCATTACCGAAAGCGATGCCCGCAAAATTACTTGCCATCAGAAACTGATCAGCCAGCTGATTCCAGTGATCCTTCCCCTCTCGAATGACAGTCTGATATCCTTTTAAGATCATTGAAATGGCCTTACAGGAAAACATCTTGGAATATTCGCTAGCCTTTGGTGATAAATAAGACTCAACCGCATGAACCAATGCATCAATCGAACTTGTCGCAAAAAACTTATATGGCAAACTTTCAACCAATTCCGGTATCAGGACAGCTTTATCCGGATAAAGCGCATCATCCGCCAGACCTTTCTTCGTCTTACGACTAATCAGCTCCGCAATCGCAACATTGGTCACTTCACTTCCGGTACCACAAGTTGTTGGAAGTACGATCAACTCTCTTGCCTTATGATATTCCTTTTCTTTCATGATCATTTCATCAATACTGCCATCACTCTCTAAAACAAGAAATTTCGCAATATCAATGACCGTTCCGCCGCCAACAGCAAAGATACGCTGAATATCATTTGGCATATCTTTTTTTATTGACATGACCATCTCATCTGTTGGCTCACCGCTTCCATATTCCTCCTGAAAGATCAATGAGGCATTTTGTACATGACCTTTCAGCTTGCCCTCAGCCATAAAACGATTCGTGATAATCAGATCGCTCTTTGTCAGCTTTTGAGATTCAAAAAACTCTTGAACCGTTGCAAACTGATGAATCTCAGTTTTTAATAGAAACATTTTTTCCATATGTTATCCTTACCTCCGGCTTTATTATAACTCAGATTGTCGACAATTACAATATTATTGTGTACATTTAATATATATAGTGCACTTTTTAATAAAACAATATACAAATATTCAAAATGTTGATGAATTTATGATTGAATTATGATATGATAGAGCCATCAATCAATGGAGAACCTATGAAAAAGAATATATCAAGCTTAAGTGAAGAGGTCTATCAGCATTTATTAGATCAAATCTTCAGTAATCAGTTAAAACCAAAAGAAAAAATAGCGGAATCCAAGATTGCCGCAGAATTTAATACAAGCAGGACTCCGATCCGTGAAGCCATGCGCAAGCTTCAAAGTCAGGGACTTGTCAACATTTATCCAAATCGCCATGCGGAAGTAGCTTCCTTTACCACAAAAGAAATACAGGATATCGGAACCCTGCGTATTTCTTTAGATCTACTTTCGATCAAACTGGCGGCACTTTATGGAAGTCGTGCTGATTTTATATATTTAGAAGATCTGGCTCATCAATGCCTGCAAGCTTTTTATGATAAAAACGGTTATTTAAGAAGAAAATTGGATACCGATTTTCACATGGAGCTATGTCGAATATCACAAAACGAGCTTTTATATCAGATGCAGAAGGACCTGTCACTCAAAATACAGTTTATCCTGCTTCATTACGAATTCCCGATTGAAAATGAAGAAGAACATTTAAAACAGCATCTTACCATGATCGATCACATCAAGAATAATGAAATTGAACAAGCAAAGAAAATCAGTATTCAACACTTAATGGAATTCTACCATCTTGATATCAAAGATCCTGAAGAATTCTTTATGAAATAAGCAATCGCAATAAAATAGATGATCTGATTGGATCATCTTTTTTCAATCTTAGTCATTATGATTCCTATTTGTGATCAACAACGAAATCATATAGGCAAATAAGAATAAATTAATTACAAATAAAGTATGAAAGAGGGCAATTTCTTGTTTTTCCGCAAGCGAAATCAAGCTTGAATTCATCGTTAATGACACCCAATACGTAAAATAGCCTAAAAATAATGTCACAACGATAATAATCATGCTTCCTGCTAATTTATATAATCCGTCAGGATGTGATCGCATTTCCATATAAATACATAAGATCATATACATCATTGCGATGATCCCAAAACTTCCTATTCGAAAATCAAGATTGCTTATGCCGACAGCCCCACAGGCCATTACAAAGACTGACCAGAAAATAATGATGCACCATAACCAAAATTTTAATGATTTCATAAATTTCTCCTCTTCATTTTATATGTTTTTATTTTCATAAACACTTTATCTCTTATCAAAGCATTGTTCTTGTATCTTTTGATATTCAAATCTGTTTAGCTCATACCATATCGCCTTTATAAACTTCATTTTCAAGTATGGCAGTAATAGAAGAATCTCGCCAGTTTGTTTTTCCTAAAACTTTTTTCTTCATTTAAAATGTTAGATATAGTTTGATAAGAGTTTCCCTCATAATAAAGATTAAATATTCTTTTAACAATATCTTTAGTAGAGTAGTCTATTACTAATTTCTTATCTTCATGTTTATAACCTAGTGGTGCTCGACTTGGAATATGTCCTTATTTAATTGCTCCTGCTAAAACGATTTTTGTTCTCTCTGATGTTCTTTCAATTTCATTTTGACTAACACTCATTAATAGTCTTGAAATCATTTTACCATTAGCATTAGTTGTGTTTATTTCATCATTAGCACAGTCTAGGTAGGCATCATTTTCTTCTAAAAAGGTCATTAACTTTTCCCAGTCAAAGATACTTCTTGTTATTCTATCTAGTTTTAAAGC
>NZ_CALVGS010000055.1 GCF_944327115.1 uncultured Traorella sp.
TTTTCATTTCCCGTATCGATCAAAACACAATATACCGGTATCTTGATCCATCTGCTTGTTGCTTCACGATTGGTCTTTGTCTTATAACTATTCAGACAAACGATCCAGTTTTCATCACATTCCATCCAGCCATTATCTAGGATATAGAGTTTCATATATTCTATTCATCAACCAAGGTCTTCGCCATTACTTTCAATCACTTTTTTATACCAGTAAAACGAATCTTTTTTATAGCGATCATAAGTACCGTTACCTTGATCATCAGCATCTACATAAATAAAACCGTATCTTTTTTTCATTTCTCCTGTTGAATGTGAAACAATATCAATTGGACCCCAGGTCGTATAACCAATAAGATCTACACCATCTTCCACGGCCTTTTTCATTGCGATGATATGTTTTCTCAGATATTCAATCCGATATTCATCATGGATCGAACCATCTTCTTCTACCTTATCATAGGCACCTAAACCATTTTCAGTAATCATCAGCGGACGCTGATAGCGATCATACATCACTTCTAAATAATACTGTAAACCTGTTGGGTCCATGGCCCATCCCCAGTCCGAATATTCCAAATAAGGATTTCTTTCACCTAATGCCATGTTTCCGCCAACCTGGTCTTTTGTTTTATGACTTGAAACATTATTCGACATATAATAAGAAAATGTATAGATATCCACTTTTCCTTGTGCTAAAGCTTCAATATCCTCTTGTGTGATATCAAGTGTGATGTGATGTTTCTTCCATAACCGCTGTGCATAAACAGGATATTTTCCAAAGCACTGGACATCTCCGCAATAAAAGATGCTTTCTTCCCACTTATGACGATTTAAAAGGATATCTTTAGGATCACAGGTATGCGGATAATAAGTGATTCCGCAGATCATACAGCCAATTTTATTTAAAGGATCAATATCATGACCGATCTTTACTGCCTTTGCACTTGCGACAAACTGATAATGAAGGTGCTGGTATGCCTTTTGATATTCTTCCTCTGTCGCATCTTCTCTTCTTAATAAGTGATTTAAGGTATTGTTGATCTCGTTAAATGTCAGCCAGTATCTGACCAGTCCCTTATATTCTTCAAAACAGGTTTTCGCATACTTCACAAATAAATCAATGGTCCTGCGGTCTTTCCATCCATGGTATTTTTCTTCTAAATAAGCAGGGGTATCAAAATGCCACAAGGTAACTAAAGGTTCTATATCGTATTTTCTTAATTCCTTAAATACATTGCGATAAAATTCAACACCTTTTGGATTTGGCTGATCTTCAAGTCCTGTCGGATATAAGCGTGACCATGAAATAGACATACGGAATGTTTTAAACCCCATCTCATGAAATAACGCAATATCTTCTTTATAGCGATGATAGAAATCAATGCCTTTTTGATTTGGATAATCATATCCCTCTAAAACAGCATAATGACCTCCCATGACATCCACTTCATCTGCCCGGTTGACAGCATGAGGATTTCCATCACGATCGACAAAAGTAATAAGTCGTGGTGTATGAAGCGCAGCTGCTGTTGTCACATCAATGACGCTCATACCTCTGCCATCAACATTCCATGCTCCTTCTGCCTGGCTGGCGCTAATAGCACCACCCCATAAAAAATCTTTTTTAAACATACTGATTCCTTTCATTAGATACAAAGTGTCTTATAAGATACTTTCTGGAATTTAGAAACAGCTTTACGATCTGCACTTGATACGATCCAGTCTTCTTTTTTCACCAATTTTAATTTCCATTGTTCATTATAATATGGCTGATAGACATTGTTAGAGAATAGATGTTTATAACCTAACTTAGTCGGTTCAAACATTTCTAAGGTTACTTCAGCTTCATCACCATCCACCTTTACATCAATGATGCGACAGCTGTGATGGCTCTGATATTCACGATCGTCGATATGATTCACCAGATTCATGATACTGACTCTTGTACGCGTATCTTCGCTGATCCCCATTCCCTGCCGGGTTGCATCACGATAGGAATAGATACCATCCTCTGTGACATATTGTTTGAATAAATCACTTTGACGGGTATCTACCAGTAACATAAATTCATAGATTCTGCGGATGATATTTTGTTGCTCATCTGTTTTTTCATACGTTCTTGTTTCATCTAAAAGAACCCTTCTCGGATCATGTTTTGTTTCATCATACAAATGCCACTGCCAATTCTTTTTTGCCCAATAAGTATTCCCCATCTGTGCTTCTAAATCAAAAGATACTGCCTTGATCTTATCATTCTCCACGATAAATTTATATTTACCGCCATAAACCAATGGAAATACCTGTCCGTTTACTGAGCTAGTCGCAGACGCTACATTATAAGAAGAATATTCTTTGATAAGAAAATGGAAAACATTACATATGACAACCGATGTATCTTCTTTTTTATAATCAATCAGATTACTTAAAATATTATATCGATATGAAAAATCTTCATTTAAAGCCAACGCTTTCTTTACCGCTTCTTTTCCGCTTATACTTCCCAATGTCGAATAATCAATGGTTATTTCCGTATCCAAAAGATCCTCCCATAAATCTGACTCATTCATGATATAGGAATCAAAGAATTTCTTAACCAATGAAACAGCTGTCATCACAGTCACCTCCTATAATATATTCATCAAAGGATACGATATCATCTTCCATAGGAATAAAACGCATTTTCTCTACCGGTTCAAAACCGGCCTGTATCTTATATAATTTCCATACACCATCTATTTTTTTCGCATAGATCTTATGTGCTTCTGTCGTGACCATGGAATGAATGTTTTCTCTCGTATATACCTTATCTCTTAAACGGTGTTCCTCACCTCTTGGCATCCATGCGATGGCTGTATCTCCTGTAATGACACAGCTTCCCATACGGTTGGCATGTTCCATATTCGGTTCTTTGTGCTGTTTATATTTTAAGAAATTGACATAATTGCGTTTGCCCGGTTCTTCAGTAAACTGCCACATATCTTCTGTTGCGACACTTAATGGCAAGTTGAAATCACCGCGGTCAAATCCAAATGTCTTCTTAAACTGCAATTCAAAAATCTGTTCGACATCTGACTGTGGTTCGCAGTCTTCCGGAATCACGGTCCATGGATTATCCAGTTCAGATACGATGACAGGTACATGTCCTGAATAGAGATCCGGACTGATCAGATTCCATTTACCCATTACAAAGCCGTTATTATCATCACCATAGCATAGATCAAAGCGAATATGACTGATACGCCAGCCCTTTTCTGTTTTTACATATGAATTACAATAAACTCCTCCGAAAGTAAACGGGAAGATATTGACACCATCATCAATGGCCATGATGCTTTGGATATAAGCACTTTGCTGACCAAATCCTTCTTTATTGCTTCTTGCGACAAAGCTCCAGATCGTTGATTTCTTGACATTGCATTCAGGTCCCGGCCATTTCAACATTTTTTTAATGGCTTCAATACCAACCGCTTTTCCAACCGTACTATATTCCGCAATACAATCCTCTGTCAGAATTTCATCAAATACATCTAATTCATCACTACGTAGTGCATCCACCAGTTTCGCAAATAATACATACATGGCTTTTCTGTTTTCACCGGTATAATAATTCAAATATTTATCAAGATATTTTTCGTTCATGAATATTTACTCCTTTACAAATGAAGGATAAGCTTTCACTTATCCTTCTTATTAACAATCATCACATCTAAGCAGCTTCTGCTTCGCTCCTATTTTCTTCTTCTACATAGCGACGATCGGCAACTTTGAAGAATGGATAATAAATCGCAGTGTCCATGGCAATCATGACAAATGTCAGCACTACTCCTTGCCATCCTAAACCTGCCAGATATACACGAATCGGTGTCGGCAAAGCCCAAGAAGATATGACACCATTTGAAATCGGAAGGAATCCTATCAAAGTCGTAACATAGGCAAGCACACAGTTTAAGATTGGTGCCAAAAGGAATGGAATTAACATGATCGGATTCATCATGATCGGGAAACCATAAAGTACCGGTTCATTGATATTGAATATAGCCGGAATGAATGAAACTCGACTGACAGCCTTGACACGCTCGCTCTTGGCAAACAGCATACAGATCTGTAAACCAAAGAAACATCCAAAACCACCAACGGCATAATAAGCACGATAAATTTCCGTAACCATATTGGTTGGCTGAGCTCCTGCTGTTACTGCTGCCAGGTTTTCTGCAGCGGCAGCCGTTAAGAATGGAAGCCACAGATTTGTCAAAGCTGTTGAGTGAACACCTACAAAGTTAACAAGCACACCGCAAACGATACATAGGATAAAGCTTGGCAGCGTTGCCGCAACACTTGTAAATGGACGTTGGATCAACGTATAGAACGCAGTGATCACATTGCCCCATTCCGTTAAAGAGAAGGCCCATTCAACGATACCGGATAGCAGCAGGACAACCAGTGTCGGTACCAATGCCGCAAAGGTCCGTTCGATCATAGGCGGTACACCGGAAGGCATCTTTAAATAAAAGCCTTTGTCAATGAGCCATTTTGATAACATCGGAATCAAGACACCAATGATCATCGCAACGAATAAGCCCTGAGCTCCCATACCTGAAGTAGCAATGCTTCCGGCTGTGAATCCCTGTAAGATAATGAAGGACATAACTGCAAGAATACAGTTGGTAAACTCATCGCTGTCGATCTGTTTCGACATAGAATAAGCGATGGCAACAGCTGCGATCAAACCCATCAATCCGTTTGACAATGTTCCCAATGTCAAGGAAATATGATAGATCGGTGTTGTTTGTAACCATGCCAATACTTCCTCATTTGGGAAATATGCAATCAAGGTACCAAATGATCCGATCATTAAAATCGGGAAGGTAGCCATGACACCGTCACCAATTGCTGTCAGCCATTTAATATTTTTTATTTTGATCGTAATTGGCACTAACGTCTTATTAATTAATTCAATAATTTTTTCCATTTTTTTCTCCTTTCTTCTTTTACTTGTTCACAGCAGAAACGATCTCTTTAAGGACTTTTTTGCTATTCAGCAATGCAAAGTCACTTGGATCTAAGATATGCATGATACCTGCCTGCTCCGGATATTTTTTCTGTAATTCATTGATACGATATCCCACCTGTGGACCCAGTAAGACATAATCCACTGATTTGATATACTTATCAATATCCGTGATGCTATGTGCTTCGATCTGAAGATCGACATTTTGTTTCTTAGCTTCTTTTCTAACAGCCTCTTCCATCATTGAAGTACTGATACCATACTCACAAACCAGCATTACATTAATCATGTTTTTCCCTCCTTTCTAACATATGAATCATTTCATATACTAAATCTCTCATGCTCATCGTATTCATGACCTGATCCATGGCATGAATCAACAGCACTGAGATATTACTGCCCGGCGCACTGGGATCCGAACTGTTTTGAAACAATATCTCTGTCTGTGCCTGATGACACTTCACAATATCTTTGTCGCTTTCATCTACCAATTGAAGTCCCTCTTCATACTTTCGATCACCGGCTAAGCGCATCGCCTCTATCAGCTTCATCCTGCCTGCTCCGGCATAGCTGATCATGGTCATGATCTTCTCTTCTGTACTCATAAAATTACCTCCTGATTTATAACACCGCAGCTTTTAACTCTTCTATAAACTGCTTGAATGTCTTACACTTTGCAATCGTATCTAATAGATGCTCTTTCTCAATCAGCAAAAGCAAGATATTACTGATCTCTTTATGAAGATACAAGTTACCTTTTCTTAGATTGATCAAAAAGATAACACGTACTTCTCTGTTTTCCCAAAAGAAGGGTTTCTCAAATACCGCAACGCTGATCGAATCTTTTTTTGCTTCAAAAACCATCGGATGAGGTCCTGCAACACCATTCTTATATATTGTCGCAAAACGATTTTCTCTTTCTAACACCAGCTCTGTGAAATGATCATTGGCATATCCCTTTTTAATGGCATCATCACCCATATGAACCAGCATTTTCTTATAATCCCTGATTCCGTCTACATAAAACAAGTCTTCATGGAACAAATCCCAGATATCACGAATAGTCGTTGTTATCTGATTCTCTTTCGCACGCATCATGATGATTTCTTCGATTCTTGCGATTTCATTCTCATCCAGCCACTCCTTGATGAAGATAACAGGAACATCCTTATATTCTTCTTCCAACGGAATCGTTGTTAAGATAAGATCATAGCTGTGATAATCCGTTTCCTTCATATTATTCACAGCAATCGTCGATACCGATGCATGAGGGAAGATCGATTTCAGCTTAATTTTCAACAGCTGTGCAGATCCTCCACCGGTTCCACAGATAACAAGTATCTTTTTATATTGCTCTTTTTTGCTATTTTTCATCCTTTCAAAATGAGTAGCAAAATGAAGGGCAATATAGCCAATTTCATCTTTTGAAAGCTTAAAGTTATATTTTTTCTCGATCAGATCGCTAAATCTCATCGCTAACAGAAAAACATTTGCATATTCACTATATACCTTATCAATAAGCGGATTAGTCAGCTGAATATTGTGATACATCCGATTGATCAGTGGCAGAACATGAATGATCAAGGCATTCAGCAACAATTCATCATCTTTCGTATTTGTCAGAAATTCTTCATCAATTTCGTTCAAGATATCTTTGATTCCATCTGTGATTTCTTCTTTTTGATCAGAAATCATCTTATCTGAAAACGTCTTGCCGGAAATATGAGCTGCCAGCAAATCAACCTCTTTTGGATCAATGACAATCGGATATCTTTCTTGTAACCAGTCGATAATCTGTTGAGCAATCTCTGTAAAGCATGGTTCAACCGGATATGAATCAAACTGATTGATATATTTTTTCTGTTTTGATCGATAAAGAAGTATCAGGATATGTTCTACGATATTTGCTAATGAAGCATCTGTGACTTCTAGCGAATATTTCTTTAAAAGCTCTTTAAACTTTTCAGTAACTTCATCAACATCAATCTCTTTAATAAACTCAAAATATCCTTTTACAGGTTGTATATAAGCTGAATTACAAATCACATATTTTGAAAAAGCTTTTCTTATATCCTGTTCATTTCCAATAACCCTTATTCCATAACCACTCCTTTTCTCTAATTGAAGATTGCTCTCGTTGATCTTTTTCTCAACTTCCTTAAAATCTCGAATAACTGTTGCTTTGGAAACATCAAGAAGATTACTTAAATATTCATATGTAATATATTCATTTGACTGCAATAAGATATAAAGCATCAATGATACCCGCTTATCGGCATCCAGACCTTCCGTCGGCAGATAGTTTTCTTTTGTAAGAAACTTTTCATATTTTTCTTTATCCCAAACATCCAGATGATACCCCCTTTCACGTATTGTCTGAATCGTAAATCCATGATATTTCCCAATTGCATTTGCTTTGGATTTCAGATTACGAAGAGTACTTTCAGAAATATGCAGTTCTCTTTCTAAATCATTTCTGGATATAATGGATTTATCTTCTAACTTTGATAACAATGTATATAATTTCATAATGTTTTCCTCTGTAAATAATTATAAAAAAAAAGAATATTTGTACAATATTCAAATTAATCGTTAAAATTGCTAATTATGATAACAGCCTTCAGGTTCTTTTTGTCTTTGATAATAAATAAAGAATCTGAACATAAAAGCATAAGGGTATAAATTTATTTTGATAAATCTTTTTTTTATTTTTTTTACTTTTTTTGGGAATTTTTGTCTTTTTGCGCATATATAATAGTAGGCAGCATAGAAAGGGAGGGGAAATTTATGATGCCTGTATTTATATTGTGGAGGAGTCATTGTTGGGTTTTGAAACCATCATCATTCTCCAGTTATTATATGAGAATATAATAGCTTTGAATGAATGTCTTCGACTGATTCGTTTACGATTCAGATAAGACTCTGACTCTTCCCTCCCAAAGTGAAACCCCAGTGCCACCACACTGGGGTTTCTTTATATTGTGGAGTTTCATCCACCCATATTCTATCATATCCTTTTTTTATTGTCTATGATTTTATGTAATTAAATATTGTTCATGACGACACTTTCTACGACAATTGCGACATGTTCAATGGAGTCACAGCTTTTTTCAAAGCGATCCATGGTTTCTGTCCATGTTAATAATTCAATTGGATCTTTTGATGTTGAAAACAAATTATGAACGCTTCCGGTATATAATTTATCTCCTTCTTCTTCAAGATCATTGATCTCAATGATATATTTCTGTAATTGGGTTGATTTTTTATAATTCGGAAATTCTGCCATCATTTTCTTTAACGCTTCACAGCTCTTAACGATGATATTGGCAAATTCTTTAGCTTCCGGGCGAATCTCGGAAATACAGAAAATATGCATTTTGATCAAAACATCTTCGATCGTATCCGATACATTTTCAATCACATTAAACAAATGATTGATATCTTCTCTTTCAATAGGTGTAATAAATTCTTTTGTCAGGCGATCCATCATCTCATGCTTGGTACTGTCAGCCTTTGTTTCAATTTCATGCATTTCTTTGATTTTTTCACCCATCTTGGATAAATCGAAATGATTGACATAATCATTCAGTAAATCAGCAGCCTGTTTTGAATAATCGGCTAATTCCATAAATGCTTCGAAGTAACAGTTATTTTTTTTATTTGACATTTTCTTTACCTTCCTTTTTTAAAATATCCACATAAATACCTGTGCCATGATATATCCGATCAAACCACATCCCGGAAATGTCAATATCCACGTCCAGACCATTTCCTTCACAATGCCCCAGTCTACGGCGCTTAGCCTTTTTGCGGCCGCTACACCCATGATAGCTGTATTTTTAGTATGTGTCGTACTCACCGGAATACCTGTTACAGAAGCTATCAAAAGACAGCCTGCTGCGGCCATATCTGCTGAGAAACCCTGATATTTCTCCAGCCTGACCATATCCATTCCCACTGCTTTGATAATTTTGTAACCGCCGATCGATGTTCCTAACCCCATAACTGCGGAACATAAGATCATCAGCCATACCGGAATAACAAAATTTTCGGCATTTGCCTGACCTTGAGCTAAAAACAGTCCCAACATGAAGACACCCATAAATTTCTGACCATCCTGTGCACCATGCATAAATGCCATGGCCGCACCACCTGCAATCTGTGCTTTCTGAAAAAAGCCTTGTGTCTTTCTTCGATCTATATTTCGAAAGATCAGCTCGACAAACTTCACCACGATCCATCCCATCGCAAATCCTAAGACAGATGAGAGGATCAAGCCATAGATAACGCTGATCCACTCACTTCCATTAATTCCTCCAAGTCCTCCCTGAAGAGCAATCGCTGCTCCGGATAGACCTGCTATCAATGCATGAGATTCACTTGTCGGGATTCCAAAATACCATGCGGCTGTCGCCCACAATACGATTGCAAATAAAGCTGCGCACAATGCTGTCAATGCACTATGCGGATCACCGCCAAAATCAACCATGTTGTAAATGGTCTGCACGACCGTTGCATTGATCATGGTCATGACAAATACACCCAGGAAATTGAAAACAGCTGCCATCATGATTGCCTTTCGTGGTGTCATCGATCTCGTTGACACACATGTTGCAATTGCATTTGGCGCATCTGTCCAGCCATTCACCAATACGACTCCTAACGTCAGTAAGGAAATAATGATCAGCGCAGGGTTGGCAGCAAGCTGATTGAGATATTCTGTTAAGCTAATCGACATTCTTTGCTCCTTTTCTGTCATAAATATCAATGACATTCTTTCTCTTATTTTAACATATGACCCTTTAAGTATATATATATTTTGTAAAATCTAGTGAAAAAATATCTTTTGATTATGTAAATTATGAAATTATTTTTAAGTTTGTGTAAATTTTATGTAAAATTAACCTAAATATTTTATGTTTTTATATATATTTCATCACCTTTAAGTGAATGTCATCTGTATTTTATGTAAATTATATGATTTGACACTTATATAAATGTTTTATCCTAACGAAATTGTAATATTTTATTAATGTCATTTATGAAACATGATATAATTCACATGTCGATAAGAAAGGGGGATATCTCATGAAAATAACCGAAAAAATTCGCAATGCGAGAAAGACAATCTTAAGTTTACTTTTTTTAGTGCTTTTTGCTTGTTTGATTTTCTTTGCCGGCATGATGTATGCAGGTAAAAACAGTGAACCCGAAATTACTTCTACCTCATTGACACAACAGCTTCAGGAAGTTTCAGATCTTGCGGTTTTAGAATACAATTATACCAAGGTCGGCAAATTTGAAAACTCACTTGAATTAAACGGATGGGATATTCCCTTAACCAAAAAAAGCTTTTTGCTTACATATTCAGGAAAGCTTCAGGCCGGCATCGATATGAGCAAGATCGACATAATCGTAGAAGATAAAACGATCACTGTCTTGCTGCCTGATGTAGAAATAATCAGCAATGTGATCGATGAAGACAGTATTGAAGTATATGATGAAACAAAGAATATCTTTAATCCTATCAGCATCAATGATTACAAGACTTTCGCATCTAATCAAAAAACAATGGTTGAAGAAGAAGCAATTGAGAACGGTTTTTTAAGTGAAGCTGCAACACGCGCTCAAAAAGCTATTAGAAGCTTCTTAGAGATGATACCAAATATCAGAGATGATACATATACGCTTGAGATTCAATTTAACGAGGCTTCTTAGAAGTTATTAAAAAGCTGTAAATATGTTCCTGAAACATGATTTACAGCTTTTTTTCACAATTTTTTATGTCTATAAAGCATAATTTTTTGCCTGCGTCGTAAAAAGCTTATAATAAAGGCTTTCCTTCTTTTTCATCAAATTTGTATGAGTATCAAAATCACTGATCCTGCCACCATCAATGACCAAGATACGATCACAGAAAATCGATGATGACATGCGATGAGAAATATAGATGGCCATTCGATCCTTGGCAAGTGCATTAAAATTTTCATAGATCTCAGCTTCCGCAATCGGATCCAAGGCACTGGTCGGTTCATCTAAGATCAATAGATCTGCCGGTTTTGCCAGAGCTCTGGCAATCGCAATCTTTTGTGTCTGTCCACCTGAAAGCTCGACACCTTTCTCATCATAGGCCTTTGATAAGATCGATTGCCATTTATTCGGCAACTTCTCGATTATCTCTCCTACCCCTATATCATAAGACAGCTCTCTTGCTTTCTCTTCATTAATATGAAAAGATATATTGTCTTTAATCGTAATCGCAAACATCTTATAATCCTGAAAAACAGTGCTGATCATCGACATATACGATTCGTAATCATATTGTGAAACAGGAATATCATTGATCAGTATCTTACCCTTGGTCGGTTCATACAAACGGCAGATTAATTTTACGATCGTCGTCTTACCGGCACCATTTAAACCGACAATTGAAATTTTCTCATTCTTATGGATCGTAAAGGTGATATCATCTAAGATCAACGTATCTGTATTCGGATATGCAAAGCTGACATGATCAAAACTGATGCTTCTGATTTCCTTTAATTCTCTTTTTCCTTCATGTCTTTCTTCTTGGATATCCATAAGTTCAAGAAGTGGTTTGACATATTCAATTGAGCGCATAAAATTACTGCTGACCTGAATCATATTACTGATACAGTCTGAAAAGCTTATTGCCGCCGATACCGTCAAAGAAAAATTTGAAATACTAGCTCCCGTTACAATCGTCCGTACACCTACTAACGCATATACAAAGGCCATTTGTACATAGCGTACAAGGGAGATCAATGTCTGATAAAAAGATTGTTCAAGGTTCAACGAAGTAAAATAACCGGCAACGATATTCGCAAATGCATTGAATTTATCAAACAAAAGATCAAATTGTGTATATAATCTGAAATCTTTGCCATTTTTCTCTGCGACGATCGTATCCATATAATAACCATATTTGAAATTGATCGGTAAAAGCTCATGAAAAAAACGAATCTGTGATTTCATTGATAATTTCACTAAGATTATGTTCAATAAGATTCCGATTGCCAATATGACAACCAAAATAGGATCAAACGTAAAGATGATAAGTCCAAGGCCTGCCAGAGAAAGAATATTAGATATGATCTTAAAAAAGCTGTCACATAAAAGATAAACAGTTCCCATATTATTGATACCCATCTGTACATTTTTCTTTAATTCCATATAATAAGGATCCTCAAGATAAGAAAAAGGCAGGGACATGATTTTTTCAGAAATCTTCTGGTTGATGATTTCCTGCATGATCACTCGATGAATCTCTAACAGACGTTTTGTAATTTTATTCAATAAAAGTAATATAATCTCCACAACGGTAATGAATACGACCATTTGACAGGCTTTTTCCAATTGCTTATTTTCAATGCATCCAATCAGAAGTGAGATCGTATAAGCACTAAACAATGTTTGTACCGATGTCACCAATGAAGAGCCCATCCTGACAAAGAAATATTTTTTATGAGCCTGATATGCGAATTTCACAAATCTAGGCAAGACATTCTTTTCTTTCATTCTTCGCTTCTCCCTTCTGATAATACTGTCCTTGTACTTCAAACATATGATAATAACCTTTTTTTAGAGCCATCAGCTCTTCGTGAGTGCCATACTCCTGTAATCCGTTTTCATCAAAAAATGCAATTTTATCACAGAATTTCGTTGATGAAAGCCGATGAGAAATATAGATGGCTGTCTTATTTGAAACCAGATCATCAAAGGACTGATAAATCTCAGCTTCCGCAAGGGCATCCAAAGCACTTGTCGGTTCATCAAGGATCACGACATTGCCGTTTTTATATAAGGCACGGGCGATTGCTACCTTTTGTTTCTGTCCGCCTGAAAGATCGACGCCTTTTGGATCGATGCTTTTCACCAAGGATGTATCATAGCCATGCGGCAGGCTTTCGATTGTTTCTTCCAGCCCCACACGCTTTAGACACATCCTTCCTCTCTCTTTTGATGATTCATCCGTATCATTGCCAATCACATTCTCAAGAATGCTTCCGGCATATATTTCAAAATCCTGAAACACAGCACTAAACATTTTATAATATTCCTGTTTACAAAATTCAGATGCTTTGATTCCATTGATAAGTATTTCACCGCTTTCCGGTTCAAACAAACCACAGATAAGTTTTACGATCGTTGTTTTCCCTGCACCATTTGTACCGACAATCGCCAGTTTCTCTTTCGCATGGATCTTAAAATTAAAATCTTTAAGGATATATCTTTTTGTATTTGGATATCGGAAGCTGACATTTTTAAATTCAATTTCAATCGGTGTTTCTTTATCAAAGGCCATTCTCCCTGTATTTTCACTATAATAGCTTTGATCCATCACCATTTCGAAATAAGTGCTGCTTAGCTTAAGATCTGTCATCATGATCGACAGATTTTCTGAAAAGGTACGCATGATCGTCGTAAATCCTACAACCGATGACAGATATAAAGATACAGAAGCTAAACCCAGTTGTCCTTGAAAAAAGCCTTGGACGATCAAATAATAAGAAATTGCATCCTGGATCAAAAGAACAGCCAGCTCGAAGAATCCGATTTTTAACTTCTTATCTTCTATTTCACGAATGACCTGTACATATTGCTTCGATTTATCTTGATAGATCTTTAGAAGCGGAAATTTAAGCTCAAATACTCGTATATCTTTACCATAAGCAAAATCAGAACATGTATTATTGAAATAATTAGCCTGACGGAAAGCCCTGGCTTCGTCATCTTCTTTAGTATGTGCATAATTAGAAATCGAACGATTGATCCACGTTATCATACATGCAGCCACGATACAGATAATTCCTATCCAAATACTGAATTGACTGATCAACACAAAGAAAAGTACGATACTGACAAAATCCGCTGCTAATATACCTAACATGGAATAAACGTGCTGGAAGCCGCGGCCATCACTCTCCAAAGCTCGAAACCCTACATTTACATGATCTTGAAATCGAGAATCTTCGATATATTTATAATCAACATCATGATACAGCCTGGCACAACGATTGAACTCATTTTGACGCAGACGGATATATTTACTGCCGGCAAAACCTCCTATCATTGTTTTTATTGAAAAACATATCACGCTTGCCATCGTCAATACAACGACCCTTATGATCAACTCCTGCTCATTCTTTGAACCTTGAATGACATCAATGATCAGCTTTGCATAGAATACTGATATGATCGGTATCATCCCTCCAAAAATTGCACTTAATGCATAACATAAATATAAATAACTCATCTTTACTTCTTTGATCAATTGAAGCTGTTTCTTCAATGTTGATAATATGCTGAACTTATTCATAGCGATTTCCTTCTTTCTGTCCTAATTTTAAGATCCGCATAGATAAAAGTAAATAACTTAGCAGTTGAACACAACAACTCTTGGTTGTATGTATCTCAACTGTTTGTTGTTTCATACTTTACATTTCAATTTAACAACGTTATGATTAGGTATGCTTAAAGGAGAATAAATATGTCATCTTATATCATGGATCTACGAAAAATCGTCGGACACCGGCCTCTTCTTCAGGTTGGAGCAAGCGTCATCGTAGAAGATAAAAATAACCGGATCCTGCTTCAATTGAGAAGTGATAATCATTGCTGGGGTTATCCCGGCGGCTCTGTTGAATTAGATGAAGAAGTAGAAAGTGCCGCTAAAAGAGAGCTTTTGGAAGAAACCGGATTAATGGCTCATAACTTGGAGCTGTTTGGTGTATTCAGCGGAAAAGATCTGCATTATATTTATCCAAATGGTGATGAGGTATCTAATATTGATATCGTCTTTCTATGTACCAATTATTCCGGAACCCTTACATGTCAAAAGGGTGAGGTTGATGATTTGCAATTCTTTTCAATTGAAAACATCCCTGATAATATTTCACCACCAGTAAGAAAACAGATCCAATTATGGATCGATAGGCATGAAAATAAACACTCTTGACAACATATTTCCAATATATTTCTATAAAAAAGCTCCATACCACGAAAGATATGGAGCTAAATGTTTATATCAACAGTCTTAAAATCTTGTATGTCCTCCATCTACACCGATTGTCTGACCAGTTACAAACCTTGAATCATCACTTACCAAAAACATCACTGCTGGTGCAATATCTGTATCCGGATCACCTAAACGTTTAATCGGTTGAGGTTCCATAGCTGCTTTATATCCCTCAGGATCATATTCTTTCCATGTTTTTGATGCTTCAGTCATTGCTCCCGGACATATAACATTACATGTGATTCCGAATTCACCATACTCTTGTGCAGTAATTCTTGTTAAACCTCGAATTGCTTCTTTTTGTGAACCGTATGCACTAAAGGTTGCCATACCTTCAACACCTGTATAACTTGCAGTATTTACGATACGTCCATAATGATTTTTTTTCATATAAGGTAAGGTATATTTAGTAAAGAAAAACGTTCCTAAAAAACCTGTTTCCCAGCAAAGCTTAACTAATTCTGTAGGTGTTTCGTCAAGAAGTTTAGGTAATGCTGATGAATCTGTTGCTTGAGCATTATTAATTAGAATATCAATTTTTCCATATAGCTCAATAGTTTTTTCTATTGTTGCTTTTACATTATCTTCATCAGCAACATTTGTTTTTATAAATACCGCTTCATATCCTTCCTCCTTCAATTCATGTGCAACAGTTTCACCGCTTTTCTCATTAAACTCAGCAATGACAACTTTCGCACCTTCTTTGCACAATGCTTTCGCATATGCTTTTCCAAGTCCTGCTCCTGCCCCGGTTACGATGGCAATCTTGTTTTCAAATCTCATATTATGATCCTCCTTTGATTACAATTAACATTATATTGTGCTATGATAAGGTCATCAATATAACAGTTTTGTAAAGATACAAAAGGAGGCTTTTTGTTCATGAAAAAAACCTATAAAGATAGAATGATCGTCAATGAATGGTTTGTAGATGCACTTATTCAACTTATGGATAATAAAACGCTCTCTAAAATCACGATTACTGAATTAACAAAAAAAGCGGGGGTTCCCCGCGCTACTTTCTACAGATACTTCAATGAAAAAGAAGATATATTAACAAAATATTCCGAATATCTGACTGAATTATTATCTTTAGAATACAGAGAAAAACTTCCGGATGAGGATCCTGTTTTCATACTTTTCAGTTTTTTAAAACAACATCGCAAATACCTGAAAATTCTTGTTAAGAATCATAAGCAAGATATCATCTTAAATTCCATCAATCAAAATATAGAAGAAATGATGCTTGATGACAAAAATAAACTGATTGCTTCTTATCATGCAGGAGGTATTTATAATATCATTGTAGAATGGATAAAAAGTGATTTTAAAGAAAGTCCGTTTTCTTTATCCAAAGAAATAATTCA
This sequence comes from uncultured Traorella sp., assembly GCF_944327115.1. Classification (GTDB taxonomy): domain Bacteria; phylum Bacillota_I; class Bacilli_A; order Erysipelotrichales; family Erysipelotrichaceae; genus Traorella. Next base: position 16,417 of record NZ_CALVGS010000055.1, read on the forward strand.
CCTCATAAACAGCCACTATTATAAAGAGATCATCCAGTTTTACACTTCTACCTTTCAAAAGCTTTCTTGAATGATGCTCTTAACCTTCTATCCATTGATCTATATCTTTGAATATATGTTGTTCATAATCCTTTTCTTCAATATCATACCAATGTACTTTCATCTGATGATTGAACCACGTATATTGCCGTTTCGCAAAATTACGGGAATTTTTTTTGATGAGTTCTACGGTTTCTTCAAGTGAGCTTTCATTTTGGAAATAATTCTTCCATTCCTTATAACCGATTCCCTGTAAGCTTTGGAGATTCCAATCGGATTCATCATGAATCAACGATTTTACTTCTTCCAAAAGACCTTCTTCCATCATCTTATCAACACGCTGGTCGATACGCTCATAGAGTGTTTCACGTGAGGCAGTGAGCCCGATCACATAGGCATCATAAATTGGCTGATGCTGTTGAGCTTCTTCCTTTTCACTTTTTTTATTGCCTAAATGAGCACGCATCAACGCTCTTTCAACGCGTTTACGATTGTTTTTATGAATCGTTTCGCATGCTTTAGGATCCACCACCTTCAACATTCCATAACATTCATCATTGCTTCTTGACTGCAGAAAGGCTTTAAAGTCCTTATCCTCTTCTTCATCAGCAAACTCATAGTCATAATAAAGTGATTTGATATACAATCCTGTTCCTCCGCAAATGATCGGAAGCTTATTATTCGAGCTGATTTCTTCAATATACTTCCGGGCTTCACTCTGAAATACTTTGACATTAAATTCATCTTTATAAGAAAAGCAATCAATCATATGATGAACGATGCCTTGCATTTCTTCAGGCTTTATTTTCGCTGTCCCGATCGTCATTTCTTTATAGACCTGCATCGAATCACCACTGATAATTTCACTGTTATATTTTTTTGCAAGGTCAAGGCTTAATTTCGTTTTACCTACGCCTGTCGGTCCTACCAGAATGATTATTTTTTTCATAATTTCTCCCTTAACGACTGAATTCTTTGATCAGCTGTTCATCCGTTATACAAATCAAGGTCGGACGACCGTGTGGACAAGTAAAAGGCTGTTCACATTTTCTTAAATCCTCGACCACTTGCTTCATTTCATCCATATTGAGCTTACGGTTAAAACGAATGCTGGAATGACAGGCCAGTGATGCCAAAGCTGCTTTACGCAGACTCTCGGCTTGGATCTGCTGGTTTTTCTGATAATAGTCAAAAATATCCAGCATAAATTTAGTGATATCCGTATCCTTGAGCCATATCGGAACTTCACGCAATATAACCGCATCTTCACCGAAACATTCACATTTCAGCTGCATATGGGCAAGCATCTTATTGATATCTTCCAGCTGAACAAGGATGGCCGGGGATACCTTGATGATTTCAGGTATTAAAAGTGTCTGCATATCACATGGCTTAAAGATATTGTTACGCAGTACCTCATAGTGATATTTTTCCTGTGCGGCATGCTGATCGATGATATACAATCCCTTATCTCCCTGTGCAAGTATGTAGTTGCCGTGAAACTGGCCGATAACACTAAGAATCGGAAAGGATGGATTTACAGCAGGTTTCACTTCTTCCGTAAAATCCATATTTTTTTCTTCCTTTTGTGGTTCTGGAATTTCTTCCATGACATCTGTCTTTGGATCATCTATATTTTTTTCATCTTTCAAAGTATCTTCTTCGGTTTTTCGATATTCTGTAAAGCTTTCATGCACTTCTTGATGCAGCTTTGTTTCATTTGGATAGATATCAAAGGTTGGCATTTCAACCTTGATCTTTTCTCTTACCGGCTGCATTTCAGGTATTTGCAATTTATTTTTAAGTGCATTTTGAATCGTTGTATAAACTAAATTCTCTAATTGCTTTTCTTTTGATAAACGAACCTCCCATTTTGATGGGTGGACATTGACATCTAAAAGCTGTGCATCCATCGTTACATTTAAAACAACGATCGGATAGCGGTCCTGCGGCATATATGCATGATAAGCATCCTGGATGGCCTTATAGATGCGTGGATGACGAACCATACGCTGATTGATATAAACATACATATAATATTTAGTTGCCCGATTAATATTTGGCTGGATCGCATAGCCTTCAATCGTATAATCATCATCCTTGCCATAAAGAGGGATCGCTCCTTTAGCGGCCTCTCTGCCGAATATCTGAAAGATGACTTCTTGCAGATTTCCTTTTCCCCCTGTTTTAAAGGTTTCAATATGATTGTGAGTTAAAAGGAAGGATATATTTGGATATCCTAAAGCAAATTTCTGAATGACATCACTAATCAATGAAAATTCATATTGAGTCGTTTTTAAATGTTTATAACGGGCCGGTGTCTTCGCAAACAGATTTTCGATATCAATCTGTGTCCCTTTCGGTGTTGCATATTTCTGATAGGCCACTCTTTCGCCATAAAAGACCTGAATCATCGTTGATTCACTGCCATTATTCGTTTTCATCGTTACTTCACTGACAGAAGCTATCGAAGGAATGGCTTCCCCACGAAATCCTAATGAATGAATATTCCACAGATCGCTTTCTTCTTTGATCTTGCTTGTCGCATGACGTTCAAATGCCATGGCCGCATCTTCACGATCCATGCCATCTCCATCATCAATAATTGTAATTTTTGAAAGTCCTCCATCCAGAATATGTACTTCAATATGTGTCGCATGCGCATCAATAGAATTTTCTACACATTCCTTAACGATCCCCATCGGTCTTTCCACAACTTCTCCGGCAGCGATCATATTGGTGATATGCTTGCTTAATTGTCTTATTTTGGCCATAGGACCTCCTTATCTTTGATTCAGCTTTTCTTGAAGCTTATATAGATATTCTAATGCCTGCTTCGGTGAAAGAGCATCTACATCCATCTGTGCAATCTGATCACAAAGCTGTTTTTCAAATACATTTTCTTCTTTTTTAAACTCATAATGTCCTGCCAGATTTAAATCCAGCTTTGTCTGACTTTCAAGACCTGCCAATATCTGAGTCGCTCTTTCCAGAATGGATTCAGGCAGCTTTGCCAGACGTGCCACATTGATACCATAGCTTTTATCTGCCTTGCCCGGAAGCACTTTATAAAGGAAGGTAACATGATCATTTTCCTCATGAACCTCAACATGCAGATTACGAATGGTATCATATTCCTCTTCCAAAGATGTCAATTCATGATAATGAGTGGAAAAAAGTGTTTTCGCACGAATCGTCTGATCGATATATTCGATCATCGCATGTGCCAATGACATACCGTCATAGGTTGATGTTCCACGTCCGATCTCATCAAACAGAATCAATGAATTTTCAGTAGCATGTGTCAGAGCCTGATTGGCTTCCATCATCTCTACCATGAAGGTTGACTGTCCGCTCATGATATCATCACTGGCACCGATTCTTGTAAAGATCTTATCGAAAATAGGCAACAATGCTTTTTTCGCAGGAACAAAACAGCCGATCTGAGCCAATATCACGATACTTGCCATCTGTCGCATAAAAGTAGATTTACCACCCATATTTGGACCTGTGATTATATTAATATTTTCATTTTCTCTCATGACCAACGAATTTGGAATATAACGATTTCCTTTGATGACCTTTTCTAAAATCGGATGACGTCCGTCAATAACTTCAATTTCATGCTTATTCGTAAATACAGGACGGATATAACCATTTTCATTTGATACGACTGCCAATGAATAAAGACAATCAATGATCGCACAGGCATTGGCACATTCATGCAGCTTCGGCAAATAGCTCTTGATCTGAGAAATCAATTCATTGAACAGATTGACTTCACGACGGATCGCTCTTTCCTGAGCATGCAGGATCGCATCCTCATGATCCTTCAATTCCTGTGTCACATATCGCTCGCAATTTGTCAATGTTTGTTTTCGGACATACCCGTATTCATCTTTGACCAAAGGTACATTTCCTTTAGAAACTTCTATATAATAACCGAATACACGATTATAACCGACCTTTAGATTCTTGATCTGTGTCTTTTCTCTTTCCTTCGTTTCAAACTCTAAGATCCATTCCTGACCATTTTTTCCAAGTCTTCGATATTCATCCAGCTCTTCATCATATCCATCTACGAATATATTACCATCCTTGACATGGATGCTTGGCTGATCTACGAATGCGTCCTTCAGCTTCTCATAGAGGGGCTGGCATGGATCACATTTAGCCAGATAGGCATAAGGTTTACATTCACGAATGATGTCTAATATCTTTGGTATTACTGAAAGCGTCTGTGCCAGACGAACACAGTCACGTGGATTTGCTGTTGATATGGCAACTCGCGCACATAACCTTTCAAGATCATAAACATTGGATAGATATTCCTTCAACTCATCCTTTATGATGAAGTTGCCATTCAGATAATCAATGGCATCTTCTCTTTTATTAATTTCCTTCATATCAATGAGCGGTGCTTCGATCCATCTTCTCAGCATACGACTCCCCATCGCACTTTCACAATGATCTAAAAATGACCAAAGCGTCTGTGATTTTGAATTTGTACGTAAGGTCTGTGTCAGCTCCAGATTCTGTTTCGTGGAAAAATCCATCTGCATCGTTTCTTCTTCACTGATCATCTCAACCTTACTTAAATGTGACATGACCATCTTCTGTGTTTCTTCAAGATAATTTGTTAATTGAGCAAAAGCATTTATAATTCCCTCATCATCAATATGTGAAACCAAATCTTCATATACATCATGCATATAAAGATTATCATTTGTTGAAAGGGTGATATTCAGATCCTCGATGACCTTTTTGAATTTACTGTCAAAATGAGAAGACACAACGATCTCACGGACATTCTTGCTTAAGCATAATCGTGTCAATGCCTGAACACTGCGATCCGCCTTTTGTCCGTAACATTCTCCTGTCGTAATTTCACAATAAACGATCGATAAGCCAAACTGTGTATCAGCAATGGAAGCAATGAAATAACTCTCTTTTTCATCTCCGCCTTCTTCCATCCATGTTCCGGGAGTAACGATCTTGATACAGCCTCGCTGAACGATCTTACCGGCCACCGGTTCTTCCAATTGTTCAATGATCGCAACCTTGTATCCCTTCTGCGTCAATCTTTGAATATAACCGTTTGCCGCATGATAAGGGATCCCACACATCGGAACCCTCTCTTCCACACCTGCATTTCTTCCGGTCAAAACAAGATCCAGCTCTTGTGCCGCCGTTTTCGCATCGTCAAAAAACATTTCATAAAAATCACCTAATCTATAAAATACGATACAGTCCTGATATTTTTTCTTTTCCTCCAGATACTGCATCATCATAGGGGTATATTTTACTTCTTCGCTCATAAAAAACTCACTCCTGCCTCACTCTATTATATCAAAAAAAGACCTTTCAAAGTAGGTCTTTATTCGTTTGTTTCACTTTTTTTCGTATCATTTTGAACAGGTGGAAATTCCTGAATGGTTTCTTTCTTCATACGCACGATATAATCCTTGACCATCGTTGAGATATTACCGATACGTATCAAATAACCATTCCTGCTTTCAAGCAATAAATAAGCTCCTTTATTCTTCAAGGAATCATAATCTACCATTTCACGGTTCACAAATTTGATCGTCAGCTTATCCGGTGTCGAATGGGCCTCGATGATATTATCGAGTCCGCCGAGATTTTCAACGATTTCGGCACAGATCTTATCCTTATCCACCATCTGGAATAAACCTAAAGCATATTTCTTAAAATAAATCCTTGTAAGGAAATAAAAGATAACGGCAATGATCAATCCAACAGCTAATAGCTTATACACGTTATATGCGATATATGGATTTCTTAAATATTCCAACAAATCCAGACCGCTTCCCGGATCAGCCAATATCAGCAGTTCCGAAAAATTATATCCGACAACCACGTGGAACATTTGCAGGAAAGCATATAAAAGACCAACGATCACGATATATATCAGATAAAGCATCGGTGATAGGATCAGCATGACGATTTCAGCCGGTAAAGGATTACCGCAAAGGATCGTTAATAAAAATGCGATGATAAAAAATCCTATATATCTTTTCTTATCCTCTATATTGCTGCAAAGACGATAATAAGCCAGATAAAAAGCCGGTATGATAAATAAATTGATCACATAATAAGGAGTAATGAACGTTCCTGAGGTCATCGTACTCATTCCTGCCTGACGCTGAGCCGTCCATATCGCCACATCTCCTGAAAATTTCAGTCCGACATTATTCAGCCAGCTGCCGCCCATTTCACTGAACCAGAAAATCTGCCTTGGAATATCCAGAAGTCCTAATACAGCACTGATCCTTTCAAACATGCCATAAAGCAATAAATTGACCGGATTTGAAATATCACTGGCAATGATTTCGAAAAAGGCATTCATCGTATTGGCAACAAATGGCCATACATAAGCAATACCTACTCCACATAACACGCTGACGATCATGGTCATCACTCCTGCCATCGCATCATGATCTACAAATGACGTAATTCCGAAGATAGAATACTTTCTTGAGCGTATATAACAGAAATGCGTGATCGCAAATGCAAGTATATAACCAAAGATCCCTAATTGATATGGCATCCGTATTGATGACAACGTACCGGAAATCTGATTAAAATCAATTTCCGTAATATTGAAGATCGATTGATAAAAATAACTTGGCAAAGATGGATTTAAAAAGAATACCATCGAAATATGAATGATCAAATAAGAAAGTACACCGATCATTACAAGCATCGAAGATTCATATCGGTGTGATAAAATATGTACATAGACAAGGAAAGGAAAGAAATAAATAATGCTTGCCCCCATATACCGAAGCAGTTCAAATACCTGTATTAAAACGGGATGATCGATCTGCCACAAAAATGTGACATTAGGATTTAGGACAATTGTCCCTATTCCAAGCAACAATGTTCCAATAAAAAGCATTTTTAATGGAAATTGAAGTATCTCTAATAATGAATGCCATTTTGACATACAATCACCTCTCATATATAATAACATTATTAAGTGTTCAGTTCAAACAACACTTTTAAGAAGGAGTGACTTCATGAATAAATATCTTCATCGCGTGAAAGAACCAAAGAAGTACGACTACATCCTTATTGTAATTGTCGGTTTATTAGTCTGTTGCAGTCTGGTTGCGATTTATTCATCTTTAAAACAGCTACAAGCTTATCAGTCAAATATTGTTTTTACACAGTTCCGCTGGGTCTTGATCAGCTTGGTAGCAGTAGGTGTTATCTTATATTTTGGTAATGAGTCTTTATATGATTTTATTGAAATCATTTATAAGATCTTACTGGTGCTTTTGATCATCCTTTTCATCGATATGGTGCTATTTAAGCTTACCGGACGCCATCTTCCCGGAGGACTCATTGATGATATCAACGGAGCGATCAGCTGGTATAACATTCCGGGTCTGGGAAGCTTACAGCCTTCAGAGTTCATGAAGATCGTTTTAGTCATCAAAACAGCCCTGATCATTAATGAACATAATGAGAATAAGACCGAAAACAGTTATGAAGAAGATATACAGCTGTTTATCAAGATTGCAAAGCTTTGCGCATTGCCTTTGATCCTCATTCTTCTTCAGCCGGACACAGGTCTTGTTATGATCATCGGTATCAGTATCGTCCTCATGGTCTTATGTTCGGGTATCCGCAAGGAATGGTTTCTGGTGTTCTTTACGGCAATCGTCATCATTGTTCTGTTGTTTTTATATCTTTATTTTTATCAGCGCAATATCTTGAATATCTTTCTTCAGGATCATCAGTTAAGACGATTTGACGGCTGGTTCTATCCGGAGGAAAGCGTCTTAGAGGATGGACATCAGCTCTATACTTCACTACTGGCCTTGGGTTCTGCCGGATTGACCGGTGTTGGTTTGCAGCCAACGACCATCCAGCTTTCAGAAGCTAATACAGATCTTATTTTTGTTATTTTTGGTCAATCCTTTGGCCTTGTGGGCTCTTTATTTTTATTATGCTTATGTTTCCTGCTTGATTATCGTATTTATCGCATCATCGTCTTATCTGACAATGCCATTGAAAAATATATGATGTGCGGCTTTTTAGGTATGATCGTTTATCAGCAGATTCAAAATATAGGAATGGTCGTCGGTCTATTGCCGATTACAGGTATCACATTGCCATTTGTTTCATATGGCGGAAGCTCCCTACTGTCTTATTTTATAGCCTTAGGCTTTATCTTAAATGCTTCCAGCAAAGCAAAAAAATTAAGTGACTATGTTTATGACTAGTCACTTTTTTTAATAAAGATCTCTCAATCTTTCCAAATAATTGATGTTTCGATATTTTGCGAAATGTACTTTTTTATCACTCAATGATACTTCAACTTTTTTCGCATGATCCAATAATAAATGTTTTTGGTCATAACATAAAATCGCATCATGAAAATTATCACTGAAAAATTCGATCTTCCGATGAGGATCCATGATATATGGCACTCCTAATGAACGATACTTCTGATGATGGATACCTGTGATCTCATGCAGCTGCAATAAATTCAAGCCTTCTTCAATCACGGCTCCCTTCAATGAACGATTATAAGCTGTTGATCCGGATTGTGTTGAAACACACATTCCTGTACCTCTAAAGGTTTCAAAAAGAACACCATCAATTTTCACATCCAGCAGCTGTGTCCTCACGACATTTTCAATCCTCATTTCATTGACAGCATAATAAGCCTCATTCTCACAAACTATTTTAAGAAGAGGTACGCTTCTGATAATCGGATCTTTATTAACGACATCAAAAATACACTCATCGACTTCATCAATCGTATAATCCGTAAAAAAGCCTAATGTACCTGTATGAATGGCAAGGAAGCTGCAGTTATCAATAATATCCAAATATTTATGTACGGCATAAAGAAATGTACCATCGCCACCGATACATAATACTAGCTGTGGATTTTTTTTATCATACACCCAACCTTTTTCAGTTAACTTTTCTTTTACTATTTGTTCGATCTGAATCGAAGTTTCATCTTTTTTTGCGACAATACCAAACTTTTTCATTTCCTTCTTCCTTTTCTGCTTAACCTATTGTATCATAAAGACATAGGTGATGAAAATGATAAATAATTTAGAAGTTGAATATAAAATACTTGTGACAAAAGAAGATTTTGAAAAATTATCTGCATTATATCAAGATAAAACTTTTATCAAGCAAATCAATTATTATTATGATACAGAAGATCTTGACTTAAGAAATCAAAAATGTGCTTTAAGAATACGTGAAAAAAATAATACTTTCCTTATAACTTTAAAGACGCCTGCTTCTAAAGGCCATCACGAACATGAATGTTACGTCAATGAAAATTCATCTAAGGCTTTTGAATCTTCCGAGATCAAGGAACTTCTTGATCAGTTAAACATTGAAAAACCACTCATGGAGCTTGGTAAATGTGTTACTTATCGGGCTGTCGTTGAATTAGGAAAGGCTGAATTATGCTTTGATATCAATGAATATAATGGTATCACAGATTATGAGATCGAATATGAACAGACAGCTGAACATGACGGTATCTCTGAATTTAATAAGATTTTAAGTCAGGTAAATTTAAGATATGAAAAAAATTGTGCAAGTAAAATAAAAAGGACCTTGCATTCAAGATGACCTATCTGATTGTTTATCTATTTGTAATAAATGTTATTACCTTTATTTATATGGGAATTGATAAAAGAAAAGCTAAAAAGCATACTTTTCGCATACCGGAAAAAGTGCTGCTTTCATTATCTTTTCTTGGTGGCAGCTTAGGTACGCTGATTGGTATGTTTTTCTTTCACCATAAAACTCATAAGTGTATCTTTAAATTTGGTATTCCTGTGTTATTTCTCTTAAATCTTTTCGTTATTTACCTGATTTATCGGTAATCATCACAAAGACATCCAATACTTAAAAAGGGCGCTTTAAAAAATAGCGGGAAAAATAAAAAACCTTCGCTTTTTTTAAGATAAATGTTGCTGATTATCATTAAATATACCGTAGTGATAATCAAAATAAGCTTCTTTTAAAGAAATAGGCATCTTGGTGGAGAGGATTTCCTGAGTTGATATGAATCTGGCTTTGTTCCTTTCAGATTGATCTTCATATAGAAGGCATCCAGTTCCACTTCGCTGGTGACCTTTTCTTCATCATAGACCAGGGAAAGACAGCGGTAAAGCTTATGGCACATATAGAAACATGTGGTCACGCTCAGTTTAAGATAATAGGCTTCTTCTCTCAGAGACATGCCTGTAATTTCAAGATCGATGAATTTCATCCATTTTTCTTTAGGGAGACGGCAGTGATAGAAAAAAAGATTCGTTTTGCCGGAAAAAGAAGCATGGCAGTGGTTACAGAAATATCTCTGTACATGATTTTCGTCATGTCCGTTCTTTTTGAAATGAACGGAACCGCAGACAGGACAGCACATATTTTCATTGACGAGCGTTATTTTATCGCTGAGCAGAAGAGACTGAAGATATTCGATCATTGACTTGATCTCATCTTTATTCAGTTTGGAAACAAATTGTTGGATTTCATTTTTTGTACTCATATAGTTACCTCTTTCCTGATATCTATATAATAAAACGCAATTCAACATCATTTATGTTATCTATCATTTTATCAGCAACATTTATGTTACTATTCACCGAAGAAGTGAGTGAAAAAAGCCTGTCAACAGTTTTTTTCCACATCTTTAACTTTTTTTCTTAAAATCCATAGGGCTTATTCCTTTGTTTGAGACGTTTTCAGAACCCTTTTCTGAAGAGGTCTCCTTTTATTTGTTTTTTTCTTAGCGGTGCTGTATTTCCTCTATAACGTCTTTAAATCCTTTTTTTATGATATTGATTTGTTTTTTCTTTCTGAATCCCTGAAAAAGTTTTCCACATCCGGACCCCTGAAATCCTGTGTTATAATATCTTCAGAGGATTTAGATGTATGAAAACCTGTGATAAAAGAACTTTAGAAACGATACTCAAACACAAGGAATATTTCGACTGCAGACTCGTCGAAATCGCTTCAAATGCCCAGACTGCCATTAAAAAGCTTCAGGACAGCCTCGATATTCTGAAAAAGGAGAACAGAGCTCTTTCCATCGATCTTACAAGAGCGAAACTGAATCTAAAAAGCAGAAACGAGGAAATTGAAAGAATCCGCAGCTTCGCAAAGAAAAAATCTGAAGAAAACGATGATCTTCTTGAACGGCTGAACCGTCTGGAAGAAGAGATAAAAAAGAGCCGGAAGGAAATCGAAGAAAAATCAAAGCAGGTGGATGAGCTTGTCAGAAAGAATAATGAATTCTATGAAAAGCTCAACCGAAAGATCAGACGTCTTGAATCATCCAACTCGACCAGCTCCAGTATGTCGACTTCCTTTGATGTGCTTTCGCATACGAAATCAAAGGCAAATGCCAGTACAAGAAAAAGATCCACCCTCAAAAGAGGCGGACAGAAGGGGCATGCAGTTCACAGGAGCGCGCTGTCAGAAAAGCCGGATGAAATCATTATCCTGCTTGTAGACAGAGCTCCCGCCGGTGCGGCTGAATCAGCGGATAAGGACGGAAATACTTACTATGCGACGCAAGAGATCGATTTCGTGATGAAGAGCCGGATCACCGAAACGAGATATTATGAATGCGAAGAGGGAGCAAGGCTGGATGAATCCGTCATGAGAAAATACGCCATCAACAGTGTGGCCTATACACCGCACTTTAAGGCTGTTTCAGTATACCTCAACCAGAAAGGGACCATTCCTTATCAAAGGCTGTGTGAAATGATGGATGAGATCAGCGGCGGGCACATAAAGCTGAGACCTTCGACGATCGTCAGCTGGAACGACGAGGTACATGAAAAAAGTCTGGAAGCGAGAAAGGAGATCCTGCGCTCGATGATGGGGCATTATATCATGCATGTGGACGAAACGGGGGCAAATGTCGGCGGGAAGCTGTGCTGGATGCAGGCCATGACGAATGACAGGGGGAGTTATTTTGTCATAACGGAAAAACGCGGCGACAGGGAATGCGGGCCAGCCACCCTGCTGAGCGAATACGAGAACATCGTCGTGCACGATCATTTCAGAGCGTATCAGAGACTGGAGAAATGCATCCATGCAGAATGCAATGCACATATCGACAGGTATTTGAAGTGCGGGATAGAAGTGGACAAAAATAAAGAGTGCGAAGAAATGCTGGAGCTGATGCACGGCATGCCGGCAAGGAAAATCGAACTGATCGAACAGGGGAAAGAAAAAATGGAGGAAGAAGAGATTGCAGGATATGAAGAGAAATATCTGGAAATAGCACGGCGGGGACTGAAGAAGTACTACCGGACACATAAGAATTATGAGAAGAAGTATGAGCCGGAATATGTGCCGACATTTAAAAGGATGACTGCCTACAGGGATGATCATTTAAGATTCATCCGTGATTTTCGCGTGCCTTACACGAACAATGCGGCGGAAAGGCAGTGCAGGATCATAAAGGCAAAGAAAAAGGTATCGGGACAGTTTGTATCGATGGCAGGAGCGGAAGCCTATGCGGATGTGATGACGATTCTGCAGACATCAAAAATCAGAAAAGAAAATGCCCTGGCTAATTGGGTTTGTCAAGAAAAGTGTGTAAGTAATTTTTGAATATCTGTTGGCACCTTTAAAATGCTCTTGTCTTTTACAAATTATTTTTATAGATGTACCAAAGGCCAGGCAGTTCTTCTTCAGAACTTCCTGGCTGATTTCTATAAACATTTCATTTTAAAGACGTATGTACTGATCAATACGATCCTTGAATAAATCATTGACCATAAGTTGATTCAATACCATGGACCAGTTAGGAATAAACCCTGTAGACCATTTCTTCTCCAATTCTGTGATACGGAGATACAGAAGCTTGAACAGCGCAATTTCATTAGGAAAGGCTCCTTTTTTCGTGACTTTGCGAAAACTAGAATTTACTGCCTCGATCGCATTGGTAGTGTACATGATTTTTCGTACAGAACTTCCGTAATCGAACAACTGTTCAACATGTGCGTAGTTTCTTTTCCATACCTCTACAGCTCCCGGATACTGGCTCCATTCTTTACAGAAGGTCTCGAATGAAGCATTTGCCGCCTTTAGATTAGAGGCACCATATACCTTCTTCAAACTTTGGGTGAACTTCTTATAATCTTTGTTTGGAACATACTTGATAGAGTTGCGGATCAGATGGACGATACATCTCTGTACAACGACTTTAGGGAATATCGCCTTTGCCCCGGCTTCCAATCCGGAAACTCCGTCCATTGAAATAAAGAAGATATCTTCCACACCCCGAGATTTGATCTCATCAAAAATTTGCATCCAGTAGTTCTTGCTTTCGCTTTCGCTGATCCAAAGTCCAAGGATCTCTTTTTTACCATTGAGATCATAGCCAAGTATTACATAGACAGCACATTCCTTGACTTCATAGCCGTTTCTACGATTGCCATCTTTCTTTGGTCCCTTGTCGTTAGAATCATAACCCAGGTGATGATTCATTTCTCCCTGGAGCATGGCCTCAAACATAGGACCAAACAAATCTTTGAGAGCGTTATTCATGTCTTCTGCGGTTTCGGGCTGATAGGCATCTAGGATAGCCTGTGCTAGAGCCACTTTTTTTAGATCTCTTTTTTTCTTGTCATTTCCATATTTCCTTTTCTCCTTCTATGATAGCATAAAACTATAAAAAAACCATGTGAGCTGAGCCGTACGCTCTCAACTTACACGATTTATATTACACTCTCGGCTAATTTAGAAAAGATCTTTAGCTAGGTTATTTTCTTATTCCTCGGTGAATAGTAACAAAAGAACGTTTTTTAATATAAGTTACAACGATTTTTTCCTATCTGCATCATAAATTCCTGCTTCAGTAAAATTCATCATTTCAATAAAACTCACAATTGCAGCATTAGTGCTATTGATAAGAGTCCTTGCCCTACGCAATAATACCTTTTGATTGCCTACATATATTTCTCGAACTCTAGAAGGCTCTTTATTCGTATAAATTTTCATTAAATTAGGCATTTTTGTGGAAAGTCTAGCATATTCAAAAAAGTCATACCAGAGAAATAACCAAATATCTCATTGTTGTTATTAATATATTTTTTAACAATTACTTTTCTTGGATCAATTCTACTTTTACCTAGTGGTGCTTCTATAGGAATATAATAGACACCTTTTTCAAATCGGATTTATTTTTTCATCACAAAATTTTGGCTCTTTTCAATAAATCCGTTGATGTCTATACAGCGAAGCAGCCATAGTTGTATTCACCATATGCTTCAAGCAGATCTACAGGAATTTCTTTCAGAGAAATATCTTTGACTTTAAATTTAGATCTTTCTTGTGCAGTTGTCATATAGACTTCAATAGCCTGTTTTTGAATTTCGTTCATCGAATACTTAATTTTCTTGTATAAGCAGAAAAAATCCAGATATCCCTGTAGATGACGAATAGAGATTCCCCTGTACTTTGATAAAGTAATTCAATTTCGTTATGCAGTGCATTTAACTCTGCCAGGGAATGTCCTTTCTTCGATATATGTCCCTCTGATTTAATTTCGTCATACGCTCTTCCTGTCGCTTCACTTATGTTCTTATAACACTGCTTCATATCGGAAATAAGATAATGATTGTAATCATCCTTTTCAAAATAGCTTATCATCTCATCGACCTTTTCCTTTGTTTCAGACCCGAGTCCATGAATTTCAATAACCATTTGATCTGTTTCATCAACTGTACTGAGAATGCACACCTTATGATGGCTGATCCCCCGGCATGAAGAAGATTTTCCTCTTTTTTTGCTTATTCTTGGAATATTCTTCGGCTTTGTCCCTTTAAGATTGACAGGAAGATATAAGGCATCTATTTGAGTATCACCGAATAGTTTTAATTTTTTTTAGAAGCTTGATGGCATCATATAATTTATGGTGCATGGAAAAGGCAGCAGTCTGCGAAACCCCGATGGTCTGTGCACTTTCCCTTAAAGTCAGATGCATCAGCTCGCACTGAATGAAGAATATCCACTGTTTGTAGCTTAATTTGGTGGAATAGAAAATGGTATTTGTAGTAGCGCCAAAAGGCTTGCCGCATTCTCTGCAGATATATCGCTGCACGCCATGATCATGACCGTTCTTAACGACATGATTTCCCTGACAGTGAGGACAAAGAGGTCTGTGTTTTGATTCAATACACGAAGCTTTCAAAGAAGCCCAACTTCCAGAATACAACGAATTTATATCGATTCTTGAAAACTGGAGAACAAAAATATTAAACTCTTTTAAAAGACCTATTGATGAAAGAAAGCTTAGTAATGCTCTTTCAGAAAACTCCAACGACCAGATTCGGACCTGCTTGACAGTTTCCAACGGAATAAGCAACTTCACAATATTTAGAAAACGCTACCTAGTGGCTCTAAACAGGAAAGTATTTCATTCCATAAAAGATCAATTAAGATTAGATAAATATACCACAAAAAAAACAAAATAATTTAATTGAAAAGCTTTTTCTCGGCAAAAAACAGATGATAATTAGGTTTCACATCTTTTATATCATCTGTTTCTCTTCTTTATAAACCACTCACTAGTTTAAATTACCAAAAACTTCTCTAATATCATCAATAAACTACCCCGGGGTAGAGCCCACGCAAAGTTAAAGCTTTGCTCGGGGTATTAGTTTTAGTTGGTTATACATGCATATGTAACTGCTTGTACTCATTTTGTTTCCCCTGATTTCTCACATATGCCTGTATTACATCCTCATTCGTATTCTTTCCTACACTTGATACATAATACCCGTCGCTCCAAAACGATCCTCCCCACAATTGCTTCTTCACTTGCGGACACTCAGCAAATATGCGTTTCGCTGTAATGCTTTTTATAGTAGTGATGATCTTTGCTGGACTATAGTTCGGTGCTGACTGTATCAGGAAATGCACATGGTCCTTGTCTGCCCCTATTTCTAGAAAACTTATCCAGTCATATTCTTTTTCTATTTCCCCACATATTGCCTCAAATATTCATTTACTGTTTCTTCAATCACTATGCGACGGTATTTCGTCGGGCAAACAAAATGATAGACGAGATTTGAAACATTATGTGAGTTGTGAATCAGGATACTTTCTCCCATGTATAAC
>NZ_CALVGS010000056.1 GCF_944327115.1 uncultured Traorella sp.
TGTATCGAAATCAAGTAATTGAGGATCAGAAGACATTTATTAAAGAAATATATGATCGTGAGAGTGAAGGGATCACAGGTATCGGTGATGGTATTGCGATTCCTCATGGCCGTTCAAAAACGGTGAAGAAAACAGTCATAGCAGTTGGCAGGGCTGATGAAGGAATCAGTGATTGGGAAACATTTGATAATATACCTGTTAAATGCATCATCATGTTTGCCATTCGTGATGTAGATATGTCCCAGCATATCATGCTGCTCTCACATGTGGCAGAATTATTGCTTGATGAAGATGTGATTCAGGTCTTGCATACTGCTAAGACCTCAAAAGAAATAGTCAATGTTTTAAGAAAGGATCATTAATATGAATATTGTTGGAATTACGGCTTGCCCTACGGGGATCGCCCACACATATATTACAAAAAAGAAACTGATTCAGGCCGCTGAATCAAGGGGACATCACTGTCGAGTAGAAACACAGGGTACCATTGGTGTTGAAGATGAACTGACACCTCAGGAAATTGCCGATGCAGATGTGGTTATTTTGGCGGTTGATGTAAAGATTCATGGTGAAGAAAGATTTAAAGGGAAACCGGTCATTCGTATCACAACAGAAACGGTGATGCAGAATGCGGTAGGCTTGATTCAAAAGGTAGAGAGCCTTATTAAAAAATAGGAGGTAAAATATGAAACAACAGTTAACGATGGTTAAAAAGCATGTCATGACAGGTATTTCGTTCATGATTCCACTAGTTGTAGGTGCCGGACTATGTATGGCAATCAGTATCATTATCGGAGGTCCGAATGTTTCTACAGCAGAAGGAACTTTTGCTTATACGGTCAATCGTATTGGAAGCTTGGGTATGACATTGGTCGTTCCGGTGATTACGGCAGCTATTGCTTATTCGATTGCTGATCGTCCGGGTGTTGCACCAGGATTGATCATCGGTCTTATTTGTACTGAAATCAAAGCTGGTTTTATTGGTGGAATCGTAGGAGCATTCCTTGTAGGATATTTTGTAAATTGGCTGAAAAAAATATTCCGTAATGTTCCTGAGTCTATTAAAGGACTGGTACCGATCTTGCTTATTCCACTGATAGCTACGTTTGTTTGTGGATTATTGATGTTCTATGTAGTAGGTCAGCCAATCGTTGCATTTATGGATGCACTAACGAATTTCTTGATGAGCATGCAGAGCGGATCTAAATTCGTCTTTGGATTCTTAGTGTCAGGACTTGCAGGAACTGATTTTGGTGGTCCGATCAATAAGTCTGTTTCATTATTTGCCAATGGACTCATGGTAGATGGTATCCTTGAGCCGGAAGCATGTAAGCTGTTAGGATGCATGATTCCACCGATGGGAATTATCGTTGCTTATATTTTAGCGAGAAAGAAATTTACAAAAGCTGAAAAAGAAGCTGTAAAAGCTTGTCTGCCAATGGGTATCTGTATGATTACCGAATGCGTGATTCCTTTGGCAATGAATGATTTATGGAGAGTAGTACTTTCTTCAGTTGTTGGTTGTGGCATTGCAGGAGGCTTGTCCATGCTGATGGGTGTTGGCGCTTCAGTGCCTCATGGCGGATGGTTTGTCATCCCTACGTTCCAGAATCCGGTAGGATATGTTATCTGTATGGTTGTTGGTTCCTTGATCATGGGAGTTCTGCTTGCCGTGTTAAAACGTCCGCTAAAAGAAGATGAAGATAGTTTGGATGGTTTAGGAACAAGCAGTGGAAAAGCTGCCGTTAACTTAGATGATATAAAAATTGAAGAGATAGGTTAATATATGCTGTTGAATTTAAAAGAAATCTTAAGTGTTGCTGAAAAACATGATTTTACAATTGGTGCTTATAATATAACAGAGAGCAGTATGTTTGAAGCAGTAGTCAAAACGGCGGAAGAGTATTCGGCACCTGCTATTATTGCTGCTGCTGTAAATGAATTTGATTTTGCAGGTGAAGACTTCTATGCATATGTACAAAAAAGACTGATGAAAAGCAAGGTTCCCTTTGTTTTGCATTTAGATCATGCCAAGAGTTATGAAGATTGTGTCAGAGCCATTCAAGCGGGATTTACAAGTGTCATGATAGATGGATCATTGCTTGATTATGAAGAAAATATCAGCCTGACTAAAAAAGTAGTAGAAATGGCACATGCAGTGAATGTATCTGTAGAAGCAGAAATAGGTACGATTGGTGCTAATTCAAATTCAGAGGAAGAGGGTGTTGAAGGTATTACTTATACTGATCCAAATGATGTGGTTGACTTTATAAGTCGGACACAGATCGATGCTTTGGCTATTGCGATAGGAACAGCACATGGACAGTATCCAAAGGGTTATACTCCACATTTAAATTTAGATCTTTTGAAAGAGATACGTTCTTTAACAAAAACGCCTTTGGTTTTACATGGAGGAAGTAATAACCCTGACAGTGAGATTGAGGAAGGATGCCGTCTAGGATTAAGAAAGGTTAATATCTCCAGTGATTTCAAAGTAGCTTATTATCGTAAATTAGAGAGCTATTTAAATGAAACACATGATTTCTATCCAGCTAAGATCTTACCACACGGAATGGAAGAAGTAAGAAGAGTCGTATCGCATAAAATGGATTTATTTCATTGTAAAGGCAAGGCAGATCTTTATTAGACCAGAATATAATAGAAAGATGATAGATATGAAAATGTCAAATCTATCATCTTTTTTTCACCTATAATGATATTGTTTATAAAGCAACGATATGTTAATTTTCCAATACTTAAAAGTTTAAATGCATATTAGATAAGAGATGATTACTAAAAAATGTGCAAATGCACAAAAAAAGGGAATGAAATTGAATTCATAAAGCATTCTGTGATACAATGTAATTACTAAAAAGTGTGCAAATGCACAAAAAAAGGGAGTTTATCATGGAAATTAAAAGAGATATTTATCTTCAACAATTGATTGATCGAAAAGATAATGGGATGATAAAAGTAATTACAGGAATTCGCAGATGTGGAAAATCCTACTTGCTTTTTACTATCTTTAAG
>NZ_CALVGS010000057.1 GCF_944327115.1 uncultured Traorella sp.
GATGACCGTCATGTGATTGATCAATTGAAAAAAGATTTTCCACTTTATAAAGATCAGTTTGATATGTTTGCAGATCATAGCATGGGCCTGCTTCAGGGAAATATTTGGAATGCATTAGCTGAATTGAAGATTGGAGCTTCTTTACAGCACTATAACCCTTTGATCGATGATGAAGTGAAAAAGCAATGGAATGTTCCTGAATACTATCATTTGACAGCACAGATGGTATTTGGCGGTATTGGAAGCATTCCCGAACCTAAGGAAAAGCTGGATGCAGATGAACGTGTCATCGTTTATTCGAATGTATAAAAAAAACAGTGAATGCTGTTTTTTTTCTTGTTGACTTGAATCAATGTCTTTTCTTTCTGATTTATGGTAGAATAAATAAGGTGATAGTTAATGAAAATTGCATTAGGACAAATGAATGTACTTGCCGGACAAATGTCACAAAATGTGAATAAGATGTTGGACATGATCGAAAAAGCAAAAAGGGAACAGGCTGATTTGATCATTTTTCCTGAGCTTTGTGTTACAGGTTACCTATTAGCGGATAAATGGATGGATCAAAGCTTTGTGGAAACAGCACTTTCTTATAATGATATCTTAAAAAAAGCAAGCAAGGATATTGGAATCATTTGGGGAAATGTAGCTACATTCAAGGATATCCCAGGTCGTGATGGACGTCATGTACGCTGTAATACAGCTTATTTCGCTTATAATGATGAATGGGTAAAAAAAGAAAATGATTTGCTGGATGGCCGCTATATCAAATGTTTAAATCCTGATTATCGCATCTTTGATGACAGTCGTTATTTTTTATCGGCCTTAGAGCTTTCTAAAAGGATGAAATTAAATGATGCCGATTTCACATCGCCTTTCTTGTTTAAGAAGGATGAAAAGCTTTATCGAATCGGTCTTGAAATATGTGAAGATCTTTGGAGTCAGGACTATCAGTTTGATCCTACTTCCCAATATTTAAATCAGCATGTCGATCTTATCGTAAACATTTCTTCTTCACCTTGGACAAGAAATAAGGAAAAGGGAAGAGAGAAACAGATCCTTCGTTATGCGAAAGATCATTTTGTTCCTTTTGTTTATGTAAATGCTGTCGGTATGCAGAATAATTCAAAAACCGTTTGTGTCTTTGATGGTGACAGCAGTATCTATAATTCAAAGGGAAATCGTATTTCAAGCTGTAATGATGCTTTTCATGAAGAATGTAAGGTCATAGATCTAAATGCTTCTTCTTTGGCTGATACATGTCAAAATAAACTTACACAAGCATTGATCACCGCTATTCGTGAATTTGATCAACAAGTATTTCAATCACGTTTTAAATGGATCATCGGTCTGTCAGGTGGTTTAGACAGTAGTGTAAATGCCGCATTATTAACATTAAGTCTTGGAAAAGAACGTATCATCGGTTTAAACATGGCTACACGCTATAATTCCTCTGCAACCATCGATAATGCTCATAAGCTCTCCAATGCTTTGGGTATCGAATGCAGGGATGGTATCATCCAAAAGCTTGTAGAAGAACAGATTGAATGTTTGAAACAATATACACAAAAAGAAATCAGTGAATTTGCAATAGAAAATATACAGGCAAGGATCCGCGGCTCTATCTTAAGTGCCATTTCTCAGATTGAAAATGGTGTCATCATCAATAACGGCAATAAAATCGAAGGAGCCTTAGGATATGCGACTCTTTATGGAGATACAATTGGCTGTTTAGCCCCTTTACAGGATGTCACCAAGGTGGAACTTTTTGATATAGCTCGCAGCATCAACCAAATGATGAATCAAGAAGTGATTCCTTATAATCTCTTACCGGAAATTGAAAATAATCACATTAAATGGATAACACCTCCAAGTGCTGAATTAAAAAACAATCAGTTGGACCCTATGCAATGGTTCTATCATGATCAAATCATACAAATATTAACAGAATATCCGGGATATGGCATTGAAAAACTGATGCAGCAGTATTTAGATAAGTCTATTTATGATACTGAATTAGGTAAATGGATCCGCTACTATGGATTGGACGATCCTCATAAGTTTATTGAAGATCTTGAATGGGTTCTTCAAAAATTCCAGTCAGGTGTTTTCAAACGTTTGCAGACACCACCGATCGTCATGGTTTCAAGAGGATGCTTTGGCAGTGATTTTAGAGAAAATCAGGTCAATTATCAAAAATCAAATGCTTATTTATCTTTAAAGGAAGCTATTTTGAGTCATGAGAATCAATAAGTATATTGCCTCCAGCGGCTTTTGTTCACGAAGAAAAGCAGAAGAATATATTCTTTCGGGAATTGTTACGATCAACGGCAAAAAAGCCATCCTTCAAGACATCGTAGAAGAAGGTGATATCGTTAAAATCAACGATCAACTGATTCAGCCAAAAAGCAATACCATCGTTCTTCTTTACAACAAGCCCACAGGCATTACCTGTACGACTGAAAGACATATCAAAGGGAATATCATTGATGCCATCCATTATCCTGAAAGGATCTTTCCTATTGGAAGATTGGATAAGGATAGCAGCGGTTTGATCCTTCTGACAAATCAAGGTGATCTGGTCAACGATTGTCTGCGGGCAGAGAATGGTCATGAAAAAGAATATCTTGTAGAAGTGGATCATAAGATCACCAATGATTTTTTAAAGAAAATGGCCAATGGCGTAAAAATATATAACCCTGTTCATAACTGTTATGTAACAACATTGCCATGCAAGCTTAATCAAATCAGCAAGACCAAATTTACTATTATTCTGACACAAGGCTACAATCGTCAGATCAGACGAATGTGCAGTGCATGTGGCTATCATGTACGCTCACTTAAACGAATTCGCTTCATGCATCTGCATTTGGATGTAAAAGAAGGAGAATATCGTCTGTTAACAGAAAAAGAAATCAATTCATTAAAAGGAATCAAATAGAAAAGCTGTAAAGAAGCTAACGGATGGTTAGCCGATCTGCAGCTTTTTCATATAAAAAAAGAAGCTTTTTCAGCTTCTAATGTTTATTTTCATCATAAACGATGACAATGTGTCTTTCCTTTCCATCGCCCTCGCTGACCGTACGGATCCTTGGCATATTCACCAAATAGGAATGAATTGCTTTTCTCTCGTCATTAGGCATCGGATCCAAGGAAGCATTGATCTTTGTTTTTTGTACTGTTTTCGCAACTCTCAATGCCATTGAACATTCCTTATGATATTTTTCTTCCTTATAACCGTTGATATCGCTAACGACGATCACTCTCTTTTTAAATACACTGGAAGCGGCAGCCTTTACCACATTGTTGATATCCTGTAATGTCTGTCCCTTTTTTCCGATCAGGATAGCATTATTTTCACCATCTAATTCTACCTTGAAATAGTAATCTTCTTTTTTACACTTCACATCTACCTGCATTTCAATTCCATCAAAATAGGTAGTAAGATATTTTATAATAAAATTCTCAATATCTCCGTCAAAAAAAGCTTCTATTTCAACTTTGCTTCCAAATCCGAATAACCCCTGCTTTTCAGAAATTACGTTATACGTAAGCTCTTCTTTGCTGCATCCTTTTGATTTAGCGGCATTTTCTAAAGCTTCATCTAAATTTTTTCCTTCATACCTTTCCATATGCGATCACCTTTAATCCTTCAAGAATACCCTGTCAATAATAATATTTTGGATAATACGAACCAATGATGAAACAGCCCAGTAATAAGACATCGCTACCGGCCATGTAAATCCGATGAAAGCAATCATTCCCGTTGAGAAGATCGTCATCATCGTCATCTGATCTGGACCGCTCTTCTTCGGCTGAGTATATTTTTTCTCTTTGATACCTGATTTTTTCTTTCTTTGTTTTGCCAGCCATCCCGGAACCTTCATACTTAAGAACTGAAGCAGGATCATGACACCGAATATCAAGAGATACTGCCACTGAAGCTCACTTAATCCTTCACTTGGCGTACGAGTCAGATCGATACCAAGGAACGTACCGTTAACAACAACAGCGGCTCTTTGCACAGCATAATAGAAAGCCATCAATACAGGCATCTGAATGATCAGGATAAGAATGGATGAGAAAGGGTTGACCTGATATTTCGCATACAAAGCCTGCGTTTCCTGAGCCATTCTCATTCTTGAAGCATCGTCTGTCTTTCCTTCATATTTCTTCTGGATCCTTTGGACTTCCGGCTGCATCATCTGCATACGCTGATTCTGTACCTGGCTCTTAATGGATAATACGGCAATTACGATATTAAATAAGATCGTCGTAATAAGAATACCGATACCGGCATCTGTCAGATTTCCAAAGAAGTTGATGATCTGAGCCAACGGCCAAACAAAGATTCCTTCAAACCATCCTTCATTAAATACTTCCGAAAACGAAGTCGTCGTATAAATAATAAATTCTTCTTTTACTCGATTTGTATTAGGATCTACATAACTTTTACAACCTGCCACAAAAATCAATAAAAACAGACTTAACAGCAGTAACTTCTTTTTGTTCTTCAATAAGTTTTTCATTTTCTTCTCCTCGTGTAACATCGCCCTTATATTTTAACTTTTTTTAAGAGCATTTCCAATACTTTTTTGTTTGATTCATAACTTTCTTCAATAAATTTGTCACGAATTAAAATAATTGTATCAAAATTTTCATCAAAAGTATAGAGCTCCTGTACCATCATTCGTACTTGACGCTTTATTTTATTCCTAACGACCGCATTACCGATCTTCTTCTTGACAGATATTCCAACACGACAGTTATCTTCTTTCTTTTCTCTTACATAAATCGTCATGACTGGTGAGGAATAAAAATTTTTTGCTTTGATGATTTCAGAGAACTCCTGGCTTTTTCTGATCCGATATTGTTTTTTCATTTCCTTCTCCTATATCAGCCAAATTATAATTGCCTATGTATTATATCAGAAATAATGAAAAATGTCTGTGAATTACCAAAGCTTTTGAATTTTCTGTTCATTTAAGATTCATAAAGCAAGAAAATGATTTTGTAACCAAAATCATAGGCACGATCGTAAAGACATTCATAAGCCTTATGAAAAACACGGTTATAGACTCTCAGATCATGAAATTCACGGTAATAGAAACGGTTGGAAAGAGAAAAGATTTTCATGATGCCTTCTTGATAGAAAAGAGAGTATTCACACAGATATTAATGACACATAATATCATAACATAAATCATACTTAACTTTTTTATTCTCTTTCATTATCTTTCTGTCCATCAAAATTGAAATTTCCTAATATATAAAAAAGAATCACCTTGCGGTGATCCTTAAGCTGATAACAC
>NZ_CALVGS010000058.1 GCF_944327115.1 uncultured Traorella sp.
CTTAAAGATAGTAAAAAGCAAGTAGGATTTTCCACATCTGCGAATTCCTGTAATTACTTTTATCATCCCATTATCTTTTCGATCAATCAATTGTTGAAGATAAATATCTCTTTTAATTTCCATGATACACTCCCTTTTTTTGTGCATTTGCACACTTTTTAGTAATTACATTGTATCACAGAATGCTTTATGAATTCAATTTCATTCCCTTTTTGATCGTGTAAAATAATTGCGGAATGAAAAAAGGGTACAAAAAAAGTGATAATGTTCTATAATTGAATTTGCACAAACAAGAAAGGACATTATCACCATGAATAGTTTATCACAAAATACTTCTCTTTTAAATACTGATCTTTCCCATGATCTTTCTTTTTTCCTCTCCCTTCTTGATGCTCCCTTTGCTCCCTTCATGTCTTCGCTTGACTATGCTTCTATGATGACGAATGCTTCCTCCTGGTTCTATTCCTTCCTCAGAATTGCCTTTGTCTCCGCTATCGAAAAAGCTGACCTCCTCTTTCGTACTTCTCCTGGCAGGATCCAGCGTTTCTACGTCAAGCAGACCCGTTCCCGTTCGATCATCACCATCTTTGGTGAAATTACTTTCAAAAGAACGGAATATCAGCGCAGAGATACAAAAGAGCCTTACTGCTATATCGACCGCAAGCTTTCTCTTCTCCCTCGTCAGCGCTATGACTGCTGTATTGAAGCGAAAGCTAAAGAAATTTATGCCGATCACAATTCTATGATCAAGACCGGAAAAATCCTTGGTGAACAGATCTATGGTTTCTTCTCCCTTGATCCTGACCGGAAGTTTCGTCACCTTTCCCGCCAGACCGTCTATAACCTTCTTCACCGTTGCGGAAGGATCCATCTGCGTCCTTCCCCTATGCCTCACACGCCCGACACCCTTTACATCATGGCTGATGAAAAATGGGTACCCCTGCAGGGCGAATGCACAGAAGATACCCCACATGTCAGGGAAATGATCAAAGTTGCCGTTTGTTTTGAAGGCAGGGAAAGAATTCTGAAAAAGGATGGTACTCCTACCGACCGCTTCTGTCTGAAAAACAAATATATCTACAGCTCTTGCTCAAGTGAAAAAAACCATTTCTGGGAAAATCTCCAGGATCATCTTGCTACCCGCTATGACCTGAACAAAGTTAAAAAAATCTATATTATGGGAGACGGTGCCAGCTGGATCAGGAACGGCATCAGCGAAATGCGGATGCCCGGAACCACCGTCAAGGCTGCCCTGGACCGTTTCCATGCCTCACAGGCGATTCACCGTATGACCTCTGACAAAGTATTTCAGGAAGTCCTTATCCGTTATCTCTTTGAGCTGAAGCGAGAGGAATTCGATACGGTCGCAGAAATCGCAAGAAGCTATCTGAAAGAAGAAAACGAAAGAAAACGATTCGATACAAATCTTGACTATATTCACAGACATTGGCATGAAGTCAAGGTCATGGTGAAAGAGGTAAAGATCGGCTGTGCCATGGAGCAGGCAATCTCGCATATCATAGCTTCCCATTTCACATCTGTACCGAAAGCCTATTCCAGAAAGAATCTGCCGCTGTATCTGAACAGTCGGATTCATTCTCAGAATGGCGAGGATCTGATCCGGCTAGCCCTGATGGCAAGAGATGTCAGCCCTAAAGGAAAGGATGTCGCTCTTAATGAGAACTATGATTTCTCATTTTTTGATGATCAGGTTCGAAAAGAAACCTTCACCGTTCACTTGAGAAACAGATCCAATAAGAAAGAAACTTATCCGTTCTAATTCTCAGACGTTTTTTCAAAACAAATCATATAAAAGCAGGCAGGTGATCCTCCTGCCTGTCATTCACTTATTTATTGTCGCATTCAGTTATTTTCATTTCACTTTTTTAATTTTCCGCAATTACTTGACACTACCCCCTTTTTTTTGTGCATTTGCACATTTTTTAGTAATACATACTATATATTGAAATACTATCATACCCCATTATTCCTAAAAAAATATGGATAAGCTACTATCATTTAGCTTATCCATTTTACATAAGTATATTAAAACTTAAAAGACAATTTATCTATTTAGATAATCATTTACATACCGTTCGGCGTTTCTCCACGCTTCTTCAAAAGAACTTCTGAATAATACCACCGGCCCGAATTCCTCATATTCTTCCGGTTTGATTTCATTTACGAAATAAGCCTTTCTAAAATCAGGAAGTTTGTCACACAACTCATCAATGACTGCTTCCGGTGTGTCCATTCTAAATCTCTCTACTACCGGTGGATTTTCTTCTATCAGCTTATCTGCCGTTCCTACCCAATTAATCGTAATGCTTGCATCTGCACCAACCATCTCTGTGAAATGATGCAGTCCTCTGGCTCCACCACCAATAAAACCTACTTCTGAATTGGCTTTTTTGCACATCCAATAAGTCTTCTTGGCTGCAGCAATACCCGCTTGCCATAAAAAATCATCATGAATATCAATACCTTCTTTTTCAGCTGTTTTTTTCAAATATTCTTCTAAAATACCCGAAATATGCGAAAAATAAATAGGTGCCTTCTTTTCTAAGCCTTTTGTTGCCCTTGTATATACCTCACATACATCTAATGCTTGCCTTACGCTCATAACCTCAGTAGCATTAATAGGAACTCCTTCACTTGCAAGAATTTCAATAGCTTTCAATCCTTCTTCCGTTACAGGCACTTTGCACATAATATTTTCTCCTGCTTCACGATTCAATCGTCCATATCGCACGATCGTATCGCAATCTTCGTGAAATGGATCTCCCTGAATACTAACATAACCATTTTTCTTAAAGGTATCATCATAGAGCGGTTTAAATATTTTAGCAATTTCACCAACTAAATCTTTTTGTATATTCACAACAATTTCAGTCGTATCCAATCCCTTATATCGTTCAATCAATGCATTGATTTTAGGTTGAAGATCATCTTTCTGCATCATTTTCCAAACATATGCCGGATTTTGTGTACAACCGACAGCTCCTTCTTCAATGGCTCGGTATGCTTCTTTTTCAGTTACATTATTGATCCAAAAGCGAGTTTGTGTTAATTCGCTCACTCGATGAAAATAATTTTTATTCTCCATATTTCCTCTACTTTCTTATGTATTCTTCTATAAAGCTCATTGCTTGATTTACACTTCCAAAAACATTCATTTTTTCAGCCATTCTTTCTTTATAGCCGGCATCCATCCATCTCCAATAATCCAATTGATCGGATACAGTCATATGCTTTTGTAAGGTATTGCGGGCATTCAATCGAAAATCACTGCCCACATTCACTTTACATATACCCATCTTACATGCTTTGGACATCATTTCATCAGGAACACCTGAACCGCCATGAAGCACTAAAGGAATATCGACAACATCCATGATTCTTTGAAGCAGATCAAGGTCTAATTTTACATTTAACTGATCTTTAGGAACATCAAAACTATTCGTTGTTCCGATGCATACTGCTAAGCAATCAATACCCGTTTCCTTTACAAATCGCAAAGCATCTTCAGGCTTTGTCTTACCTTCTTCAATGTCCTTAGCATCTCCTAAACCTACGACACCTAATTCACTTTCAACGCTTACTCCTACGATATGAGCTAATCCTGTCATTTCTCTGACAAGCTTAATATTTTCTTCTAATGGATATGTCTGTCGATCAACCATGATGCCCGTATAACCTGCTCTTATCGCCCACATATTCTGCTCGACAGTGCTACCATGATCCTGATTAATAGCAACAGGAACCCACGTTCTTTCCGCAAGCTGACGTGCGATTTGCCCATATCGATAAAAATCCTCTTCAAAGCGATCATAACGGTGATTTAAAATAATGGGTGAGTAATTTTCTTCGGCAGCTTGTATGGCTACCTTCATATTACCCTCACTCTGCATGCTGGCTGCCAATACTGCATAGCCATTCTTTTGCGCATGCTTTAAAAGATCGATCATATTCACTAACATAACATATTTACCTTGATCTGTTTATTCATAATATAGAGATGCTTTACCATCCGATCTAAAAAG
>NZ_CALVGS010000059.1 GCF_944327115.1 uncultured Traorella sp.
TATCCGGGAGAAAGAGATACGACAGAGAAGCATCGTCATTTGATGGATGAGCATGAATGGACCAAGTATTTTGATGTAGATATCATGGATAGTGAAGGACCTGATATGGTATTAGATATTCCTAATGGACATCAGATCAAGAAAAACTATGTGGGTAAACATTTAGCAAATTATGATTCTATGTTAGTCTTATCTCATTTTAAAGGACATGCTATGGGTGGCTTTGGAGGAGCTTTAAAACAGCTTTCTATTGGCTGTGCTTCTTCTTATGGTAAAGCTTATATTCATGGAGCAGGCGATGCTGAAACTGATATGTGGAAGACTGATCAGCTACAGTTTGTGACTTCAATGGGAGATGCTGCCAGCAGTGTTCATAAATATTTTGATGGTAAGATCGTTTATGTTACAGCTATGGTGAACATTTCTGTTGACTGTGATTGTGATGGCAATGCTGCTCCACCATGTATGGAGAATATCGGTATTCTTTCAAGTACGGATCCAGTTGCTATTGATCAGGCTTGTATCGATATTATCTACAACAGCAAAGATAAGGGCAAGGAACAATTAATAGCTCGTATTGAAGAAAAATTAGGTGTAAATATCATTCGAGTAGCTGAAGAAAATGGTACAGGTACTCGTGAATATGAGTTAATCAATGTTGATTAAAGGATAGAAGAGGAGCGGTAAAGCTCCTGTTTTTTTAACGAGAAAATCTTGCCAGTTTAGCAAAAAAATATAGACGGAACAAAAGGGAGTTTGTAGCTCCCTTTTGTTTAATCCAGATTTTCGCCATTAGATGCAATAACTTTTTTATACCACTCAAAAGAGTCTTTTTTATATCTATCATATGTTCCATTACCATAGTCATCTGCATCGACATAGATATAACCATATCTCTTTTGCATTTCCGATGTTCCTGCACTAACGATATCAATAGGTCCCCAAGAAGTATAGCCGATTAAATCAACGCCTTCTGAAGCACATTCTCTCATAGCTTTGATATGTTCTCTTAGATATTCAATTCGATATGCATCGTGTACTTTTTTGTCATCTGTTAATTCATCAATGGCTCCCAGTCCGTTTTCTGAAATAAAGATAGGAAGATGGTAACGATCCCAAAGTTCATTGATAGCAATTCGCAATCCTAATGGATCTGTCTGGAATCCCCATTCGGTAATGCTGAGATTCGTATTTCTGATTTTGATCGGGTGAAATTCATCGTGCAGTTCTTCATCATAGAATTTCGCCATTAAGACATCTCCTTCTTTTGGAATGCCTGTGCATTGCGTGTAATAGTAACTAAATGAAATAAAGTCAACGGTATTTTCTTTTATGATCTGCAAATCATCTTTATTCATTTCCAATTGAATTTGATGCTTATCTAAATAATGCCATACATATTCAGGGTATCTTCCTTTTGCTTGGATATCAGTGAAAAAATAATTGATTCGATTTGCATTTTGTGCAGCTAATATATCTTCAGGTGAATTTGATTTTGGATAGAAGAAACTAATACCTAACATACTTCCTATTTTAAATTCAGGGTTAATTTCTTTTGCAGTTTTAGTAACTAAGGCACTTGCTACAAATTGATGATGTAAAGATTGAAAAATTACATTTAATTCTGATTTTTCGGATCTTTCCACAAATACACCACCTGCTGTATATGGCAGATTAAGCATCATATTAATTTCATTGAAAGGCATCCAATATTTTACTTTGTTTTTGTATCTTTCAAAAACAGTAGTAGCATATTTGACGTAAAAATCAATAACTTTTCTCGACTCCCAGCCATTATACTTCATCGCTAAATTTAGAGGAGTTTCATAATGAGAAAGGGTAACTAGTGGTTCAATACCATATTTGTGCAATTCATCAAATACATCATCATAAAATTTCAACCCTTCTTCATTTGGTTCTATATCATCGCCATTAGGATAAATTCTAGCCCAGTTAATCGACATACGGAATACTTTAAATCCCATTTCTGAAAAAAGCTTTATGTCTTCTTTGTATCGATGGTAGAAATCAACACCTCTTCTTTTTGGATAATTTGTTTCATTGATTTCACCATTTAATATCTTTAAACATTTTTCATAGGGTACAGTTTCAGTGTTAGCTCCTTCACTTTCTTTTCTTGAAACATAACATACCATATCGGCAGTAGATAGTCCTTTGCCACCTAAATTATACCCACCTTCTAACTGGTTTGCGGCAGTAGCACCACCCCACAAGAAATTTTCTTTAAAACCTTTGCTCATTATTCAGTTTCCTCGCTTCCTTGTTTGTTTGCCATAATTACAAAAGGCAAATAAATTAACATCGAAACAATAAATACTACGATTACAGAAACTAAGGCTCCCCAAGAACCAGAGCTTTGTAAGAATGTTTTGAGTGGTTGAGGAGTTGTCCATCCTACATCAAGCACTCCCGGAGCAGCAAAACCAATTTTAATCATCAATGCTCCTAATCCCATGCTAACGATTGGTGATAATATAAATGGTATTGCTAAAATAGGATTAAGTACAATTGGTAATCCAAAGATAACTGGTTCATTAATACAGAAAAGTCCTGGAATAAATGATAGTTTCGCAATTTGAGTATAATCGGCTCTCTTCCAAGTTTTTCTTTTAGAAAGTAATAAAATGACACATACAAGAGCTAAAGTATTGCCTGTACCACCAATACATCCATAATTTTCAAATAGTGAAAACCATGAGTAAGGATATGGTGCACCAAAAGCAGTACCTGCTTTTGAAACATAATCAATATTTGCGATATTAATTGCTGAGTAAATAGATAAATAAATAGGTGAAACTGTATTTGTTCCATGAATTCCAAAAACCCATAAGATAACAGCAACTGTAATTAAGATCATTGGTGTAATAGGACTCGTTCCAATTTGTGCGAAAGGAGCTTGTAACATCGAATAGATAATTGCATTGATGCCATCAGGATTAATGTAACTGATCAACCATGACAAGATACTTGCACTTACGACTAAAATACCTGTTGGTAAAGCTACTAAAAAAGATTTCATGACTTCCGGAGGAACATTATCAGGAAGTTTAATTTTTAGTGCATCAATTTGTGTTAATTGATAGAATGAGAAGCCAACGAGTAAACCAACAATTATAGATACAAAAATGCCGTTAGCACCGAAATATGTTGTCGTAAGTGATCCATCTATTGCTGGAACATATAGAATAAAGAAAGCTGCTAAAGCGGTCATACCTGCCTTTGTGCTGTCGCCCCGATATTGATCGCACATATTCTTAGCAATTAAGAATACGATGAATAAAGCCATGACATCTAATGATCCAGAACTTACTCTTGATAATAGAACTTGTGCACTATCGATATTTGGCCAAATCTTTGCCAGATATTGTCCGATGAAACCTGTTGGACTTAGGAACACAACATTGATCATAGTTGCTATAGAAGCAACAAGAGTTAATGGGAAGATCTGCAAGAATGAATCTCTTACAGCGATCAAACCCTTGATTGTATTTAATTTGTTTGCAAGTGGAAGTAAATATTTTTCCATCCATTCTTCAAATTTTTTCATTTTGCCTCCTCTTTATTTTTTAAAACTTCAATGACATGATTGACTACATTTTTACCATTCAACGTTCCGTAATCACGCATATTGATTACTTCTACTGGAATACCAGGGCATTTTGATTCGACATCTTTTTTATTGAACTTGATTTGCGGTCCTAATAAAATCATGTCTGCATCTTGTCCTACCTTAAGAACTTCAGAAATTGAATGTGCTTCTACACTGCAATCGTATTCAATTTCATCTGCGGCTGCTTGCATTTTTTTTACAAGCATACTTGTGCTCATTCCTGCAGCACAAAATAAAATAATTTTTTTCATTTTCTTCTCCTTTCCTTTTACTTAGCTAAAATATATTTCCAAAGTTTTATATTTTCTTTGGCTAAGTCCAAAACAGTAATTGCATTCATGAAGTGGTCCAATGCATGCATTTCTAATAATCCGATCTTGTGCGTTTTACCATTAGCTTCATCTTTGATCATTTCATATTGAACCTTATGTGCAGTAATCAATTTTTCATTTGCGTTTTCTAAATATTTTTCTGCTTCGGCGAAATTCCCTTCGCTTGCAAGTCTGATAGCTTCCATAGCGGTACTTCTTGCATCACCACTATTTAAGATGATTTCCATAACAACATTTTCTTCCATGCATAACCTCCTAAAATGTATATAAATTAAACAAATATATTTGTATTTATATTATATTTTTATTGTTATAAATTGTCAAATAGTATAAAAAATATACAAATTAGTTAATTTATGAATTATTTTCTATGGATTTCTATATATATTTTTATGTGGAATATTTTAATCAAACATTTAAATAAAACTGTTTGAATTTATCTGTTTATAAATGTGGTATATTTATACTCTTTTACTTGCTGAATAAAACAAAAAAATAAAAAAAATAAAAAGCGATTTCGCTTTTTATTTCATCATATTCTTTTTTCAGTTAACATTTGAATGATATAGGATATTTCATCATCGTTTACAGTAATATTATATTTTTTTTCAAAATATTTAAATTCTTTTTTTAGATTTAAATATAGTTTTCTGTTATTGTCAATCAATTCTTTCTTAAAAACATTTGGTGATATACTTTCTTTGCAGATCATACGATCAAAAGCACAGATAATGTGTATTAACAAACCAGCTTTACTATCGTTTGGTAAAAAACAGTGATTGTCTTCATCAATATTATTTATGAGCCTAATGATTTCTTCTTTATCATTAACAATTTGAGTATTAGTTATATTGTTAGATAAACTATCAAATATTTCATTAACGATTGCGGTAAAATAACTAACATCCCGTAGTTCTTTATTTATGATATTTTTGATGTCATGACCATTATTTATATAAATCTTATCAATAGATACGAATGGGATTCCATATATTTGTGGGTCAAAAGCACCAACAATACATATTACTTTATTTTCTTTACTAATATCGTTTACTTTCTCAAGTAGTTTACCTTTTTCAGCTATTTGCAAAGGAATAATTTGAATGTTTCCTAAATCAAAATTTTTTTCAAGATATTTCTTTATTTCTAATGCACTTCCTTCACCAGTTAGACAAACACTTATGATTACTTTTCCTCCTTTTTGTATGCTATCTTGATTAAAAATGGTAAATTGATTCATGCTTGTCAATGCTTGGTTGTAGATGATATCTAAGTCATTCTCGACTATGGTTTTCCTACAACAATCTAAAATGAACGTAGTAAAAGGAATTTCAATGATTTTAATCATTCTTCCAGTTTCGTCAATGACCATGTTTAATAGTTCTCTTAGAGATCCAGAATCAACAATTGCTAAGATTCCTTTAGTGGAAGGTATCTTCATGATGATTTTTTTTAAGTCTTCATATGCGTCCAAAGGTTTTTTACTTAATGGCAAATCAAAGCTATAAACCGAAGTACCGTTAAGAGATCGGCAAACATCAGCGATCGAAGATGCAGCATTATTGCCATGCATAGCCAACAAAACGGCTGGACGGTTTTCATCTAAATCTCCATTGTTATATTCACATAAAAACATAGCAATTAAAACTATTTCATCGATAGATAATTTTACATTCATTTCTTTATTGAATTGAAATGAAAACTCATAAGCAATAGAATACTCACTTTTATTATCGTTAATAAAGCAAACGATCTTATCCTTATTGAAATTTTGGTTTTTTGTTCTTCCTTTGACTAATGCATCTAAATGCATGCATAAACCATAAAATAAAGAGTTTGGATAATTCCTTTTGAGCTCTTTAGAAGCTTTATTAATAAGATTTTCAGTTAAATGTACTATTTTTTCATTTGTGAGATTATATAATTGATCATAATTAATCGTTTCAGGAATTTCAATATTATGAAATTTTCTGAATTCATTTTCAATATCTATGCTGATAATAGCTCCGATATCTTCCTCGGATATTCCACTATTTCGTAATTCTTCTGTTTTTTTATTTATAACATCATAAATATTATCTTTCTTGCTACTGTCTTCATTTACTGTATAGCCGTCAGCTTTAAAAACATATTTCTTATTAAGCTTGATTATGTTCGATATAGAAGCTTTCTGTGATTCATATTCTAAAAAACCGGAACGAATATGATTTGAAAAATCAGATAAAAATAAATTGATTTGAGTCTGATTGCTGTATTGATTTTTTACATATGCAATCGCACAAGCCTGTATAATTTCATTTTTTAATTGCTGAATATTATTGTTATAATGGCATAAGAGAAGTGCTATGATAATTTCAGATCCTACGACAATTTCTTTTCCACTTTTTTGTGCTTCTTTAGTTATAAAATCTTTGATGAGCATAAATCTGTCTTGCATGCTCCATTCGGAGAAATCAGGTAAAGTAATGATGATAGGAATTTTACCTTTAAAATCATCGCTGATGTTTCCCTTTGTACTAAGGATGATAGTTGTGTTATAACAGATATTCTTTCCATCGATGTTTAAAAATCCTTTTTCAAGAAAATCTAAAAGAATGCTTTTTGGGGTTGAGTCAAGATAATCTGCATTATCAATATGAAAAAAAGTTCCTTCTGCTTTTTGAAAGCATTTAATAAAGTTTTCTTTTAAATCATCTTTATCGTTGATGTAGTTTAAACAATTAAAGTAAACGAATTCTCTATCTTTTTGAATGATATTATAAGCAAGAGCTAATTCATACATTTTATAAGCAAACATGTTCTTTCCGGTTCCTGACTCACCACTAATAATAGTATTAAGACATTTGTTAGGATAAAAAACAGCTGCTTTCATAAGTTCAACGACATTTTTTAAACTGTCCTTTGTTCCAATAATCTCTCCAAAAACATCATTTTCAGCAGTATCAATTTCTTTTTCACTTAATTGATACGAAACCGGCCATGTTTTCACTTTTTGAATTGTTCCCTCTTTAACAAGCTGATTTAACAAGGTGCTTGCATTTGCACGTTGGATGTTTAATATGTCGGCGATTTCCTGAGTAGTATAATTTTTCTTTGATGAACCACCGATCATAGCTTCTTTTAATGTTTTAACGATCATATCTTTATTTTTCATGATTTTATTATAACATAAAATGTTTTAATTCAATACAAATTAAATAATCAAATAATTAGAAAAAAGTTTACATTTATATACAATATAATAAAATATATATAAGAAAAACAGGAGGTACTTGATTATGCTTTTTAAATCTATAATGCATGTCGCTTTTTTCACAGATAACATGGATGAAATGTTAGAATTTTATCAAAATAAATTAGGAGCAAAATTGAAGGTACTAATTAGGTATAAAGAATATCTTCACAGAAACGATCGTCCTGAACATCAAAAAATAGCAAGGGCATATCCAGATAAAATATTTAATGCATATTTAGAAATAGCACCAGGGCAGTTTTTAGAATTATTTCCAAAATCAGAGAATCAAGGTCAACACTTAAATTTCAATGAATGTTTAGGATATTCTCATTTTTCATTACTTGTGGAAGATATTTATGAAGTTAAACGTTATTTGACTGATATGGGTGTTAATATAGATACTGAAATTACAAAAGGTCCTTCTGAAACGTACCAAATGTGGATTACAGATCCAGATAATAATCGAATAGAGATAATGCAATTTACTGATAGATCCTATCAAGTGATAGGAAAAATAAGTGACTAAATATATAGTTGATCAATATATTAGGAAGCCATGAGAATTTGCCAAAACATGGAAAAAGGAGTACAATGGATTTTGTGAATGAAAAAAATCCCATAAATTGCTTGATTAAAAGCCCTTTCACGAGGGAATACTAGCAATAAAAGGGATGAAAAATTGGAAAAAGTGGGAAAAAGCATTAAATGTATGTTATACTGTCTAACGTTTTAAAAAGGAGGTTTTATGGTTAAAAGAAACCAATTGATTAAAATATTAGTTGTTGCATCATTATTATGTGGATGCTCATCAACTTCAGCG
>NZ_CALVGS010000060.1 GCF_944327115.1 uncultured Traorella sp.
TCCTGAATCTCTTGATACTTTCCTTCATAGCCTGCATTTGGAATAACGATATCTATCTTGCCAAAATGTTCATAGGCACGATCGATCCAGTTTTTTACCTGTTCTTCCTGGGTTACATCAACAACTGAGGTAAACAATTTATCTTTTGGAATATCCAAGGTAGGAACAAAAGCATCCAGCTTTTTCTGGCTCGTTGAAGAAATCGCCAATTTACATCCTTCACTGGCAAAGGCACGGCACAATGCCTGTCCGATGCCGCCTGTTGAACCGTTGATCAAGACAACCTTATCCGTTAATTTTAAATCCATACAAAACCATCCTTTCTTATGCTTTAAAAGTTTATCTTCACTAACAATTAAATTTTATCACCCGTCCATAAACGTGTAAAGTAAGATGATTCTGGACATCTATGAAAAAAATCCACATACCTGTGGATTCATTCCATGAATACTTCAGACATTTAAGCTCATTCGCTCTCTTTTTCTTCCCTTTTCTTCTCCTCAATAACTTCAAACATAAGATTTGCCTGCTGCTTATTGACCTGCTTTGCCAGCATCAGGACCCGGATCGTCAATTCCTTCTGTCCAAAGTATATCGTCAGAATATCATTTTCTTTGACTTCACTGCTTGGTTTCGCAATACGTCCATTGATCAATACACGCTGATTATCTGCCAATTCTTTACCGATTGCACGTCTTTTTGATATTCTTGCTACTTTCAGATATTTATCTAAACGCATAATCCACCTCTAGATAAGTTTATCAGTTTATGAATAAAATTACAATTGGTATTTAATTGACAAAAAAGCTGTAAAAGCTTCTACTTTAGGAAAATCTGTCTGTGCTGAAGAA
Source organism: uncultured Traorella sp. (assembly GCF_944327115.1). Taxonomy (GTDB): domain Bacteria; phylum Bacillota_I; class Bacilli_A; order Erysipelotrichales; family Erysipelotrichaceae; genus Traorella. The sequence goes on from NZ_CALVGS010000060.1 coordinate 852, forward strand.
ATGATGACAAAGCTTCCCTGCCAGTATCCTTCTATGACGATCGGATAGATGACCCCATTGACCTCATTGACATCACTTACAAATATTTTTTCATTTTTAAATGGAGTGATACGATATACCTGACATTTGCTTATAAACTTTGGATTTACATCTTCTTCGATACCCAATGCTGCCTGATGGATAAAATATACTTTTGTTTTATAGATGTCCTGGAGCGTTTCACATATCTTTAAAATGTCATTTTCTTTTGAGCTTAACGTATCAAATTTTTCTAATATGATTTTTTCATTCTCGATATAAAATTCAATAGAATCTCCCTCTTTCAAATGATATTGTTTCCTTATCTCTTTTGGAATCACTAATCTTCCAAGATCATCCAGTCTTCTTACGATACCTGTAGCTTTCATCTTCATGCCTCCATAACTGATGTCATGCTAGTAGTATCGGCAATTTGTTGGAATCTATACACAAAGCAAAAGAATTATGCTTTCAATGCTTCTTTGCTTCTTTCTATGACCTCAATAACCTTTTCTAACCATTGATTTCTCTTAGGTATCTTAAATTTCATCTTGGAATTACTGTAACGGACAACGATTTCTCTTGAAATAGAAGTAATGATCTCAAAAAGCTTTACACCATCCATCTTATCTGAATAAGATTTTGTGAAGATCAATTCAACTTCCTTCGGATATTCCTTAAATGACTCTACACCTTCTTCATTTACTAAAATATCCAATCGTCTTTTTTCAAACAAATACTGGACTTCTTTTGGCAGCTTACCAAAGTTATCTTTCGTTTCTTCCATCATCGTCAATAATTCCTCTTTAGTCTGAATCTTATCAATATTCTGATAGAAGGTAATTTTCTCATAATCCTCATCACTGAAATGTTTCGGAATATAGGCATCCACCGATACATTCGTCTTGATGATTTCTTTCGGTTCTTCTTTTTTGATACCTTTTTCTTCACTGATTGCCTCATTCAACATTTCAATGTACATATCCATACCTACGGTATCAATGAATCCGGCCTGCTTATCACCTAACATATCACCGGCTCCACGTATCGTCAAATCACGCATGGCTATCTTATAACCGCTTCCTAAGGTCGCAAACTCTTTGATGGCCTTTAAACGTTTTTGGGCTACTTCACTGAGCTGTTTATTCGGTTTATAGAAGAGATAAGCATAAGCCAGACGATCACTTCGTCCAACACGGCCTTTGATCTGATACAGCTGACTTAAACCAAACGTGTCGGCATTTTCAATAATGATCGTATTGGCATTCGGTATATCAATTCCGGTTTCAATGATCGTCGTACATACCAGGACCTTAAACTCATTGTTGATGAAACGGACCATGACATCTTCAATTGATTCCTTATCCATCTTTCCATGCACGACACCTACATCCACATCCAGATCTTTACGGATCTTGTTTGCGACAGAATAAATATTGTTCACATTGTTGTAAAGATAGAAGACCTGACCGTCACGGGCTAATTCACGCTGGATGATCTCATTGATCATACGCGGATTTTTTTCAAGCACATAGGTTTGGACGCTTTGACGGTTTTTTGGCGGTGTTTCCAATTGGGATAAGCCACGCACTCCGATCAGTGACATCTGAAGCGTACGCGGGATCGGCGTTGCGGATAAAGATAGCACATCGATACTGCTTTTTAATTCCTTGATCCTTTCTTTGTGCTGGACACCAAAACGCTGTTCCTCATCAATGATCAAAAAGCCCAGATCCTTAAAAACGACATCCTTGCTTAAGATACGATGTGTTCCGATCAGTATATCAACTTTGCCCTCTTTTAGATCCCTGAGAATCCGCGTCTGTTCCTTTGGCGTCACAAAACGATTCAATACTTCGATATTGACCGCTTCATTTTGGAAACGATGTTTGAACACTTTATAATGCTGCTGGCTCAAGATCGTTGTCGGACATAGAAAGGCCACCTGTTTTTGATCGCTTACAGCCTTATAAGCACCACGTATGGCCACTTCTGTTTTCCCAAAACCAACATCGCCACACAACAGACGATCCATCGGCTTACCGGATTCCATATCTCTTTTCATCTCTGCGACAGCCTGTTTTTGATCATCAGTGAGCTCATATTCAAATTCATCTTCAAAACGTTTCTGATCTTCACTGTCCTTTGAAAAAGCAAAACCGATATTTTCTTCACGCAATGAATATAAGGCCACCAGGCGCTGTGCCAGCTCTTTGATATCCTCACTGATCTTCTTTTTCGTATTCTGCCATTCCTTGCTTCCAAGCTTATTCAGCTTCGGAACAGCTCCCTCTTTTGAGATAAACTTACGCACTAAGCGGAACTGTTCCAAAGGAACAAATAAGACATCATCATTACGGAAGATGATCTGCAGATAATCTTTATGTAATCCATTAAATTCACGCGTCACGATACCATTATACATACCGATACCATGCTGCTGATGGACGACATAATCCCCTTTCTGCAGCTGTTCATAACTTGTCAGGGCCTGTGCTTTATTAAATTTATTCGTATGCCGGCCAATGATCCTGCGCTCATTAAACAATTCTTTTGAAGAATAGGCGATGACATGTTCTTTGGTACATGAAAAACCTTCATATAAATCTTTCTTGACAATAAACAGCCCTCGTTTCAAAGGTTCTTTTTCATCAAGAACAACCGCCTTTTCATGCATGTTTTTTAATGTTTCACAAACAAGTGTACTTTCAGTTTCATTTAAACATAAAAGTACCGTATTCTCTTTCGCTTCTTCAATGATCCTTTTTAGTTTCAATTCTAAAGACAGATCCGCCATATCCAGCTGTTGGATACCGCTGATGATATAGCTGTGCATATCCACAAATGACTGAAATTCAACAACCTTCTTTGAACCCAAAGCTTTCTGAAGCGAGGCAAATAAAGAATAGATCGGTAACGCCCTGCCCTCTTTGACCAACTCCTGTACATAGGCAATCGTTTCTTCCTGAATACGCTTGATCTTTTCTTCTACATCATCAATGCTGCTTAAATAAATGGTCGCATCAAAATAATCCTTGATCGTCGTTTCATGGGAACACAAGGCATAATAACGATAATAATGATTTTCTTTGACATGATTCATCAAACCGTCAAAATCCGCATTGATCGTTTCATCCAACGTTTGATTGATCAATTCACTATGATCCCTCTTTGCTTTTTCCAGTTTTTCATTTCCGCTGGCAATGATCTGCGCAATATCATCATCACTGAATAATAGATCACTGGCAGGTATGATCTTCACTTCATCAACAAGTGAGATCGTGCGCTGCGTCACAACATCGAAATAACGAATGCTTTCGATTTCATTATCAAAAAACTCAATACGTATAGGATCATTCTGATTCATCGAAAAGACATCAATGATACCTCCACGATGCGCATAGGTCAAAGGCTGATCCACTCTGGCCGTCATCTCATACCCGGCATAAAAAAGACGCTCTTTCAGCTCATCCATCGAAATTGTCTGATTCACTTTCAGATGAAGCGAGCACTGTCGGAAAAAATCAACACTTGGCAGATAACGAATCAGTCCGGCTGCATGCGTGATCACGATATCTGCTTCCCCTTCCAGCATCGCATTCATCGTTTCTAATTGAACAGCCTTGCTTTCCGGAGAAGAAGCGATGGCTTCGACGCGCAAAGAATCCTCCACGCTGAAAAGCAGCACTTTGGCTGAGGTAAGGGGGATCAATCTGTCCATCAGTTTTTGTGCTGTATATTGGTTGCTTTTTACGATCAGCATTCTTTTTTTCTTCTGCTCATAAGTGGCCGCAATCAGCAGTGCTTCCTCGATCGGATTGAGATTCCCGATCTCATTGCCATCACGAAGCAAGACCTCTACTGCAGGGTTATGCGCCAGCTTTTCTAATATCCGCTTCAATTGTACTCTCCCATGACACGTTCAAACGGTTTTGATATAAAATCCACAGCTGCACGGCTCGCCCTTTGCAACGCATCCTCAAAAAGCGTCTGATCCTCTTTCGCTATCTTTCCAAGTACATAATCCTTTGTATCAATGAGCTTATTGTTGCCGATACCGATCCGAATACGCTTAAATTCCTGTGTTCCTAAATGAGCTATGATATTTTTTAAGCCATTCTGTCCGCCGCTGCTTCCTTTCATACGCAAACGAATCTTCCCGATAGGCAGATCCAGATCATCTACCAAAACACAGATATTCTCAATCGGAATATCATAAAAACGTACACAGGCACCTACAGCTTCTCCTGAAAGATTCATATAGGTCTGCGGCTTCATCAATATGACCTTTTCACCATTCACAAAACCAGTCGCTAATTCAGCCTTAAACTTTTTTGTATCAAAACGCAGGTTACATGCTTCCGCAACCTTATCAATACACATAAAACCTGCATTATGGCGTGTTTTTTCATATTCTTTCCCCGGATTTCCAAGTCCAACGATCAACTTCATCCGATCACCCCTTTCAACAACAAATCAATCAATACCCCGCTCATGACCGCAACGATACCGATATATAAAACGATCAGCCAGTTTTCTTTCATATTTTTATTATTCTTAAACAACACGGCCAATCCTACTCCGGCACCGCTGCACAAACCGGCAATCATGCTGCCAAATGTCAAAGCGTCCAACATATACAACTGAACCATCAAGATCGAAATAGCACAATTTGGAATAAAACCAACGATCGTTGCGATCACCGGCTGTAAATAAGGATGGACAGCCAATAAGGCACTTAACCGATCTTCACCAATAAAGTAAATGATGATTCCTAAGATTACATTGATCAAAAAGATAAAGAAGACCGTCTTTGCCGTCTTATTCAAAGCATTCACGAAACTATTCGATGAACAGTTACACAAGCCCTCAACTTCAATCTCAAAATCATCCTCATCATTCACCTGCTTATGTATCACAAAGTCAATCAGATAACCTGCAATTAAAGCAATCACGATCTTACAGATCAAAAATAAACCTAATTGACGATACTCACCTGGATTTGAAAGAAACATCGGCAGAGCTTCATCACTGGTCGATATGAAACAAGCAACCAGAGTACCGACACTGATGCCATTTTGCGCATACAGGCTGGCTGCGATCACACTAAAGCCACACTGTGGAATACAGCCCAACAATGCACCAAACAAAGGTCCCAAATGCTTCAGAAATAAAAAGTTCAACTTATATACAGAAGACTTCTTTTCAATAAAATCAAGCACAAGATAAGACAAATATAAAAACGGTACTATTTTTAATGTATCAATAAGTGCATCTAACAGAACATCTACCATAATTTCCTCCAACTGTCCTTATATTATAATCGTTTTTTTGCCGATTTCAAATTATATTCTAAAAAACTCAAAGAAAAGCTGAATCTTCATCCAGCCTTTCTTAACTCATTTTCAAATATTTTAATTATCATTTCCAACCGTTCAAGCAAAGATGCATCAAAACGATAATACACCTCATACTCATGATCGATCAGAATACGCAATATATTCTCTTTATAATAATAAAGATCAAATGATTCTTCATCTTCATTATCATAATGAATCGTCATGATTATATCATCATTTACAGAAACTTGATCAATTTGTTCATAATCAGCACTTGTGATCATCTGACGTGCTTCTTGCCGATATGACATCACAATATCATAAATGGCTTCATCACTCACTCCTTCATGATCATCTTCATAAAACCATTGATCACAAACATTCACTAAATCAGAAATCAGAACTTTCATATACACAACTGACATCATAAGATCCACGATTCAAATCATCAATGACCTGATCCATGACCGTTTCTTTCTTAAAACAGCCACCCAGTAAAAGAAGAAACAACAAGAAAATCTTTTTCATCTTTCGATCATTTTTGTTATCGACAAATGAAAACAGCTGACCGGTATCAAAAGAATAAAAGCAACCGGAACAAACATTGACGCAAACACCGGAAAGAAACCTCCAAGAACAGCAATGACAAAAACGATGCCATAACAGAAGATCAATTCTTTCTTCTGACCTTTAAGAAAGATATCCCAATAACCAATCCCATTCTTCAACACTTTAAAGAAATGGAAATACAGGAAAAACCCACCATAAAAGATCAAACCAGCCAAAATATAGGGATTGCTGATGAGTGTTGTCATAAAGAAAGTAAATGACAACTGTGAGATGCCCGTGCCATAATCAAAAAGTCCACGATTCCATATAAAACTAATAATTATCCATATTACAGGAACCGAACATAAAGCTGCCAATAAAGATACATATAAACGCTTCTTTAGATTTGCCATTTTACCTCCTTTCCATATTTAAAGAGTCAACATATCTGCATTTCATACACTATCTTTTTTCAACAATTGATCATCTTATAAAAATCATCGATCAAAGCAAAAAGGATAATAGAATCAGGGCTACGATTGCTAATACAATATAGATCACGACCTTATCACTTTTCTTTTTAGGCTTAACTTCATCATCAAAATGTTTTACTTTTCTTGATTCCAATTCCAGCGTTTCAGCTTCTTTTCTATACAGATCTTGTATTCTTGAATTTTTAATCATATCGTTCTCTCCTTTCTATCTTATCTTCTAACTATATTTTAACCGAATTCCCTTTAAATAACAAACATAAGTGACAGAATTGATAGTATAAATTACTTTCATTTATACATGTATGATCTTTTCTTCATCTAAATCAATGATATAATCAAAATCATCATTTTTAATATTTCTATGCGTAATCATGATCACAGTTCCTTTTAATTTCAAAATATTTGAATAAAAATAATCCAAATACTTCTTATCTAAGCTATTTTCAAATTCATCATATATATTGATAAAGGATTCATTCACCAATGCCCTGCATAAAGAAATTCGTTGTAACTGTCCTCCGGAAAAATTTGATCCACTGTTGATTGCAACTGTATCAGCACCCTTTTCAAAATCATTAAACAAATCATCGATTAGATGTTCTACTCTATCATCGAAGAATAAAACATTATTCCTGATCGTATCATTGAATAATTTGGGATTTTGAAAGCTCACGGATACGAAACGATTCTTAATCAAACGACTCTCTTCACCACCTACTTGTACTTTCCCGCCTGATGGTTCCAGCAATCCACAAATAAGTTTTACTAATGTTGTCTTTCCTGTTCCATTACCCCCAATGATCGCTACTTTTGAGCCATAGGGAATCACACCATTCAATTCTTTGATAATTCTTTTATCACCATAAGAAAACGATAAATGATCAAAGGTTATATCATAATGGTTTATTTCCTTCACTTTCAAATCAACCTTTACACTGATCATATCATCCAGACGTCTGCTTGCTTCCTTGAAACGACCAACCACCGCAACATTTGATACAACCTCTTGGATGATCATAAAAAGATTTCCTGAATATAATACAAGACTTGTGATACTTCCCGGATTTATCGTTGAATGGAATACGGATAAAACTAAGATCGAAGCCGTTACGACCACCCCAAATAAACTAATCAATAAACCGTATCCCACAACCCTGAAATCATATCTTATCTTTTCTTTCTGCCATTGATCTTCGATCTTCTCATGTCTGGATAAAACATTTCCAAAAGCATTAAAAATGGAAATATTATCAATATTATTTATGATATCATAGACGGAGTCTTTTACTTTTGAAAGAGATGATAATTCCGCATTTGCACTTTTCGATAACACCTTAGAACTCTTCATTGAAAGATATACCATCATAAACGCTAATGGTAATAATACCGCCGTAATCAGCCAATCAATTTTCGCCATATAATAGATGGTGATCAACACTGTCGGCAAACTTAATGAAATCCAGGATATCAAACTACTTAATGCATTTTCAAATGTATCGGTCGCATCAACAATGCGGGTCATATACTGACTATTTTCAAAGTTACCAAAATTCGGATTCAACATCGCTAACTCAAGAGAATAAGATCTTGTATTCGATAAAAGATGTACCTTGATTGTTGCTTTTATATAAGAAGATATCAATTTAAAGATGATATAGAATAACCTTAAAACAACAAAAAGAAGAATATACTTTACAACATCATCACTCAATAAATGATCAACGACCATACCAATCACATAGGTAGGATATACACTTAAAAACGAAATAACAATATTAAATAGTATTAAAATACTTATGCTCATTCTTTCTTTTTTAAGAATCTTTTTATAACTCTTTTCTGTGTGCATACAATCCTCTTATCAATCATAAAAAGAAAAAATCTATCAACTTCTTCTTTCTATACATAAATCATTATCGTATTAATAAACCGGTCCTTCAACTTGCGCAACATAGGCAACTATCGGAAAATCAATAGAAGAAGGATCAAAGTATAACAATTTATCAAATGTTTCTTCATATGCTCCATCTTTATAGAATATTCCATAAACAACAGGTGTTTCTTCATCATCTAATATTACTTCCGGATCATATACCCACTTAAATTCATACCCGGCTTCCTTTGCTTTTACATAATAATCATCTTCAAAAACATAATCTCCGTCAGAATTATTACGCATATAGATATTTCCATCATATACAGGCTCTTTCAATATAAATTCAACCTTATCCTCTGATTCATCTTCTATTCGCTTACCATCTGCTGAAAGTTTTTTCTCCCATTCTTTTTCATCTAAATCAAATAAAACCATCGATACATTCACCGTATTATTTGATAAGACATTGATACATACATCATTATCTTCATTAACAGAAATCTCTAATTTATCTTCATCATAGACTTCATCTGACTGATAAATTTCCTGACTCTCAACATCATTCATTCTATTTTCATTTGATTCGACCTCTTTATTCTCATTTTCACAGGCTGTAAGCATCAAGATGCATAAAAATATCATTATCTTTTTCATAAACTATTCCTCTTCCGTTTTTATTATAACAGACAATAAACTTTTTATCATTCATATTTTATTTAATTATTAATATTGAAAATTAAGGATTAAGAAAACTAATCTTAATCCCCATAATCATTTATTCATAAATTTCAATTCATATTTTATTCTATTACTAAGGCATATAAACCATCAGCACAACCATTATCTATTTGTTTAGGACAAGTTACAGTAATAGTTCTCATTACTCTATTAGAATCACAATAATATACTGTGTGTTTTGTCATATATGGTGTAAAATATACTGCACCTACTTTTCCTGAAGGAACACTAAATGTCCCTGAAAAATATGTTTCAGTTGAACTTGTGCTTATATATCCTGCTGAAAAATTAGCTTCTATTTCTGCAATTATTTTTGCTCTTATGCCTGCTGTTATACTAATAGAGGCACTCCATGATGAACTAATTGTTTTCCTAGTTCCTGAAGTGATTGTAGCAGGTCCTAAATAATCTGGCGTTACCTTCACTCTTGTTCCATTAACTTGTGTATTACTATTATAAGCCGCTGTATCAGGAATTAAATCTGGAATTAACGCGAATGGAGTAATATCATATGTTGAATCAGTCGTTAGAATATCGAATGCTTCTTCAACAGAAACTTTTTCACCACTTGCAGTATAAAATTCGCTAAGTTTATTTAAGTCATTATCTTGTATATATAATTTACCGTTTTCATTAATTAAAGTATAACCATTTTTCTCTTTTTCAATAATTATGTTATTTTCATTTGCTGCATTTACTGAAACCATGTTCAACGAACAAAATGTACATAACATTAAACTAAGAACACTGATCCCTTTCATTATTTTTTTAAACATATCAATACCTCCTGTTTCTTATTTAATTTAAAACTTAATGATTTTTAAAAACCTTTTCCTTATATATCCAATTCCAGTCTTTCTAATTCTTCATAAGTTCTTTTCACTATGATTTCCTCCCCCTGTAATCTTAAAGGCTGATCGATCTTTCTTTTGTTTACGCTTACATTATAGATTGCAATTGATTTCAAAACAATTTTATTTTCACGTGATACTTTACCTTGTTATTTTGTTTAATTCCTTTATAAGGATACAAAAAAAGAAAGAAATTTGGGTATATTAAATTATCGTGGGAAATGACCCCTGCTTTAAATTTTGAGTGGGATGAAACTTTCTTCGCTTTAAATTTTAAATGGGGTTAAAAAAACTACCTCGCTTTGATAGAATTTTCTTGGTCTATTTCATTCTTATCAAAGGAGGTAGCTATGAATCATTCTATCATTCATGCTTTAAATTTAAAAGAGGAAGAAATTGATTCTATTGAGTCTATTTCTTCCTTTCATAATGAGGATTTCCTCATCACTCTGAAGCTCAAAGACCATATCTGTCCGAATTGCGGTTCCCTTACTCGTTCCATTAAGGACTATAAGATTCGCAAGCTCCATATGAAGATCTTTATTCACTTCAATTCTACTGTCTATTATAAGCGAAGACGTCTGAAATGCGAACACTGTGGAAAATCTTTTGTGGAAAACCATCCTTTCGGAAATAAACGCAAGTCGGTAGCTTCTTCCACGATCATCAATGTGCTGGATGCTTTGAAACCTTACAATTCCACGTTCTCTTCTGTTGCGTCCACTTACGGGCTCTCGGTCGGAACGGTTATCGATATCTTTGATAAACATGTCCAGATTCCAAGAAAACACTTAACAGACATCCTTTGCTGGGATGAATTCTATTTCAACCGGCGCTCACGATATAAATATGCTTTCATCATGATGGATTTCCATAAGAAGGTCATCCTCGATATCCTTGAATCCAGACATGTCCAGTATTTAAGTGCCTATTTCCGTTCCATCCCTTTGCAGGAAAGAAAAGCTGTCCGGTATATCATCATCGATATGTACCACAACTACAGGGATATTGCTTCCGTGTACTTTCCCAACGCTGCTGTCTGCATCGATCCGTTCCACGCTGCCAAAAGAGTCAATGATGCACTGAACAGCCTTAGAAAACGGATCATGCGAAGAAAGAAAGAAAACAAAGACATGCTTTCCTACAGCCTTCTGAAAAACAGATACGAACTGCTGCTGAAGAATCGAAATGAACTGGAATTTGAAAAGAAGAAAAAGGATATGATTCTGGGATATTCCATTACAGAAAGAGATCTGTTAGACCTGCTGCTTCAAATGGATGATCATCTAAAAGCGGCTTACTTTCTAAAGGAAAGATTTATTCGCTTCAATAGCAGCGACAGGAAGCGTTTTACCGACCGGAAGACAAAAGAAGAAGAGCTGAACAGGCTTTTCAAGGATATGCTCGATTCAGGCATTGAGGAAATGAAGGAATGTGCCGGGACTCTTCGCAGCTGGAAGGAAGAAATCTTAAACTCATTTGTATGGATTGATGAAAGACGTTTATCCAACGGACCTATCGAAGGCAAGAACACTTACATAAAAAAGATTATCAGCAATGCCAACGGATTCACTAATTTTGAGAGAGCAAGGAACAAGTTTCTTTATTCACAGAACCTGTATGAAACTTACTCTATCACTGAAAAGAAGACAAAAGTCAAAAGAAAAGGGGCCAAAAGAGGCACCTACAGAAAACATAAATAATCCTTAATTAATGATTGATTTTTAGAATGAAATTAGACTCCTTTAAAATTTCAGCGGGGTAAATTCACCCCGCTAATATTTAAAGGTTTTTTTATTTTTCCCCGCTATTTTTTAAAGCGCCGAAATTTGTTATGTGTTTTTAATTAACAAACATATTTTCTTTCTTGTTGGTATTAGACATACATAATTCACGTGAATTTACATATTTTCCAATAAAAATATTTTTTCTTTTTGATAGAAAAATCCTTTTTCATAATCTTTTCTTTTTTCCAACAGCTCTATCACAATATCAATGTAGAATATTGATAACTCTAAATCTTCCTGATTTTTATAATATTCATATACTTTAATTGCCTTTTCTATCAATCGATCATTTGGTACTTTATCATATTGTGCTACGATCATTTCATAAAGATTCCATAACATTTTTAATTCTCTATCTAAATGAAAATGATTCATCTTCACGATCCATCTGTTCGCATTATTTATATCTCCTAGCTTATAATAACACCAAATATATTGTAAATGATCTCTTTTATCTATTTTTCCATATTTGCATGCGATATCCATTTCATTTACTGCCTTTTCATATTGTCTTTGTTCAATATAAATACATGCAAGAGTGCTATGTACATTCATAGTATTTTTATTATTTTCTTTCTCAAAATCTAATAATTTTAATCGCATTTTATAATGATATATTGCTTTCTCAAAATTTCTATATGTTGAATAATAATTTCCTAATATCATCTCACAATCGGACACTCTTTTTAGTGAGTAATATTTTTGAAAAACATTTTTCGCATCCAATAAATATTCCGCATCGGTTTTTCTTAACCACTCATAATTATACGCAAAGCTCATGTGAAAATGAATCATGGCAATTGTCTTTTCATCATATCGTTGAAGTTTTGCCTTTTCCAAATATTCTAAACCATCTTTTGTATTTTTCTTTTTTAAAAGATAGTATCCTTTATATTCATAATAAATCTGTAGTACCTTTTGATCTTGAATTTCTCTCTTTTCAATATCATAAATCAAAGAATCAATTTCTTCTGTATTTTTATAATGAATGTTATAAATTAATTCCATTACCAGTATTTTATAATAATCATAATTTTTTTGATATCGTTTTTTATTTTCTTGAATGATTGTATAATATTTTTCATAATCTGCTTTTCGATAAAATAAATCATCCAATAAATTGTCAAACATTTCATTGATTTCAATACTGACTTCTAATACTTCATTTAAATCAATTTTAAGTACACTCAAAATGAGCTGAAGCTTTTCCTCTGTAGGAACTTCAACTCCTTTTTCATAGCGAGAAATGATCTGATGACTGATTCCAGTAATTTCGCCCAGTTCTTTTTGGCTTATTCCTTTTCTCTTACGAGAATAATGGATTAAATATGCTATTTCTTTGCTATTCATATTCTTACTCATCTGGCCATTTCTTGTTATAAGGCTCTACACACTCTTCGCAGGTATGCGTACAGTTAACTCCATCTTCCCCACACTCTTCTGTATGAACATGGGTACAGTGTCCGGGAGTACATACTACCGCTGCCAGCAATAGAGTTAATAATGCTGATAGATACTTCTTCATATTCATGATCCTCCTTGTAAATATTATAAATTCAAGTAAAATATACTACAAATTAAAATTCACGTGAATTTATTCGATTGCAACCAATCTTACATTTACGACCCCATCCATGTCTGAAAGACGCTGTAAAAGTTGTTCGATCGTTTCTAACATTTCTCCCATGTCGATGACTAATTCCAGACTTGCTCTTTTGTTGATGATGATACTTTGACTTACAGATAGAATATTGACATTGACTAATAACAAATCATTTAAGACTTCTGAAAGGATTCCTTTTTCATTTTTTAACAGTAGTGAAATAATGGCTTTTTTTCCTGTAGAATCTTCTTGTGGTGTAAATACATAGTCTTTATATTTATAGTATGTACTTCTGGAGATACCTACTTTTTTTACGGCTTTGCTAACTTCCATACCGGAATTGACCAGATTTTTCGCATCGACTACTTTTTCAAAATAATCAGGTAATATTTCTTTATCGATAATCAGATATTTTTCAATCATATTTCCTCCTAATCACCGTTTAGTGATATTTATCTTTGAATCTTATAAATACAGATGATCATTACTGAAACTTATTTTTATCATGATACGATGTTTTTTAATAAAAGACAAGTGTTTTTATATGAAAGACAATCGTATTAAGAGTGATTGATCATATGAAGTGATGCTATATGAACTATAAAAGAGAAGAGGTTTATGGTAAAATGATACATGGATTTCAAATTGTCAATTTATTCATGCTATGATATTAGAATAAATGAATATTTGGACAATGTTTTTTAAAGATCGGATCTTAGGCCATTCATGAACCAAATTATATGAAAATCATAGCTTATACTGAGATATGATTTTATAAACAGAATCTTATATTATTCTTATCAAATCATCAAATAACATTATTGATGTATATAGGATATTTAAATGCTGATTTTGTTAATGAGAAATCATAAGGGAGAATTCATGAAAACATATACCGTAGCTGTTTTAGGTGCCAGTGGTGCAGTTGGCAAAGCCATGATCCAAGCTTTAGAAGAAAGAAATTTTCCATTAAAAAGGCTCGTTCTATTGGCTAGTGAAAGAAGTGTTGGCAAAAGGATCTTATTTAAAGGGAAAGAAGTTTTCATTCAAAAAACAGATGAACATAGCTTTGATGACTGCGATATCGTTTTAGGGGCTGTTGGAAATGATCTATCGAAAAAATATGCACCTTTCATAAAAAAAGCTCATGCATTATTCATTGATAATTCAAGTGCCTTTCGACTTGAAGATGATGTGCCTTTAGTTATACCTGAAATTAATGGTACCGATATCTTACACCATCAGGGTATCATTGCCAATCCCAATTGTTCTACTATTATTGGATGCATTGCCATTTATGCTCTTCATCAGCTTTCATCGATTCAATCTATGATTGTTTCAACCTATCAGGCAGTCAGTGGTGCCGGTATTAAAGGAATGTATGAATATGAGAAACAGTTGGAAGATCTGACACAAAATAAAGAAATAAATACTGATGTTTTTCCTTATCAAATCGTATCAAATGTGATTCCTCAAATTGGTGAATTTAATGAAAATGGTTATACCGGTGAAGAGATGAAGATACAGAATGAAGGAAGAAAGATCCTACATGCACCTCAACTAAAGGTAAATTGTACCTGTGTCCGTGTGCCTGTTTTACGAAGTCATTCATTATCAATGACTTTATATTTTGAAAAAGAAATAACAGTTGGAGAAGTAAGAGAAGCATTACGCTCAGCCCAAGGCTGTCGTCTTATTGATGAGCCTTTTTATCCGATGCCTTTGGATTGTTCAAATCAGGATCTTATTTATGTAGGACGTATCCGCCGGGATCTTACTTCATCTAAAGGTATTACTTTATGGTGCTGTGGTGATCAGATACGTAAGGGAGCCGCTGTAAATGCTATTCAGATTTGTGAAAAATATATTGAATTGGAGGTATAAATGAAAGAAATAGATGTTGTATGTGGTGCTATTCAGATAGATGATAAGTTTTTGATTGCACGCCGAAGCAAGGGTGCTGATCCCGGTTTCTGGGAATTTCCCGGAGGAAAAGTTGAACAAAATGAAAGCAGGGAAGAAGCACTTATCCGTGAATTGAAAGAAGAATTAGGCGTTGATGTTGAAATCATTCAATATCTTTGCAGCATTGATGACCCGAGAGAAAATTTTGTTCTTCATGTACATGCTTTTTTATGTCACAAAAAAAAGGGTACACCTCATTTAGAAGTACATGATGAAATCAAGCTAGTGAATGCTTGTGATCTTTATGATCACAAATTTCAAAAAGCTGATCTTGAGATTTTAAATCATGTCAATAAAATAGTAAACAGATAGAAACTTCGTTATTGACCATCTGTTGAATTCCATTTTCATATTATTTTTCTTATTAAAAGTTGCATTGTTTTCATTATATCTGAATAACTAATATTTCTAGCATATAAATTCTGTGACTGATATCTTTTCCATGAATCTTTTAAATAATCAGATTCATTTAATGCCACAAGAATTTGTTCAATATTATTTAAAATTGATAACGATCCTCTACGATCCGCAGTAGCAAATACTGCTTCTTTTAGTATGTTCCAATTGGCATTTTTATGATATAAATGATAAAGCAAATGCAAATCATAAAAATCCCTTGTTCTTGTATTTCCTACATTTCTACTCATAATTGTTTCAAATTTTTCAGCCATGATCGTTTCTTGTGTATAAGCTTTAATTTTTATATGTCGATCTTCTAATAATAATGGATATAAAAATTGTACTTCTTGTGGTGTAATCACATCTCCTGTTGTTATATCAATTTTCATTGGAATTTTCATTTTCCCATAAACAGCTTGAATTGATACTCGAAAATTTTCATATTTATCTTCTTCACGAATAGGCGATACATCTATCAGCTGAAATTCAATTCCATCATTTACTTCTTTATTTAAAATTTCATTAATGATATTTTTTATATTTTCTTTTTTCATCAATAATCCTTTAATTGTTGTATCCATGTCCATCGTCGTGCGTTCTTCAATTCCAAGAATAGCAGAAATCAAAAGACCTCCTTTTAAGATAAAATTATCTTTATAAGGTGAAACTGAAAGACGTTCTATAATTCTCTCAAACATATAAATCTGAAGAATTTCCTGTGCATGAATTCCTTTTTCTTTGGCTAAGTTTCGAATAATACCTTTCAATTGCTCTGGCGTTCTCATGTTAGTACCTCGATATATATATAAATCTCTTTTTCAATATGGAATTGTTTCGCATATTCTACTATTTTTGAATAATTATGATTTTTTAAAGAAAAATATCCTTTGATACTTTGTATAAAAATTTGTGGATCTGCATCTTTTTTATTTCTTATAATATCACAGATGCATCTTTCTATATCATAAACTAGTATATTTCCTCCTTGTGGTGATGTCATTTCAATAATTCCTAGATTCCACAAAGCAGGCTTTATTCGATGAAATTCAACATTCGTCAATTTTTCTTTTAAATAAAATACATTATAGTTTTTAGGAACCGTCATAGAAATTTTTTCTGGGAAACGGTCCGATAATCCATGAAAATATAGAGCCGTTCCATATGAAAATACGCCCTTTTTACACTTTTCTTGTAATAATACAAATTCATCATTCCATTCATCTGTGAAAGAATATATTCCTCTACTTTCTCTTACTATTATCCCTTCATCAAGAAAATTTTTTAAATTTTCTCTACGTATTCCTGCGTTTGTTACATCTTTTGTATATAAATACCCATTATCTCTTACAAGAGATCTTAATTTACTTAAATCAACCATATGATCACCTCTTTTTTGTACAATTTTGATACAATTTTATCATATTGTATCAAGTTTGTACATTATTTCTTTATTACCTCCTACTATTATATATGCACGAATTTTTCAAAATTCCCACATAAAATAAAAAAAATCCTTGTTTCCACAAAGATTTTATGATTTTCCTTAATTTTTTCTATAATATTTATATCCTAAAACAGCCGAACTTAAGGCAATCAGCATAATAAGTCCCTCAGCTATCCATATATTTGATATCAATCCTCTTTGATTCAATAAAGAAGGAAGATTCATAACGAAATGGAATATTAAGGCATAAATAAAATAACGCTTTTCTTTTTTATAGACAGCCCTATAAACAATAAGTGAGCATGAAAGATGAAAAACAAGAATACTGATCCTCTCTGCTATGCACATCATACTCTCCCTTATTCCATAATTTTTCAAAGAAGTTATCATTTCTACGATAGCTGATTGCTGTACTTCATTACTCCCACTTAGCATGGCATCTAAACCCACAGAATTAAAAATCATGCCAAACATCCATGAACTCAATAAAGAGATACCAATGATCAGAATCATTTCGATGCCGCCATGTCCCAATCCATAAGTCAGGGCATCTTCTTTATGATTCTCTTTTAGAATATATTTAAAAGCAATATATCGGCTTCCTTCTTCAATCAGTGCTGCTGCCAGACAGCTGTATATGATATAAAAAAGCGTATTATTAAATAATATCTCATTTTGAAAAACCAGCTCATTGACGACACTTTCTATGACCAATACAAAAAATATATAAAAAGCGGCACCCATAAAAAAAGGTTTCATTGATAATTCTTTTTTTCTTGTCCATATGAATGCCAAAATAATTGGCAAAAGGGAACAAAATAAAGCCGTAGATCCTAAGATCACTAATGAAGATACAGGTATCATAATTTCTCCTTTTTTTCATTATATCATATTTTAGAAGCATATAATTTGTTTTTAATGAAATAGAGCGTATAGTAAAGATATAGAAACGAGGATATTATGAGTTATATAGATATTATAAAAAGCAGAAGAAGCATCTATGATCTAAACGATCAGCTTCCTATCAGTGAAAAGGTGGTCATTAATACGATCAAGCATGTAATCGTAGAATCACCCAC
>NZ_CALVGS010000061.1 GCF_944327115.1 uncultured Traorella sp.
TCTCGGCACAAAAAAAACAGATGATATCGAGGTTTCACATCCTTTATATCATCTGTTTCTCTTCTTTATAAACCACTCATTAGTTTAAAGCGTAATTTCTTTAAACCACTCACTAGTTTAAATTACCAAAAAAAGAAGCAGCTGCTTCTATTTTGAGCGTCTAGCTTTGCGTGCTGCTTCTTGTTTTAATTTGCGACGTACGCCTGGTTTTACATAAAACTCTCTTTTACGAGCCTCAGCAAGGGTACCGTTTCTAGATACTTGTCGTTTAAATCTACGTAAAGCATCATCTAAAACTTCGTTCTCTTTTAACACTACTTTTGGCATCTACAAAAACCTCCCTTCCGAGCAAGCATGTACATTATACATAATTTCACATAATTATGCAAGATTTTATGGAAATTTTTTCAGTTATTTTCTAGTTTTAAACCCTTTTTTTCAAGATAAAGCGTATTTTTATAGATAAAACGATAAAAATGAACCCTTTATTTTAAATATCTTTGTCTTCCTTAAGCGCAGGATTTATCTTATGAAGCATGCTCTTAGGCAGCCGCTTCAGCAGTGCCAGCACGATGACGATGCTTAACAGACGATCGAGATAATCTGTCATGACCTGTACGATAAAACAGCTCATGGTCAGTCCCAGCGGTGTTTTAGCGAGCAATTGGACCAAAATGCTTGACCCGCTGGAAGTGATGCCGCCAAACAGTGCTGCAGTGATCGAAGCACTGCATAGTGATGTCGGAATCGTGATCACAAAGGCAGCAAGAAAAGGCCAGCTTGCCTTGGAAGATCTTTTTTTCCATACAAGAGAGCTTAAAAGACCCAAAAGAATGCCCACAGGTGCGTAATATAACGAATAGATATCACTTGTCACACCAAGTATCAATCCGCTCAGCAGACTGGGAAGCATGGCTAATACAGGTCCATAGACAGCTCCTGTGAAGATCGTGCCGATGCTGTCCAGATAGATTGGCAGACGCAATAACAAAGCAATCTGACCGCCCACGATGTTCAGGACCACGCTCAAAGCGATCATGCATATTTGAAAGATAGAAAACTTAGCCTTCATGATCCACCTCCTGCGCAATCAGCTTTTCCAATTCAGTAAGCTTGTCTTTTTCCATATGAAGCAGCAATTCAAAAAATAATTCAAAAAATCCCCGGACATCTACTTCATTCAAGACATGGGCATTCGCCTTTTTTCTATAAAAATCATAAGCATCTACGATCGATTGTCCTCTTGAAAGAGATTCGGTTTCAATTTGGACATAAGAATTAAATCCATGACATAGCTTTGGATTTAGAAAATAAGCCATGGCCAGAGGATCATTGATGACACAACCGATGATATGTTCCCACTGCCAATGAAAATCAAAATAAAATTTCGTGATCTTACGTATAAATTCTCCTTTTTCAGGATCAAGTCTTTCCATATAAGAAAGAAGTGACGGAGTCAGGACGATCTTTCTTGTGACATCCAGGCCTACCATATGGATCAAGCGACCAAGCTTGGCCATATGCTGATAAACGATAGCCGCAGCCTCAGGATCCTCCCAGTAATTGTATTCAGCCACCGGTGAACAGTTTCCATGGGCCTTATATGAACCACCCATGGAAACAAGCATCTCAATATTATTAAAGGCTTTTTCATCGGCAGCAAGCAAATCAGCAAGATTTGTCAAAGGACCAAGAGCGATCACGCTGCAGCTTTCCTTATTCAATGTCTGCGATAAAAATTCAACAGCCGTCAGAGGCTGGTAAAAGCCTTCCACAGGTTCAAGAAAGCTTTCTCCAAGCCCATCGCTCCCATGCGTATCCAAAGCATTTACATATTCTTTTTTTAACGGCTTAGCAGCACCCATATAGATCGGAATATCCAGACGATTCATATGTTTCAGCACTTTCTTCGCATTTTCAAAACCCATCGTTACGGGAGCATTGCCACATACGATCGTAATTCCCACCACTTCAACATCCTTTGATGATAATGCCATCATGATCGCCAAACTATCATCGATTCCGGGATCACAGTCAATAATGATCTTACGCTTCATTCAATCACCCTTTCACGTTAAAAATGACCCTGCCTGTAATATAAGCAAGGTCATGAAGCTTTCATAAAAATTTCATTCACTTTTTGCCTATTATTATACTGGGAGGTTTGAAACCAGTTTTATATCAATATGAAGTTTTTCCGCTTTCGTTATTCATCAGCTTAACACCGGAGCTTGTACCGATACGGTCAGCTCCGATCCTGATCATCTCATCCATTTCTTCAGGTGTACGGACACCGCCGGCTGCCTTAACCTTACATGCTCCTTTGACAGCATCAACCATGACTTTGACAACATGCGGATTTGCTCCTGCAGTTGAAAAACCTGTGCTCGTCTTGACAAAGGTTGCCTTTGCCTTTACACAGCATTCACAAGCCAAAGTGATCTGTTCATCGCTTAAAAGACAGGTTTCAAGGATCACCTTGACACACTTGCCGTTCGCTGCTTCTACGACAGCTTCGATATCCTTGATAACAGTATCCGTATCGCCGTCTATCAGGGCTCCGATATTCATGACCATATCCACTTCATCAGCACCCTGTGCAATGGCCTGCTTCGTTTCAAACGCCTTGGTTTCACTGGTCGTTGCACCTAAAGGAAAACCGATCACCGTACAAACCATGACATTGCTTCCCTTTAGCTTTTCAGCACAAGTCTTGACCCAGTAAGGATTCACACAAACACTTGCGAAATCATATTCAAGGGCTTCGTCACATAATTTAAGGATCTGAGCCTTCGTAGCCTGCGGCTTTAACAATGTATGATCGATATACTTACTCTTCTTCATTTTCGTCCTCCTCAATACCTAGATAGTATTTTCTAATTGCTCGTTTGGCAGCCTTCTGGTCGCCCATGTAATACTGCTTGCCGTTTTCGTAGACCATATAGTCTTCATCCCCCTTGCCAAGGATCAGGATCGTATCCTTGACATTGGCAATCTCAATGGCCTGACGGATCGCATCACTTCTTTCAGGAATATAGATCGTATTGGCATTGACGATACCGCTTTTGATATCATTGGCAATAGCGCTTGGATCATCTGTACGGGGATCTTCATCGGTAATGATGATATTCCCGCAATAACGATCGGCAATGCTGCCCATCACCTTTCTTTTTTTCGCATCCCGGCGTCCGGCACTGCCAAACACGGCAATGATATTGCGATCGCTTGGCGTGATCATCTGAGCATACTCAAATATTTTTTCAAAGCCATCCGGAGTATGTGCATAATCAACGATGACATTGAACGGCTGACCTTCATCGATTCGCTCCAGTCGTCCGTCAACCTGCTTGAGATCATTCAGACACTCAAGAATCTTCTCAAGATCAAGTCCTCCCTGATGCAAGCCGGCAATCGCCGCCAAAAGGTTATAGACATTGTACAAAGCGACAAGATTTGTACGTACCGGATATTCTTTATTTTCATAAATCAAGGAAAAGCTTGTTCCTTCAATACCCAATTGAATGTTATCAGCACGATAATCCGCATCATTTTGAATGCCATAAGTAACAACGCGGCCATTTGATGCCTCTTCAAACTCTTTAAAAGAAGCATCATCGACATTCAAAACACAGATGCCATCCTTTCGGATCATTTCAAAAAGCTTGCATTTGGCTTTTAGATAATTTTCAAAAGTACCATGATAATCGAGGTGATCATAGGTCAGATTGGTGAAGATCGCAACATCAAAATCAACACCGTTCACACGATTCTGTTCCAACCCGTGTGAGCTGACCTCAAGTGAACATGCCTTCATTCCGGCCTTCACCATATCCTTGAATACCGATTGAAGCATGATGGCATCCGGCGTCGTAAGATCCGGGGGCAAGGTAACATCACCATAGCTGATAGAAATCGTCCCGATATAGCCGCAAGGTTCAAACCTCGAATGAATATCACGAATGATCGTCGTAATCGTACTTTTCCCATTTGTTCCGGTCACACCATAGATCTTCATCTTTTTTGACGGATAGCCATAAAAACGAGCAGCAACCCGTGCCATCGTATCGCTCACGTCCTCAACACGAATATATACGATTCCCTTTTGCTTTTCAGAGATATCTTCTGAATGAACGATGCAGACCGCCCCATTTTCGATCGCCTGCCGAATAAATTCATGACCGTCATGAACAAGACCATCCATGCAGAAAAACATGCCATTTTTTACTTTCTTCCGAGAATCGTAAAAAAGCGTCTTAATTTCAATATCCGGTGCATTTTCAAATAAATATGAACATTTCATCTTAACCCTCCAATGATCCTAAACATCCGGAATCATTTACTTCATGAATCACAACGCGAACGATATGTCCGACCAGCGAGGCATCCCCTTTAAACATAACCGGTAAATATTCACTGGAATGTCCCATGCAATTTTCACCCTTGCATGTTTCGACCAAAACCTCACAGCTTTTTGAAATCCATGAATTGCTGTATTCCCTCTTCATCACATCTGACAGCTCACAAAGCTCATGTGCTCTTTGCTTTCTTATTGTACCATGAATTTGTTTCATTTTACTAGCCACTGTTTGATCTCTTTTTGAATATGGGAAGACGTGCATGAAGCTAAAGCGGCACATCTTTGCATTTTTTAACGTTTCTTCAAACTCTTCTTCACTTTCATCCGCAAATCCGGCAATGATATCCGTACTGATTGAAATAAGAGGAAGCTTTTGACGAATCTCTTCGATCCGCTTCATGAACTGCCGCATATCATAGGGACGATTCATCCTTTTTAAGACCGAATCGCTGCATGCCTGTACCGGTATATGAAGATGCCGGGCAATCTGGGGATGCTTTTCCATCAGATCCAGCAAAGCATCGCTGACTTCATTCATCTCAATGCTTGAGATCCGGATACGGTCCAGTCCTTGAATTTCCAACAGCTTGTTAAGCAAAGAAGGAAGATCGCTATGAATACCACGGCCATATCTTCCGGTATGGATCCCTGAAAGAACGATCTCATGATGCCCGTTCGATACGAGCTTTTTCGCGATCTCTATTGCTTTATCTTCTTCCAAAGAGCGTTCTCTTCCCCTTGTATAAGGAATGATACAATAACTGCAGAACTGGTTGCAGCCATCCTGTATCTTTAAATAGGCCCTTGTATGCCGAACAAAGCGTTCGATATGCAGATCCTCAAACTGAGGAATCGTATTTAATTCATGAACATAATTGATCTTCTGATGTTTTTCCACAAGCGTATCGAGCGAATCGAGAAACGTCTGTTTCTGATCGCTTCCCACAACCGCATTCACACCTTCCATTTTTTCGATATTCGCTGCCTCAGCCTGTGAATAACAGCCGATGACCGCAATAAAAGCATGTGGATTTTGAGTAATCGCCTGATGGATCTTTTGTCTTGATTTTGAAGCTGCGGTATTGGTCACTGCACAGGTATTGATCAGATAAATATCACTTTTATCTTTAAAATCAACCTGCTTATAA
This sequence comes from uncultured Traorella sp., assembly GCF_944327115.1. Classification (GTDB taxonomy): domain Bacteria; phylum Bacillota_I; class Bacilli_A; order Erysipelotrichales; family Erysipelotrichaceae; genus Traorella. The sequence continues at coordinate 5,506 of NZ_CALVGS010000061.1, forward strand.
CCTAACTGAAGACATTTTTCGATGTAAGCTTCAGATTCATAGGAATTGACCTTGCAGCCAAGTGTATGTATCGCAAATGTTTTCATTTTTTCCTTCTTTCTAAGATCTTCGTCATTTTACGTGTCATCTTTTCACTGATCCAGCCCTTTTCGATGAACATACGAATACATGCCTCTTCATCTTCCTTCAGATATAAAGAGATCCAGTCTTCAAGCTCATTGATCTCACCTTGGAAACGGACCAAAGGAAAGGATTCACAGATAACATCATCTACAAAATGATATAACGTCGATGATAACGGACAATAAGCCCAATAACCATTTTCATCGATTTCTGCCAATTCCAAGGACGTAAAATGAAAGCTGACCATTTCACACGTAAGATGATGTTGATCGATCATATCCTTACAATCAAATCGCAGCCGATTATATTGTTTCAATTCAAATAATACCATTTCATTCTCATAAATTGCATTGATGCGCTCATTCATGCAAGGCAAGTAAAGCTTCTGCTGATCACGTACCACAAAAGGAAGCTTTTCTTTGATCCGGTCAATATCGATATTGATCAGACGTTTTCTTTCTTCATAATTCAGTGTCTGCCAATAATCAATCATATCATCATAAGATTTCACAAAGCAGCCTTCAAAGGCCTCCTTGTTTTTTAAGGTTTGAACAAGACATTCAAAATAAAAGAAATCCTCCTCTTTTTTGATTGACAGATCAATGTGATATCGTTTTAGATAATGTTCATTTTCTTTGATGAAACGCTTGACTGCATCACATTTCAACAGTTTGATTTCATCCTTTTTCTGAATTTTCTTTATTAGTTCCATACCATTCTCCAAGCAACTCATAATGATAAGTCAGCATGCTGACAGCACTGATAGCAGCTGTTTCTGCTCTGAGGATCCGCTTACCAAGAGATACACAGATAAAGCCATGGGCTTTAGCTTCTGTGATTTCCTTCCCGCTGAAACCACCCTCAGGGCCGATCATGACCAGCACAGATCGAATGTTGGGATGCTGACATAAAACTTTTCCCAGACTGTCGGCTGTTGTATCCGCATTCTCATAGGCAATGCATTTTAAATCAGCTTCTTTTTCAAGCACCTGTGAAAATGAACATATCGGATGGACCAGACAGCGGTGATTCTGTTTTGACTGCTCACAGGCTTCTAAGGCAATCTTCTGCCATCTCGCTAATTTTTTATCATTCTTTTCTTCACTGATTTTCACAACGCTTCTTGAGGATATAAACGGTAAGATATCATAAGCCCCGCATTCCGCAGATTTTTGTACGCAAAGCTCCCATTTTTCTTTTTTGACCAGTGCCATTGCCAGACTGATGTCGATCTGTTTATGATGATCATCAGGCAAATGCTCTTGAAGAAGTCCAACAGCTTTTTTACCTTCATAGTGGATAGCAGCATAAGCGGCCTGTTCCTCACAATCGACGACCTTAACGATCTCGCCTTCCTTCATACGCATGACATGTGCGATATGATGAGATTGTTCCTCATTAAACAGGATCTTTTCACTAAGTTTTGATTCTATAAAATACTGCTGCATACCATCACCTTTTTCTATTTTAATCGAAATAACAATAAAAGACAAATAAAACTTAAAAGAAACTCCGCCAAAAGCGGAGCATTATTTTCCTTCATTCGCTAAACGCCGCAGATCTTTGACCTCCTGCGGCTTTAAAAGCCGGTAGCTTCCCTGTGACATATCATCAACCTTTAAGAAGCCGATTGATTTACGATGCAGAGAAGTGACCTGATAGCCAAAATACTCGACCATACGTTTGACCTGATGATTTCTCCCTTCAACGATCGTCAGATCAAATTTAGTTTTTTTAAGGGCATAATCTTTTTTACGAACCCTTACTTTTGCCGGCAGCGTCATACCATCATCCAGCTGGATACCCTTTTCTAATTCTTTGATCTGAGAGGTATCCAGGATACCATCGATCAGCACGTCATAGGTTTTAGGAAGATGATAGCGAGGATGAATGATCATATTGGCAAATTCACCGTCATTGGTCAGGATCAAGACACCGCTTGTGTCATAGTCCAATCTGCCTACCGGGAAAATCCTCTCTTCACAATCGATCAGTGATACGACTGTCTTGCGCCCATGCTCATCATCTAAGGTACACAAGCATTTTTTAGGCTTATTCATGACATAATAGACCTTATTTTCCTTTTGGATCAGTTCACCATCAACCTCGATCCTGTCACCTTTTTTTACTTTATATCCCATTTCACGAATCACATTGCCATTCACACGGACCCTTCCCTCACTGATCAAAACTTCAGCTTTTCTGCGTGAAGTCAAGCCGCTGGCAGCAATTACCTTCTGTAATCTTTCCATATTCCACTTCCTTTTTCAGTATCATATCATGAAAAGAAGAGAAATGTAAGTAGAATGGCCATACTTATTCCTACAATATCACTGATCAGACCGATGACCATCGAATTTTTGATCTTTTTAACACCAACACACCCAAAATATAAGGTGATGACATAAAGCGTCGTATCCGTACTTCCCTGAATGATACTTGCCATAATACCACTAAAAGAATCAACACCTAAATATTTAAAAATATCGATCATGATCGCTAAAGAGGCTGTTCCCGAAAAAGGCCGGAAAAGCATCATGGCCCATAAGGAAGGTTCGATCTTCAGAATCGAAGACGCGAAAATATGAGCGATAAAATCAAGCAAGCCGCTAATTCTTAATAAATTGATCGCAAACATCATGGAAAGCATGCTTCCAAATACATCATTAAAAAGTAAAAAGCCTTCTTTGACTCCCTTTAAAAAGGCATTGTACGAATCAACCTTCTTAATCAGTGATACGGTCAGGATCAGAAAGATAAAAAGCGGCAAGATCAGATTAGTGACCATGATTCCACCACCGATCCACCAAAAGTCCTATCAGGGATGCACTGAAAGTAGCAATGATCGCAAAAGGAATAAAGCTGGTCGCATCCTTTGATGCATAAGCCACACGTAAAGCGATGATGCTTGTCGGAAACAGTGTGACGCCGCCTGTATTTAATACGAGAAAGGTTACCATGCTTCGGGTTGCTGTTTTAGGATCAGGATTGTGCTTCTGCATGCCTTTGATCGCTTTCAGGCCGACAGGAGTAGCGGCACTTCCCAATCCAAACATATTGATCACGATGTTGCTGGCAACATAACCCAAGGTTTCCTGATCGTGCTTGATATCCGGAAGCAGGAAGCGAAGCAAGGGGTTCATCCTTCTCTCCAGCCATGCGATACAGCCGTTTTGAAAGGCAATTTCTACGATCCCGTTAAAAAAACAGGTAACTGCAATCAGCGGCAATACAAAATCCAATGTTTCACTGCCAACCGATACGATCGTATTGCTTAAAAGCTCACTTTTTCCGGTAATTAACGCAAATAAGATAGAGGCTAAGATCATCATGCTCCAGAAAAGCGTCATGTCAAAAGCTCCCTTCGTTCAATCACAGTATCTAAATTTTTATAGCGGATGAGCACTTTTCCATCTTCAATAAGAGCTTCCACAAATACCTCATCACCAATAGGAACGATTGCATGAATATCTTCTTTGATGAGCAGCCGCTTATTAGCTATCTTATAGCTGCCTTTTTTAATCAAAAGATGGGATTTATATTTCTGGTACACATCTTCATGAAGCCGTTTATGTAACATAAAATAATCCCCTTCTCTAAAGCTGACCACGATGGATTCAAGACCATTTTCATAAGCTGTGGTAATCAGTGTTTTACCGGATTTTACCGTATAGCCTGTCTTTCCTCCATTACAGCTGTCATACATGCTTAAAAGACGATTCTTATTGATCCATACACGCTGATTCTCTGCCTGGTACTGACGCGTATTGACGATCATCCTAAAAATGTCATTTTTCATGGCAGCCTGCATGCATAAGGCCATATCATATAAGCTCGAGATATTTCCTTCATCCGTTTCATCCAATCCGCTGGGATTTGAAAACACAGTATCATGCATACCTAATTCTTTTGCCTTATCATTCATCATTTTAACAAAATGGGCAACATCTTTACCAACATGAAGAGCAATTGCATGTGCCGCATCATTACCGCTTCTCAGCATCAGGCCATATAATAGCGAAAGCAATGAATATTCTTCGTTTTCAAGCATGTATAAGGAAGAACCGATTTGCATCGTCGTTTCTCGATCAATGATGATCCTGTCGCTGATATCGGCATTTTCCAGCGCTACCAATGCTGTCATCACCTTGCTGATTGAAGCGACGCTTTGTGTCTGATGAATGTTGTCACCCGCTAATACCTCACCTTCAGACATGACGATATAATCTGCCTCTATGGGCAGCTGAAAGCAAAAAAGCATCATCAAAAAAGCAATTGTTTTTTTCATATTTCACCTGTTTCATTGTATGAAAAGCAGAAGCAAAAAAGCCATCTTTTTGAAAATCTACATAAATAATAATAAATATGAAGCAAAAACAATAAAAAAATGACGCAAGCGTCATCTGCAAAACTTAAAAACCATATGGTGCTCCTTTCC
>NZ_CALVGS010000062.1 GCF_944327115.1 uncultured Traorella sp.
ACATTTTTTCACAACAAAAGAAAACAATTGACAAGTGATTAGACAACTGTCATAATTAAATTGAATAAAAGCAATATTTTTTACGTTATCAAAAAAGCTAGCAGTAAAGGTATGAACTCAATAATAATATTTAAATTCTTGAGTGTGCTTCTTGTTCGGGTAAGGAGGTACAACGATGAAAACTGGAAAAGTAAAATGGTTCAATGCTGAAAAAGGCTATGGATTCATCACAGACGAAACAGGCAAAGACATTTTTGTTCATTTCTCAGCTATCAATTCTGAAGGTTTCAAGACTTTAGAAGAAGGTCAGACCGTCAGTTATGAAGTTGTTGAAAAAGAACGCGGACCACAGGCAAGTGATGTCACTGTCATCTAGCTTGCTCAAAGCGAACAGATCCTTGTGATTTGTTCGCTTTTTCTATAAAAAAAGACAAATCATGCAAGACTTGCCTCATTTTCTTCTTGTAAAACAACATCATATGGCCAATCCATGATCGAGCCAAACGCATAAACATCTTTAAATCCTTTATCAGCCAACAGCTGTGCACCCTGCTTACTTTTTTCTTCTTCTCGGCCATATACAAGGATCGTCTTATTGACATCCAGACCCATCTCATCAATCTTATCAGAAAGGATCTCCAAAGGGATCGAAATCGCTTCTGGTACATGCATTTCATCATAATATTCACGCATACTGACTTCAATGATCAGGCAGTCCTCCTTCATGATTTCATAAGCCGTAGCCGGCTTGATCGTCATATAACCATGAACACCTCGCTGAGCATTAGTCAAACAGACCTTCTTGATCCGCCCCTTTGCCAGCATTTCTCTTCTTTTTTTCGTGTTCATATAATAACAGATAATAAACAGAACGATCGTTGCGGCAAGAATGTAAGGCATATAGGACGTAAAGAAATAATTTAAGATCATCGCTAATACAAATATCAACAGCTGGACATATAAAAATAGATTCCATTCATATTTTGCTCTTTTATCTGCATACCGCATGATATACACTTCATTGAATATCTCCCTGCCATTTTGATGTTCATCGGTATATTCAATTACATCACCTTTTTTCATGTCAGTTCACCTTCCTTGCGACAACCACCAAGCGTCCGTTATCATTTGAATACTCACAGGTTGACAAGGTCAACAGCTTATCCCCATACTGGGGTGTGATACCTGTATCATAATAAGCAGCCCGCTTATATTTTTGAATCTGTTCATTAAAGCTTTCTTCATCTTCAGCATTGAAAAAAGTATAGTAATCGATATAAAGCTCATGATCCGGATCATCCACAGTTTTAAATACCGCAAAAATCTCATAAGTTGAGTTATGATAAATCGTATCAAATTCAAACGTCTTATGCGTTTCATAGAAATTATAATCAGTAAATTTCCTGAGATCACCAAACATCGTGCCATCATCCATGTTATGTGCATAAATGATCATATTGTCATCCTCATCCTGAAGATTGGCATTTGCATTGACAAAAGGAGTTCCTCTGAATTCATACTCTTTATCAAAATTTCTTCTCAAATAAAATTCCTCATCATCGGGCGTCTGCATGACCGGATAATTGACTTTGGTATCTTCAATGGTGATCCACCCGATCATATCGCTATTCTGCTTCAAAAGATCTCCATATTTTTCCACAAAGCTCATCGTCCTGCCATCATCTTCTTTTACCTGTGAAAGCAGCTCACCGATTCTTTTTTCTGACTGATAACCTTCATAGTAATAAGTAACGATTTTATAGAGTGAAAAACAAAATACACCGATACATAAAACAAGTAATATATTTCTTAAAATTCTTTTCATGTTATCACCTTTGATTATTATAAACGATTCATTAAAAAAAAGAAACTGTCAAGCAGTTTCTTTCGATAATTCACGATCTCCGATATCACTTCGATAAAATAAGCCTTCTCTTTGAATCTTTTCTATCAAAGCATAGGTTTTCTGTTTTGCTTCTTTTAAAGTAGGCGCACTCTGTGAAATGAACAGTACCCTTCCCCCGCTTGAAACAAGACCCTTATCTGTTTTCTTGGTTCCCATATGGAAACATGTCGGTGAGGTCAATGTCAGATCACTTAGATCAATATTTTTCTGATAGCTCTGCGGATATCCTTCAGCTGCCAATACAACACCTAAAAAAGCATCTTTGGAGAATGTAATGATTGGTTTTTTATGAGCCATGACATCCACGATCGTCTGATACAGGTCACTTGTCATCGCCTGTAAGACTACTTCACTTTCCGGATCACCGAAACGGCAATTAAACTCGATCGTTTTGACACCATCGTCCGTAAGCATAAAGCCGCCATAAAGGACACCTTGATAAGGCATTCCTTCTAAAACCATCGCTTCTGCAATAGGCTTCATCACCTTTTCCATCGCTTCATCAACAGCACTTTGAGGAATATGAGCCACAGGTGTATAAGCACCCATACCGCCTGTATTTAAACCTTGATCATGGTCAAAGGCACGCTTATGATCCTGAGCGATCTGCATCGGATAAACATCCTTGCCATTAACAAAAGCAAAGAGTGAAAATTCTTCTCCTTCAAGGTATTCTTCAATGACCAAAGAAGTCCCGGCATCTTTAAATAAATCATTGCACATCATATCTTTTAAGCTGTTTTGGGCTTCTTCCATCGTAGAGGCGATGATGACTCCTTTTCCGGCTGCCAGCCCATCGGCTTTTAAAACGATCGGGCATTTTTGAGCGGATAGATAAGCCTTTGCTTTTTCATAGTCATCAAAACTGGCATACTTGGCTGTCGGAATATTATATTTATGCATCATATCCTTGGCAAAGCACTTGCTTCCTTCCAACTGGCTTGCCGCCTTTGTTGGTCCAAAAATATTCAGCCCTGCTTTTTGAAAAGCATCTGTAATTCCTGCACATAAAGGAATCTCCGGACCTACAAAAGTCAGATCGATCTTATTTTCTTTTGCGAAGGCAATCAGGCTCTCAAAATCTAAAATATCGATATCTGCAACAGTTGCGACATCATCCATGCCTCCGTTGCCACTGGCAACATATACCTGCTCAACATACGGGCTTTGAGCAAACTTATAACAAAGGGCATGTTCACGTCCGCCACTGCCGATCACCAATACCTTAGCCATTAGTGTTTGAAATGGCGTTTGCCCGTAAACACCATCGATACCTGATTCTCGTTGCAGGCTTTGATCGAGTCTTCATCTCTGATTGATCCGCCCGGCTGAATGATGGCGCTGATACCATATTCACTGGCTAACTTGACCGTATCATCCATCGGGAAGAAAGCATCACTGGCCAATACCGCACCACGGGCTTTTTCACCAGCCTGTTCCAAAGCAATCTTCGCCGCACCCACACGGTTCATCTGTCCGGCACCGACACCTAATGTCTGACCATCCTTGACGATCACGATCGCATTTGATTTCACATGTTTTACGACCTTGAAGCCAAACAGCAGATCTTCCATTTCTTTTTCTGTCGGCTGCTTTTCAGTAACACATTTGCAGTCCTTGGCTGTCGTCACGGCACGATCGGTTTCCTGAACCAAAACGCCGCCGCTCACCGAAACAAACTTGCGTACATATTCCCGCTGAGCTTCTTTTGTGAAAGTCATCAGACGAATGTTTTTCTTACGGCTTAAAATTTCAAAAGCTTCTTCTTCAAAAGCCGGCGCTAAAATAATTTCTAAGAACATCTTGCTTAATTCTTCCGCAATCTGTACCGTAACAGTTTCATTAAAAGCAACGATACCTCCAAAAATGCTTGTCGTATCAGCCTCATAAGCCTTCCTCCAGGCAGTATAAAGATCTCCGGCCACACCAATGCCACATGGATTCATATGCTTGACCGCAACAACTGCACTGCTTCCTTCAAAATCACGCAAGATCTCTAACGTTGCATTTGCATCCTGAATATTATTATATGAAAGCTCTTTGCCATGCAGCTGCTTTGCAGAACAAAGCGAATAAGGTGTCGTAAACATCTCACTGTAAAAGCTTGCTTTTTGATGTGGATTCTCACCATAACGCAATGTCTGTTTCAAATCAAAGGTCATCGTCAATGTTTCAGGATTTTCTTCATGGACATAATCACTCATATACTGGGCGATCAAAGCATCATAGCTGGCTGTCGTACGGAAAACCTTCGCTGCTAAACGCTGACGGGTTGTAAGACTCGTATCACCATTTTCTTTGATTTCTTTTAAAACCTGGTCATAATCCTTCACATCACAAACTACTGTGACATATGCATGATTCTTTGCGGCACTTCTTAACATGCTAGGTCCGCCGATATCAATATTTTCAATGGCCTCGGCATGTGTAAAGCCTTCTTTAGAAATCGTCTGCTTGAATGGATAAAGATTGACACAAACAAGATCAATCGTTTCAATATGATTTTCTTTTAATTGTTTTTGATGGCTTTCCAGATCACGGACTGCCAACAATCCTCCATGAACCATCGGATGCAATGTCTTGACACGTCCATCCAGAATTTCCGGAAAATGTGTAACCTCTTCAATCCCCAAACAATCAATTCCTGCTTCCTTTAACACCTTATAGGTTCCGCCTGTAGAAATGATCTCATAGCCGCATTCAACCAATCCTTTCACAAAAGGAATCAGATTTGTCTTATCACTTACACTTACTAAAGCACGCTTTTTCATTTCATTTCCTCCAATAATTTTTGAATCACAGCTGGATAAAGCACATGTTCAATCGCATGAATAGATGCTTCAATTTCCTCTCTGTTCATATTTTCTTCAACATCAAAGCTTTTCTGGGCAATAATCTTACCGCTGTCCATGCCGCTGTCCACATAATGAATCGTAACACCCATGACCTTGACACCATAATCAATTGCCTGTCCGATCGCATCCTTTCCTTTAAATGCCGGCAAGAGCGATGGATGAATATTGATAATTCTTCCTTCATAGGCATTTAAAAGCACTTCACCACATAAACGCATATAACCTGCCAGTACGATCAAAGCCACATTTTTTCGTTCAAGCAGCGCAACGATTTCTTTTTCATAATCCTTTTTCGAAGGATAGCTTTTTGGATCAAAGGCAAAGACCTCAATATTTTTCTTTCGGGCTTTTTCAACGACCTTTGCGTCTACATGATCGGCAACGACACATTCGATTGATGCTTCTAGTTTATGATCTTCGATCGCTTTCTGAATGGCTTCGAAATTCGTTCCTGTACCACTTGCGAAAACAGCTATGTTTTTCATTTGAATGAAATTCCTTCCTGATCGACGACCTTACCGATCACTGAAGCCTTTTCACCCATATCCTTTAAAACGGATAAAGCAGCATCAACATCATTTTCATCCACGACAAGGATCATACCAATACCCATATTAAATACATGATACATCTCATCTTCTTCAATATTGCCAAGCTTCTGTAAGAAGCGGAAGACTTCCAATACTTCCCAGCTGCCCTTTTCAATTTCAATGCCTAATCCCTTATTCAAACAGCGTGGCATATTTTCATGGAAACCACCACCGGTAATATGAGCAACCCCATGCACATCAACCTTTTTGAATACTTCGCTGACTGCTTTCACATAAATGCGTGTCGGCGTTAACAAAGTTTCACCAAGCGATTGAGAAAGTCCCTCATAAGTCTTTGATAAATCCAGATCATGATCCTTGAAAATAAGCTTGCGCACCAATGAAAAACCATTCGAATGAACACCTGAGCTTGCTAAACCGATGACAACGTCACCTGCCTTCGTTTTTGAACCATCGATGATCTGATCCTTTTCGACAACACCAACGGTAAAACCGGCCACATCATATTCATCCTCATCATACATATCCGGCATTTCGGCCGTTTCACCACCGACCAAAGCACAATTTGCCAAGACACAGCCATCACTGACACCCTTCACGATAGCCTCGATCTTTTCCGGATGATTCTTACCAACGGCAATATAATCTAAAAAGAGCAAAGGCTGGGCTCCCTGAGCCAGAACATCATTGACGCACATTGCCACGACATCCTGACCGATCGTATCATGCTTATCCATCATAAATGCCAGCTTCAGTTTTGTTCCGACACCATCCGTACCACTGACCAGCACGGGATTTTTATAGTGCAAGGCGCTTAAATCAAACAATCCTCCAAAGGAACCGATATTTCCCATCACACCTAAACGATGGGTCGCAGAAATATGTTTTTTGATTCGTTCCACAGACTCATAGCCTGCTTCCAGATCTACTCCGGCACTCTTATATTGTTCGCTCATATATCCTCCTAGAATTTTGTTTCCTTATTGGCATCCTTGATCGAATCAAATAATTCTGTCGGATAATTTCCGCTGAAGCATGCCATACACATATCATTCAAGCCAATGGCCCGTTTCAAACCTTCCATTGAAATAAATGCCAAAGAATCACAGCCCGTGATCTTTCTTACCTCTTCGACATTGTGGAAGGCACTGATCAGTTCATCATAAGTGCTCGTATCCACACCATAGAAGCAAGGAGAGATCATAGGCGGAGAAGCAATTCTCATATGTACCTCGCTGGCTCCCATATCACGAAGCATCTTTACGATCTTTGTCGAAGTCGTACCACGAACGATCGAATCATCGATCAAGATGATCCGTTTGCCCTTAACGATGCTTCTGACCGGTGAAAGCTTCATACGAACACCTTTGTCACGCAATTCCTGACTCGGTTCAATAAAGGTCCTTCCCATATATTTATTTTTGATCAAGCCTACCTCATAAGGAATACCGCTCTCTTCCGCATAACCAACTGCCGCACTCAAACTGGAATCAGGTACTCCGATTACGATATCGGCATCCACAGGTGCTTCCTGAGCCAATACCTTCCCTGCCATCTTTCGTGAAGCGTGGACATTGATCCCACAGATATCACTGTCAGGCCTTGAAAAATAAATATACTCCATCGCACAAATCTTACTGCAGGTATCTTCCGTATAAAAGCATGAAGATACTTTATTTTTTGAAAAAGTAACGATTTCTCCCGGCAAGACATCTCTGATAAATTCCGCACCGATAACATCAAACGCACATGTTTCACTACTGATCACATAGCCGTCCTGCAGCTTACCGATCGAAAGCGGACGAAGACCATTTTTATCACGCATGGCATATAATTTATCTTTGGTAATGATCAGAAATGCAAAACCGCCAATCAGAATATTCAAGGCTTCCTTGATCGATTCAAGTCTTGAACGAGTCGCATTCTTCTTTACAAGATGAGCGAGAATTTCGGTATCGCTCGTTGACTGAAAGATGGAACCGTTTCTTTCCAGCTTTTCACGAATCTGTTTAGAATTTACGATATTTCCGTTATGACATAATCCAAAATCACCTGTTGAGTGATTGAACATGAACGGTTGAACATTATTTGGACCACTGCCTCCGGCTGTTGAGTAACGAACATGTCCGATCGCAACATTTCCCTTGCAGGCTCTAAGCTCCTGTTCATGAAAGGTTTCTTTGACCAGTCCCATGCCACGATGTCCATACAGCTTCTCACCGTCTGTCGAAACGATGCCGCAGCCTTCCTGGCCACGATGCTGCATGGCATGAAGCGCATAATAGGTAAGCTCACTTGCCTTATCGACATTGAAAACACCAAAGACCCCACATTCTTCATGAATTTCCTGATCCTGATAGATTTGCTGATTCATAATTTCTCCTTAATTTGATAATCTCTTTAAAATTTCCTGATAAGCATCCTCTACATTTCCAAGATTTCTACGGAAACGATCCTTATCAAGCTTTTCTTTTGTTTCCTTATCCCACAGACGACAAGTATCCGGTGAAATTTCATCCGCCAACACGATTTCACCATCCGATGTACGTCCAAATTCAATTTTAAAATCTACAAGAATAATTCCTAAACGATCCCACATATCGACCATCACTTCATTGATCGTCTTTGTCATTTCATAGATCTTCTTTAACTCATCATAGGTTGCTGCCTTCAATGCAACGGCATGGTGATCATTGATCAGCGGATCTCCCAGATCATCATCCTTGTAACAGATCTCATAAATCACATTGTCCGGCTTCGTTCCCTCTTCGATACCTAAGCGTTTCGACATGCTTCCGGCAATATAATTACGTACGATCACTTCTAAGGGAATGATGGAAACTTTACGACAAAGCTGATCACGGTCATTCAGCTTTTCGATCAAATGTGTCTTGATTCCCTTTTCTTCCAGTTTCTTGAAAATGATATAACTGATCTGATTATTCAAATAGCCTTTATTTTCAATTTGTCCCTTCTTTTCACCATTAAAAGCCGTGGCATCATCCTTGTAATGAATGATGATCTTATCCGGATCATCCGTGGCATAAATCTGTTTTGCCTTACCTTCATAAAAAAATTCTCTTTTTTCCATTTTTTCTCTCCTCACCTATTTTTTAAAATATTGAACACCGCTGGCAAAAATACTTTGTTTCTTCTTGCCCGGAATATTCTTAAACACATCATTGAAATATCTTTCGGAATGACCCATTTTTCCTAGGATGTGACCATCAAAGGACGTTATGCCTTCAATGGCATAACAAGAACCATTGACATTGCTATGTGAATCATAGCTAAGCCTTCCCTCATCGTCACAATACTGGAAAGCAACACATCCCTTTTCAAAAAGCTCTTCCGCCAGTTCTTCACTCACGACAAACTTGCCTTCTCCATGACTGACAGCAATGGAATACACATCGCCTACCTGTTCATGAGCAAGCCATGGCGAATGATTGCTGGCCACGCGTGTATGAACGATCGTTGAGATATGACGGTTGATATCATTTCTAAACAGTGTCGGCGCACTCTCATCCAGCGTCCTGATTCTTCCATAAGGCAGCAATCCTGATTTCACCAATGCCTGGAAGCCATTGCAGATACCTAAGATCAAGCCATCACGATCCAAAAGATCATGAACCGCCTTCTTGACCTTCTCATTCTGCAGCACATTCACGATAAACTTGGCACTGCCATCCGGTTCATCACCACTTGAAAAACCGCCTGGGAACGCCAGGATCTGACATTGACCTAAAAGTTCCACCAACTCATCAATACTGTCAAAAATCATCTGCTCGGTTTCATTTCTGAATACAAAGATATGGGTAATGGCTCCCTCTTCCTCAAAAGCACGTGCCGTATCGTATTCACAGTTAGTACCCGGGAAGACTGGAATGCAGACATGTACCTCATCCACTAAATGCCTGGATTTAAATACTTGTTTTGATACTGTGTCATGATAAGGAATCAACGCTTTGCTGCTTTGGGAAACCGTTGGATATAATTTTTCAAAAGTTGACATATAAGCCTCTGCAGCCTTGTCCATATCAACCTCAATACCATTGATGCGCACCTTATCAGAGGTATGACCAATGATTACTGCATATTCACTGTCCAATGCTTCTTCACTTTCGACGATAAAGCAGGCCGGCATAAAATCAAAGACATGTTTTAGTTTGACATCAAAACCGATCATATTGCCAAACGCCATCTGAAACAAGGTTGCTGCCGCACCGCCTTTTTCAATGACGCTGCAGGCGAGTACCTTTTTGGACTGAATCAGACGTTCCATTTCTTCGAATGTTTTTTGAACGCTATCTAAATCAAATTTTTCAAAATCAAATACAGGAGCAACAAGACTTAACACATGACCCTTTCCTTTTAGTTCATTGGAAATAATGTTATCTACATCACCATGCGCACAAGCAAAGGAAATTAATGTAGGTACGACGGAAATATCCTGGAAAGTACCTGACATTGAATCTTTACCGCCGATGGCTGCAATCTTAAATTTATCCTGAACGGCAATCGCTCCTAATAACGCCTCTGTTACCTTTCCCCATGAACGCTCATTCTTTCCTAAACGCTCAAAATATTCCTGAAATGAGAAATGGATATGCTCCATCTTGCCACCGACAGCAATAACCTTGGCCATAGATTGCAGGACGCTGTTTTGAGCGCCGACGAAGCAAGAATACTCCATGACCTCCGGGTCAAAGCCATATGTAAGAATGGAACAGGTTTTGGTCCTGCCATCAAGTACCGGAAGCTTTTGAACGCTTGCCTGAGCAGGTGTCAGCTGCGTTTTTCCGCCAAACGGCATCAAAACGGTCGTACTTCCGATCGAAGCATCGAACATTTCTGCCAATCCTTTTTGTGAGGCAACATTCATATCAGAAAGAATGTGACAGATATTTTCTTCATTGCATTCAAGTTCGCTTCTAAATGGATTCTTACCTGATAATGTTTCAATATTCACATCAGCATGTTGGCGTGCTCCGCTCGTATCAATAAAATCACGGGCCAGATCAACAACTACTTCACCATGATATTCCATGACCAAACGGTTGGAATCATTGACAACAGCCACTACATAGGCTTCCAGATTTTCAGCCTCAGCCATAGATATGAATCTGTCTGCATCATCAGCGGCAACTACAACCGCCATTCTTTCCTGACTTTCACTGATGGCAATTTCTGTCGCATTCAAACCAGCATATTTCGTACGCACCAAATCAAGATTGATCTTTAAGCCGCTTGCCAGCTCACCAATGGCCACACAGACACCGCCTGCGCCAAAATCGTTACACTTTTTAATTAATTTCGTACACGCTTCATTTCTGAATAAACGCTGAATTTTTCTTTCTTCAGGAGCATTTCCTTTCTGTACTTCACTTGCACAGACCTCCAATGATTTTACATTATGTTCCTTGCTGGAGCCGGTAGCACCACCGATACCATCACGTCCGGTACGCCCACCTAATAAGATGACGACATCTTTATTTACAGGTGTTTCTCTTCGTACGTTCTCAACCTTGCTGGCACCAACGACAGCTCCTACCTCCATATGTTTTGCGACATAAGAATCATGATAGATCTCACGTACGAAAGTTGTCGGCAGACCGATCTGATTGCCATAAGAGGAATTTCCCTGTGCTGCCTTCTTAGAAATTACTTTCTGCGGAAGCTTGCCTTCCATCGTCTTTTCAATACTTTCTAAAACATTACCGCTGCCACTGATACGCATTGCCTGATAGACATAGCTCCGGCCACTCAAAGGATCGCGGATCGCTCCTCCGATACAAGTGCTGGCACCACCGAACGGCTCAATTTCCGTTGGATGATTATGCGTTTCATTTTTAAACTGAAGCAGCCATTTTTCCATGACGCCATCATGATCCACGTCAATAAAGACGCTGCAGGCATTAATCTCTTCACTGACTTCAACTTCATCCGCCATTTTCTTATTTCTCAGATCTCTCGCATTGATCGTAGCCATATCCATTAAAGTGATCGGCTTTTCACAACGTCCGTTCTCTTTTCTTAATTCCATATAACGATCTAATGCCGTCTGAATGTCTTCTTTGAAACGTGAAGTCGTGATCTTGATATCTTTCAGACAGGTTTCAAAAGTCGTATGACGACAATGATCCGACCAGTAAGTATCTAAGACCCGGATTTCAGTTTCGCTTGGATCTCTTTTTTCAGTATTCTTAAAATAATCCTGAACCATCAAAAGATCTTCTTTGGACATTGCAAGCCCTTCTTCTTTCAGAAAGTCTTCGATCTGTCCTTCATTCAACCCGATAAATCCACTATAATCTTTTAAAGGTTTCACATCGACATTTGAGTCAATGCTTAATACATCCATATTCTTCTTTCTTGTTTCAATAGGATTGATCACATAGTGAGAAACCTTCTCATATTCTTCTTCACTTAGATCACAGTCAAAGATCAAAAGCTTACCGCTGGTGATCACACAGCTGTCCGTCGGATCTAACAGCTTAACACACTGCATGGCACTATCGGCTCTTTGATCATACTGCCCCGGAAGCGTTTCTATCGCAATCACATTCATGCCTGAAGCTTCTACATCCTCTAAAACAACATCAACGACCGGCTCACTAAAAACCGTTGCCTTGGCCTTTTCAAGAATATCTTTTTCAATGTTAAAAACATCGTAGACATTCACCAGACGCATCGAAGAAGGCTGAATATGAAAATTCTCTTTTAACTGTGCAAAAAGATCTTTGGCCTCAACTTGAAATCCTTCTTTTTTCTCAACGAATACTCTCTCGCTAACCTTCATGTTTCCTCCTAGAATTTCATATTTTCAAGCACATTCCGTTTCATGCTTTCTTTATGCTCCAGCATCTTCTGGTGATACTTTTCATCAAAAGCACCCAAAATCGTCGCACAAAGCACAGCGGCATTCTTAGCTCCCGCTTTACCGATCGCAACGGTAGCAACCGGAACACCTGCCGGCATCTGAACGATGCTTAATAATGAATCCAAACCATCCAGCGTGCTTGTCTTAATAGGAATACCGATGACCGGAAGCGTAGTACATCCCGCAATAACTCCTGCCAGATGTGCTGCTCCGCCTGCCGCAGCTACGATGATCTTCAATCCTCTTTCATAAGCGCTCTTTGCATAAGCCATCGTTTCATCCGGAGTACGGTGTGCACTTAATACGATCTTTTCATAAGGAATATCAAATTCCTCCAAAAGCTTTGTTGTTTCCACAACACAGTCAAAATCACTCATGGAACCCATTACGATTCCCACCAACGGTTTTCTTTCCATCTTTCTCTCCTTCTTTAAATATAAAAAGACATTAGAAATCTAATGTCCACAAAACAAAAAAGACTTTTGCTTTGTAGTCGCTTTTTTTACGGAAAAGCGGTAGAAACTTGTGAGCCATATCCTCACGATTATACAATTCAAAACCAATAAAAGAAAAAATAGATGCGTCAAAAACATCTATGATTTCAATATATAATTTTCTGAAAATGACTGAGATACATTTAAATTTAAGAACATGCTATCACCCTCACTTTCAACATTATTCTAACACATTTTATAAATGATGAAAACATATATTTAGAATTTATATTAAGTTTCTAATGTTATCTTTTATATTTAATCCATAATATGAACATTAAGGATAAAGAATATCGATAAAATTGATATTTTACACAAAGAACGCTGCATTTTTTCAAATTTCTTGCACATTAAATAAATTTTTTTAAAAAAGTTCTTGCAATTTAAGGAAAGCTAGGTTATTATATATAGGCACTGATTAGTGCTAAAATGCGCCGTTAGCTCAACTGGATAGAGCGTTTGACTACGGATCAAAAGGTTGTGGGTTCGATTCCTGTACGGCGCGCCATTTAACGGGATGTAGCACAGCTTGGTAGTGCACTTGATTTGGGATCAAGGGGTCGCAGGTTCGAATCCTGTCATCCCGACCATTAATTTGGCTGGGTAGCTTAGTTGGCTAGAGCATCCGGTTCATACCCGGAAGGTCATGGGTTCGAGTCCCATCCCCGCCACCATATATTTAAACCTGGACCATTAGCTCAGTTGGTTAGAGCATCCGGCTCATAACCGGTGGGTCGTGGGTTCAAGTCCTACATGGTCCACCATTTTAGTTAAATAGTGGAGGAATACCCAAGTGGCTGAAGGGTCCGGTCTTGAAAACCGGTAGGTCGGGAAACCGGCGCCTGGGTTCGAATCCCAGTTCCTCCGCCATTTCCTAAAAAAATTTATTTACACATCGCGGGATGGAGCAGTCTGGTAGCTCGTCGGGCTCATAACCCGAAGGTCGTTGGTTCAAATCCTTCTCCCGCAACCAAATGGTTTCGTAGCTCAGTCGGTAGAGCAACGGACTGAAAATCCGTGTGTCGGCAGTTCGATTCTGCCCGAAACCACCATTCGAAGATTAGCGAAAGCCTTTATATGAATGCTTTCGCTTTTTTTATATATTTCCCTATTTCTCTTTTTTCCGACATTTTCATCAGTCAAATCTTCTCATATGCAGATGAATCATCTGATTTTAAAAAGTTTTTAAAAAAATGTTAGCAGTCATATTGACAGATTGCTAACAACGTGGTATAAATATACTAGCACTTAGTTTTGGCGAGTGCTAAAAATAAGGAGTGATTAATTTTATGCTAAAGCCATTACACAATCAGGTCGTATTAAAAAAAGAAGAAATTGAAAACAAGACTTCAAGTGGTATTATTTTAACAACAGAAAACAAGAAGATGCCAAGTGTTGGCAAAGTATTAGCAAAAGGTCCTAAATGTGAATCCGAGATCAAAGAAAATGATCGTGTCGTTTACAAGGAATATTCCGGAACAAGCATTACTTTAGATCATGAAGATTATGTTGTCATTGAAGAAAAAGACATATTAGCTATTGTAGAGTAACTAAAGGGAGGAATAAAAAATGAGCAAAGAAGTAAGATATTCAAATGATGCACGTAAAAGCATGTTGAAGGGTGTGAATACGCTCGCAGACGCAGTATGCGTTACACTGGGTCCTAAAGGAAGAAATGTCGTATTGGAGAAAAGCTATGGTTCCCCGCTCATCACAAATGATGGTGTAACGATTGCCAAAGAAATCGAATTAGAAGATAAATTTGAAAATATGGGTGCTAAGCTCGTTTATGAAGTTGCCAACAACACAAATGATGTCGCTGGTGATGGAACGACAACAGCTACGATTCTTGCAAGAAGCATGATCAATCAGGGCATCAAAGCTGTTGATAACGGATATAACCCGGTATTGATGCGTGAAGGTATCGAATATGCCAGCAAGGAAGTTGCGAAAACAATTTTGAAGAATTCTCATACAGTTGAAACAAACAGTGATATTGCTTCTGTTGCTTCCATCTCATCCGGCAGCAAGGAAATCGGTGATTTGATTGCGAAAGCTATGGATAAGGTTGGAAAAGACGGTATCATCAATGTCGATGAATCAAACGGTTTTGATGATGAGCTTGAAATCAGCGAAGGTATGCAGTATGACAAAGGATATGTTTCACCTTATATGGTCAGCGATCGCGAAAAGATGCAGGTTGAAATGGATAACCCTTATGTATTAGTTACCAACCAGAAGATCAATAACATTCAGGAAATCCTGCCTATTTTGGAACAGATCATCAAGACAAATCGTCCATTGCTGATGATTGCTGAAGATTATGAAAACGAAGTTATCTCAACATTGGTTTTAAATAAGTTAAGAGGAACGTTCAATATCGTTGCGACAAAGGCTCCGGGCTTTGGCGATAACCAAAAAGAAATGCTGATGGATATTGCTGCCTTGACAAATGCTACTTATTTCAATACTGATTTGAATATGAAGCTTGAGGATGCAACACTTGATCAGTTAGGAACGATCAAGAAGATCATCGTTACAAAGGATTCTACAACTCTGATCAGCGGCAATGAAAAGAATGAAGCTGTGATGGAACGTGTTGAAGAAATCAAGAAACGTATCGAAACTTCAACAAGTGATTATGATAAGAAACAGTTCAAGGAACGTCTAGGTAAACTGACAAATGGTGTGGCTACGATCAAAGTAGGCGCTACTACTGAAAGTGAGCTTAAAGAAAAGAAACTGCGTATCGAGGATGCATTGAATGCAACCAAGGCTGCTGTCAGCGAAGGTATCGTCATCGGTGGCGGTGCTGCTCTTGTTGAGGCTTACAAGGAATTAAAACCTGTATTGAAGAGCGATATCCGAGATGTTCAAAAAGGTATCAGCATCGTGATGGAATCACTGTTTACACCAATTTCACAGATTGCTGAAAACTCCGGTTATAACTCTGAGGATATCATTGAAGCACAGAAGAAAGCTGATAAGAATGTCGGATTTGATGCGAAGACAGGCGAATGGGTAGATATGTTTGAAAAGGGCATTATCGATCCTACTAAAGTCACAAGAAGCGCTCTATTGAATGCTGCCAGTATCTCTGCCCTCTTCATCACAACAGAGGCCGGTATTGCTGAAATCAAGTCTGAAAATGATACAGCTGCTGCTATGCCAAACCAGATGTATTAATACGAGTCTTAAGATAAGATGATAGAATTCAAACTCTATCATCTTTTTTTATATTATAAAAAATCATTCTTAAAACATACGATAACCAGGATACACATTCCTGGTTATTGTTATATCAAATCATCATCTATATTAAACAGATACAAGAAAATAAAATCATATACAAATAAGTAACTCCTTATCTGCATACCTGCCTACTGCATGATTCCACTGACACCTTCTCATCTCGTAAGGCATTGGCGAAATGTTCCAATTCAGCTTATTATTTTTCATAGCAGGATCCCATACCTTTATCATGCGTCTTTCTTCCAGTGAATCACATGACTGCCGGGTTTTCTATGATTCCTTTCCTCTTTCTTTCAAAAGAATCCCTCATGGCTGATTGAAAAATCAGTGAAAGAAGAATGTGGTCTGATCATTTCTCATCGGTGTGCTATAAATGCGAAAACATTAAAGTTATAACGATCGACTACTATAATAAATGCAAGAATAAAAACATTCCATCTATTCCTGTTTTTAATGCACCTTTTATGTCAGGGTGCTTTTTCGACCTTTTACCCCCTTGAATTTGAAATTTCCTAATATAAAAGAGGATCGTTATGAAATTCACTTCATATCGATCCTCTCTGTCTTATTTCAAACAGTTAATGCACGATCTATCCTTATGATCCTGCCTTTTTGCGATCCATCATCGATTTGATCACCTTCTGTCGGGAGAATTCTTCCCTTTCCTTTTCTTCCAGTGATTCTGTAATGAATTTAACCGTTGATTCCATATTCGGAATCACGATATTTTTCAACGCATTTGCTCGTTTCTGTGTCTTCATGATAGCATTTGCCAAACGGTAAACACTATTTTCGACCTGTACAAGAATGATCGTTAGCTGTTTAACTTTTGTAAAGCAGCGATAACAATAATCCAGCTTTGAATTAGCTCGATCTAATCCATATGTCAATTCAAGACTCGGCTCATCATAAGTGATCTTAGGAAGCTCAACCCCCATTACACTACGATAGGTCACATGGATCCCATTATCAATCGGTACCTCATCAACAATATCACTGATAAGACCTAATGACATATTCGCTTCAGATAAAGCATAATAGGCTTCACCATATACCTTTTCAATATCATCACGTATCTTCTTGACATTATCGACCTGTTCCATCATTTCACGAATCAGGATATTCCGCTTACGATCCATCAGATCGTAACCCATCGAAGCAAGATCCAAAGATTTTTTTGATGCGATCAAATTTCCTTTTGTCGGAAATACCTGATTAGCCATTCACGGATCTCTCCAATTCTTTGATGAGTTTTTCTTCTTTTAATCCAAATTCCTGAACTGCTGATTCATGATCATAGAATTTATCAAGAACCTCATCATCAACACGATCCAGCTCACTTTTTGGAAGTACGGATAAAAGCTTCCATCCAAGATCCAATGTTTCATCAATCGTTCGATTGCAGTCAAAGCCTTGATTTAGAAAATGTTCTTCAAATAAATTTCCAAACAACATATATTTTTTATCAATATCGCTTAGTTCATCTTCACCGATAACGCTGGCCAGACTTTTCGCATCCGAAACCTTCGCATAAGAAGCAAACAGCTGGTTGCTTAATGCCGAATGATCGGCACGCGTATAACCTTCACCAATACCATCCTTCATCAAACGTGACAGAGAAGGCAGTACACCTACCGGCGGATAGATACCCATCTGGTCTAAGTTTCGATCCAGTGATATCTGTCCTTCCGTAATATATCCGGTAAGGTCCGGTACGGGGTGCGTAATATCATCATTAGGCATCGTCAGGATCGGAATCTGGGTAACAGATCCCTTGCTTCCCTTGATGATACCGGCTCTTTCATATAAAGAAGCCAAGTCAGAATATAAATATCCCGGATATCCTTTACGTCCCGGAATTTCACCCTTTGAGCTTGAGAATTCACGGACTGCTTCACAATAGCTTGTCATATCACTAAGGATAACAAGCACCTGCATATCCTTTTCATATGCCAAATACTCTGCAGCCGTCAAAGCGCAGCGAGGCGTCAGGATACGTTCAATGATCGGATCATTTGCCAGATTGACAAACATCACGACACGCTCCATAACTCCTGCTTCTTCAAAGCTTCTTTTAAAATAATCAGCAACATCGTTCTTAACACCCATTGCCGCAAATACGATACAGAACCCTGCACCCTCTTTATCAGCAATATTGGCCTGTTTAACGATCTGTACAGCCAATTGATTATGCGGCATACCACTGCCTGAAAAGATAGGCAGCTTCTGTCCGCGAATCAATGTCATCAGTGCATCAATGCTGGAAATACCTGTATTGATATAATTACGCGGATATACACGGCTGACCGGATTTAAAGGCAGACCGTTGATATCCATCCTTTTTTCCGCAAAAACATTTCCTAAATTATCGATCGGCTTACCGGCTCCGTTAAATGTACGTCCCAAAATTTCTTTTGAAAGCGGCAGCTCCATCGGATGACCCATCAGTCGAGTCGTCGTATTGACCAATGAAATCTTATTGGTTCCTTCAAAAACCTGAATGACCACTTTTTCCCCTTCAATTTGAACGATTCTACCTGTTCGCGTTGAACCGTTCTCAAGCTCCAGCTCGACAATTTCATCAAAACTGGCATTTTGAACGTGATCCAAGACAACCAAAGGTCCATTGATTTCACTCAATCCTTTATAACGCAAGCTCACAAGCATCCTCCTTTCTATTGAATGGATAAGATCTTTTCATCAATTTCCTTGATATAATCATCAAGAAGATGAAGATCATTATTCGGTACATCATATTTCATCTTTACGATTTTTTCAAATAAGCCCAATGAAAGAATCGTGCTGACCGGTATTCCCTTTTCCACACATTCTTTGCATCGCTTATTAAGATGCAGGATCACATCCATCATCTT
>NZ_CALVGS010000063.1 GCF_944327115.1 uncultured Traorella sp.
TGTTTTTAAGAATGCAGAGAATCTGATAGTATCTGTACCGGATAAATGGGAAAAAATTTCATACAATTTTCTTTATGGATATACAGGCAGATATCCGATAACAGAAAAGGATCAATTTTATTTATATGAAGATATTCAGGAAGTGATAGAAGAGAATCCGGAAATTATGGCAGTGGAGAGTTATTATAGTTATGAGTATGAAATCGATCCAAGATTGGCATATATCTTGTGGGAAACAGATAGCAATATTTTTGAAAAATTAGT
Organism: uncultured Traorella sp.; assembly: GCF_944327115.1. Taxonomy (GTDB): domain Bacteria; phylum Bacillota_I; class Bacilli_A; order Erysipelotrichales; family Erysipelotrichaceae; genus Traorella. The sequence continues at coordinate 265 of NZ_CALVGS010000063.1, forward strand.
ATTTCCAAACGAAGGTCATAAGCCCTTTATTATGGGGAATATTCCAAGTGAAACACCTTATATCATCACGGATGAAGAACAGCTATGGGATTTTGATGAATATTTAAACTTTCCTTCCTATGAAATACAGGTGTTTGATTTAGTCAATGATCATGAGGAATTGCCATTGATGTATGGAAGCTATCCTAAGGAAGGAAATGAAGTGCTTCTAAGCAGAAATGTGGCGGATATGCTCATGGAAATGGAAGGATATAAATTTTATGAAGAAATGATCGGGCAGGTCATGAAGCTGGGATTGCAGGGAGTAAAAAATGTGTATTGGGATTCACCGGAGATTATTGGTTATCAGCCTAATGAAATACCCTTAGCTGACTTATTGGAGGTAAAGATCAGCGGAATCAGCAGTGTTGAGAATGATTATATGAACATGGTGTTCTTCAATAACGGTTATGGGAATAATCCGGTTTTACGTCATTTTGTAGTGGATGACAGTGAATTGTATTTCTATTATGTACGTTTTTTGCTGGAACCTGGAAGTGACTATGAAGCAGTGGTCGAAAAGATCAATAAGAGCCTGTATAAGGACAGTGCAAGTATTACTGTATTTCAGGGAAAGGGATTAGGAAATGATGTAGTCTTCTATCGTTCGCCGTCAAGCTTTATGATCTATGGGGCAGTAATACTGATCCTTCTATTAGGAATCCTGTTTGTATTCTATTTATTCAAAAGAAAGAGGATGAGAAAGGAAAGTGAGATCATGAGAACCTATGGGTATTTATCGGTATCGGAAAGTCTGATGCGTAATGGATGCTTATTAATGATTTCATTCCTGCTGGTAGTGATGCTGGGGAATCAGGCGTGCGAGAAGATCAATGCGATTGCCGAGGAGAACTTTTATCAGCCATTCTTAACCATGGATATAGGTATGCTTCTGATGGCTTTGGTGAGTATAGGTGTGATTGTTGGAATCTTGGAGTGTCTTATGTTTAAAAGGAAAATGAGGTGAGTAAATGGGTGAGGTACAACAGGCAGTTGCGGATATTTTGAATCGGTTTGATTTAGGGACTTATTATGCTTTATTTATTATATATCGTTACCGATAACCGTATTTGCTTTATATGCCTGTTTTTCAGGTATGAATAGTTTATTTGGTATTCAGGAATGGGTTCATTGGTATTTATCGGATACTGAATGGAAGGCCTTGTCTGATAGCTATAATATGCAGATGAATCTTATTTTTATGGGAATTATTTTATTGCTTCTGCTTCAGATAGCTTTGATGATTCTTAGATATAGAAAGGCTCGGTCAAAGGAGTGAGATGATGATTCGTATCAAACATGCGTCAAAAGCATTTGGAAATAATATTATTTTGGATCAGGCAGATCTGTGTATCACTTCTTGTGGTTTATATGTGATCTGGGGAGAATCGGGATGTGGAAAATCAACCTTATTGAATATTTTAGCGGGGTATGATCGTTTTGATTCAGGTGAAGTTGAAATTGATGCTTCTGTGATGACGATTTTTCAGAATTATGAGCTGATCGATGAGTTAAATGTATATGACAATATCTTTCTAAACAGGGAGTTGGATGAAAAGAAAGGGATGGAACTGCTTAAAAAGCTGAAGATCGATGATCTGATTGAACGCTATCCACATGAGCTGAGCGGTGGGCAAAAACAGCGTGTCGGTATTGCCAGAGCCTTATTGGCAAATCCAAAGATCATTTGTTGTGATGAACCGACAGAATCATTGGATGTTGAGAATAAGTATATCGTGATGGATATTTTAAAAGAATATTCTAAAGATCATATCATCATCATGGCTTCTCATCAGAAAGAAATGGTTGAAACTTATGCGGATCAGATTTTTGAATTTAAAGACCATAAGCTTGTCAGCAAGAATGAATATCAGGGTTCTTTAAATTTCAGTGATGAAAAAGAATGTACATTGAGCAAGAAAAAAGGCCGCAAACTGCTTCATTTGATCATGAGAAAGAAAAATACTTTATTTAGTGTTGCGGTTATCTTTCTTTTAGTGGCAGCACAGACGCTTTTAGTAGTCAAGCAAAAGATGTTTTATATTCCTGATACCGAGAAAACGGTGAATGCGGAAATGCTTTATATAGAAACAGAGAATAAAGAGAATCTATATGCATTAAATATTATTAAAAGTGATAAGATCGTTAAGTTTAAAAATATGGTCATTGATGGTGTTGAATATCAGGTAAATATATATCCATATGTGGATCATGATGAAGAACTTACGATTGAAGGAGATTTGCCGCATGACCTGAATGTGATCTTGAATCAGAATGCTTTGGAACGTTTGGGTATCAAAGACTGGCAGAATACGGTCTTACCTTTGACTTATTCTGTGGCTCCTTATACGGAAGAAGTTGAAATGGGCATTAGTGGCATCGTTTATGAAGAAGATACGGCAGCGATGAATATTTATTATGATCTGGATGATTTTATTGATTATTTAGGCAGTATTGAACTTCAGGAAGGCGGTACGATGAAGGGGCATCTTGAAATCAGGGGAACTTGTTATCAAGGCTATGCAAGCCGCAGCATCATTTCATATGCCTATAATTATGCCAAGGATCTTTCGGGTGTCACGATCAGTAATCCTCTTTATGACGAGCGGGCACGCAGAGAGAGTGAGCAGAAGATCTATACTTATCTTTTCAGCGGTCTTGTTTATATCGTTATTGCCTTATTGGCTGTTTTTGTGGTCGTCTTTACTTATAAAGAAACGAAATATTATGGTAAGCCTTTTGCTGTTTTGATCAGCCAGCAGATGCCTTTAGCGTTTATACGCACGCAGTATCTTCTTGAAAAGATCTGTCTTTTATATCCTTTGCTGATCCTTGATTTTATTGTGACAAGCCTTCTTTCACCGGTGTATATTGATATCTTAGGTGAAGAAAGTATGAGTCTTTTAAAAATGCTGCCAATCGGTGTCTTTGTGATTTATACACTTGTATTGGTTTATTCTTTGCGGCAATTACAAAGAAAGAAGATCAGTAAGATCATGAAGGAAGAATAGATTTATTTCATTGAAAAGTTTATGAACGATTTTCGCATTAAAATGATATCGGAATTTATGAAATAGACATTAAAATGATGGGCAAATGACAATGATGAAGAAATGGATTTCTTTGAATTTGCCCTTTTTTTCATTTCAAAAGTTATGTATAATCAAATAGGTGATGATGATGGATTGCAATCAGTTGGCACGGGCGGCTACAAAAGCGGGAGAAATTCTTTTGGAAAGCGGCGCGGAAACATATCGGGTAGAAGATACGATGAAACGTATCTGTTTTGCATATGGGGCAGAGGTGGTGGACGCATATGCGACACCGACGATGCTGTTGATTTCTTTTTCGATTCATGGTGAGCTTTGTCATAATATCAAGCGTACGCAGATCAAAAGTGTGGATCTGAGCAAGATCGATAAGGTAAATGACCTTTCAAGAAGCATTCTTGATAGCAGCATGTCGCTGGAGGAATTTTGCTTTCGGCTTGAGAAGATCAATCAGGAAAGAGTATATCGTAATTGGATCATGGTTTTGGGAGCGGCTGTTTGTACTTTAGGCTTTGCATTCTTTTTTAAGGGGACTTTGAAGGATGCTTTATGTGCCGCAGTTATCGGTATGCTTTTAAAGTTACTGATGATCCAGATGGACCGGATCGATTTCAATTCTTTCTTTAAATATCTCATTGGCGGGGCGTTTACGACCCTGTGTGCCATCATTGCTTCCAAGCTGGGAGCCTGTCATTCGATTGATACGCTGATCATATCGGTGATCATGCTGCTGGTACCGGGATTGGCGATCACCAATGCCATCCGGGATACGGTCAGCGGTGATCTTGTGAGCGGTCTGGCGAGAACGGCAGAAGCCCTGTTTGTGGCTGTGGCGATTGCTTTAGGAAGCGGACTTGTGTTTACGCTTTTAGGAGGATATTGATATGTTGAATGGTTTGGGTGCCGTATTGGCCTCATTGGGTTTTGCGATCTTATTTAATGTTAAGGGAGATAAACTGTTTACGGCGGCGTTTATTGGCGGTATCGGTGGTGTCGTTTATTATGCCTCTCTGTATTTTGGCAATGGTGAAGGGTTAAGCTTATTTATCGCAAGCATCATCGTATCATTATTATCTGAGATCTTTGCCCGTCTGTTAAAATGTCCGGTCACGACATTTTTGCTTTGTGCCATCATTCCTTTGGTGCCGGGAGGGGGCATGTATTATACGATGCTGGAAGTGATTTCGGATAATATTGATGGCGCGATCGTATTGGGCGTAGAAACGATCATTCAGGCCTGCTGTATTGCGATCGGCTGTATTCTTGTTTCCAGCATGACGCGTATCTGGTCACAAGCAAAAAGGAGAAAAGTATGACAAAGGTGGAGCTGTTATGTCCCGCAGGAAGCTATGAGGCTTTTGAAGCGGCGTTATATAATGGGGCGGATGCGATCTTTTTAGCGGGAGAGCTGTATGGTGCACGTGCCAATGCTGCTAATTTTACGCTTGAAGAAATGAAAAAGGCCGTTTCCCTGGCTCATCTATATGGTGTAAAGGTTCATGTCACGCTGAATACGCTGATTCATGATGATGAATTGGATCAGTGCCGCGATTATCTTAAAGAACTTGAAGCGATGGGAGTTGATGCAATCATCGTACAGGATCTGGGAATCATGACGATCATCCAGCATGAATTTCCTTCTTTAACCATTCATGCGTCTACCCAGATGCATGTTCATAATCAGATTGGGATCGAGCAGTGCAAGAAATGGCACATCGAGCGCTGTGTCGTCGCAAGGGAAACCCCGCTGGATGAAATTGCGAAGATGTGTCAGCAGGGAATTGAAATTGAAGTGTTCGTGCAAGGTGCTTATTGTGTCAGCTATTCCGGGGAGTGTCATATGAGCCGCAGCATTGGTCATCGCAGTGCCAATCGCGGTGAATGTGCCCAAAGCTGCCGTTTGCCTTATACGTTATACCGGATGGCCGATGGCAAAGAAGAAAAGGTCAAGACAGAAGGAAAATATCTTTTGTCGATGAAGGATCTCAATGCCTTATCCCTGATTCCGAAGCTGATAGAATGCGGGGTTTCTTCTTTCAAGATTGAAGGAAGGATGAAGCGTCCGGAATATGTTGCCTGTATGTGCCGCATTTATCGTAAGGCCATTGACAGCTATTATGCGGGTCAGCCATTTCATGTGAATGAAACGGTCGCAGAAGAGATGAAAAAAATCTTTAATCGTGGTTTTACCAGCGGTTATTTGGATAAGCAGGAAGGTATGGCTGTGATGAGCACGCTTCGTCCGAACCATCAGGGAGTATGTATCGGCAGAGTCGTTGGTTTTAGTGGGAATAAAATGAGCATTGCTCTTGAGAAAGAACTGCATCAGCATGATGGGATACGGATCGTGAATGAGAAAGAGGATCAGGGCTTTATTGTTAATTATATCTATAAAAATGGTAAGCTTGTATCTTCTGCTGCCCATGAAACGATCGAGCTGCAAAGGGTAAAGTGCAAAATCGGTGATATTGTCATGAAGACCAGTGATGCAAAGCAGCTGGAAGAATTAAAAAAGCTGCCGGTGCGTAAGATAGAAGTTACGATCGAAGCTCGCTTGAAGCTGCATGAACCTTTTTCCATGGTCATGCATGACGGTGTTCATGATGTTAATATCATAAGTGAAGGAAGGGCAGAGAAGGCGTTAAAAACACCTTTAAGCCGTGAGCGTATCGAAGCACAGCTAAAGAAGTTAGGGAATACACCTTTCATATGCAGTAATATTAACATTGATATTGATGAGGGGGTTACATTTCCGATCTCTGAACTAAATGAATGTCGCCGGCGGGCATGTGATGAGTTGATGCAGCGACGCATGGCAGTAAAAAAAGAAGATGTCGTAAAAAAGCCTTATGATGAAATCAAAGTGGAAAAGACCCATCAAATCCGTGTCAGTGTTGCCAGCAGACAGCAATATGACGTCGCAAAACAATATCCATGTGAAATTTATGTGGCTGATTCCGGTTTGTTTGAAAAGCTTAGAAATGAAAACAGCCATGTTCATCGTGATTATCTGCGTGTCATGCATCATCCTTATTCACAGGCGGGTTTGATTCATGATATCGGAGGTTTGGAAAAGGGTGATATGGCGAGTCCGTATATGAATTGTATGAATGCATATAGTGCCTATGTCTTATTCCAGGAAGGAATAAAATGTATTTCTCTTTCATATGAATGCAGAGATGATGATATTGAAAGACTGGTAATGGATTATCAAAGGCTGGCACATCATCCCGGTAATTTTGAGATCGAGGTCTATGGACGTGTTGAAAATATGGTGCTTGAAAACTGTCTGATCAAAAGCCAGCTTCATACTGATAAGCATTGTCAGCAGTGTCATAAGTATCAATATTATCTTAAAGATCAGAAAAATAAATCTTATCGGCTTGTGGGTGATGAAGAATGTCATTTGAAGGTTTATCATAGTGATACCTTTGATAAGATCGATCGTTTGGATGATTATCGTCAAAAAGGAATTACGAATTTCGGTATTGTGCTGACTTTTGAAGATGAGCATGAAACGGAAAATATCTTAAAAAGGCTCTTTTCTAAGATGTAAGAAATTTTCATCAAAAAAAGAGGTGTAAACGCTTGCATTTTTCAGATGAAGTGTTTACAATAGAGTCATAAGGAAGAGGAGTGAGGACCATGAAGACAGTTGGTGTACAAATCAGCGACAGATTGATTCATGGGGTTCCTTGCGGGGTTTTGTGAGTTTTTAGCGAGCGTTTGTGTGCGTTCGCTTTTTTTATCTCTTCATTTGATCTGGAAGGAGGAACATAATATGGATCAATTCAACAAAACATTTTGGGATGCATGTGCAAACGGTGATGTTACGGTGGTTGCAGCCCAGATCAAGCAAGGTGTCGATGTCAATTATCAAAACGGTGAAGGAAGAACGGCCCTGATGAGAAGCGCAAAGCGCGGATATAAGGATATCGTTCGTTTGCTCGTTGATAACGGAGCGGATGTCAATCTTCTGGATTCCCGTGGCAAGACAGCGTTGATGGGAGCGGCTAAAAAGGGTCATAAGACGATCTGTAAGAAGTTAATTGAAGCGGGTGCAGATGTCAATGTAGCGGATAATAAAGGAAGAACAGCACTTCAGCGAGCAGCCTTTCAGGGCATGGACCGGGTCATTGATGAGCTGTTGAAAGCTGGTGCTGAGATCAATACGCAGGATAATGAAGGAAGAACGCCTTTGATGGAAGCATGTCTGGCATTTAAATTTGATGTGATCCGTCAGCTGGTCGAAGCAGGTGCTGATGTGAACATGCAGGATAAGCGCGGATGTACGGCGTTGATGCGTGCAGCTTATGGCGGATATACGGAGCTTGTAAATTATCTGCTGGAGCATGGGGCAGATAAGGAAATGAGCGATCAGGATGGCAATAAAGCGATTCATTATGTAAGAGAACATTGTCTGGCTGAATTAAAGCCGATTTTGAAATAGAGGTGCCCTTATGAGAGATTATTTAGCACATGAAGTACGTAACGTAACGGTATTAGGACACAGCGGTGCCGGTAAAACTGCTGTTTTGGAAGCAATGCTTCATTTTACGAAGGCGACCGATCGCTTTGGAAAAACAAGTGAAGGAAGCTCGATCATTGATTATGATCCTGAAGAAATTCGAAGAGGATTATCAGTTTATACTTCGATCGTTCCGATTGAATGGAAGGATACCAAGATCAATTTCATTGATACGCCGGGTTATTTGGATTTTGTCGGTGAAATGGAAAGCGGCTGTGCTGCCGGTGACAATATCCTGATCGTCGTAGGTGCCAAGGAAGGTGTTCAGTCGGGCACGCAGCGGGCATGGGAAGTAGCCATGGAAAAGAAGCTGCCAACGATCTTCTTTGTGAATAAAGTGGATGAAGAGCATGCATCTTTCGATAAGGCTTATGAGAGTTTGCGTGAAGCTTTCGGAAAGAGCGTCATTCCTTTTGAAGTACCGATCCTTGAAAATGATGAAGTGATTGGTTCGATCAATATCCTTCGTGATAAGGCATGGTATTTTAAGGGCGATAAGGCAGATCGCAATAAGAGTTATGAAGTTCCGGATAATATGAAGGAAGTCGTTGCCGATTATAAAAATCAGATCGCCGAAGCGATTGCTATGGGTGATGATGATCTGATGGAGAAATTCTTCTCCGGAGAACCATTTACCGAAGCTGAGCTGACACGCGGTGTACGCTTAGGTGTACGCAACGGTGAAATCCGTCCGGTGTTCTCAGGAAGTGCGATCAATATGACAGGTATCGAGCGTTTGCTTGATCTGATCGATAAATACTTCCCAACGTATGGTGAACAGGGTACGATAACGGTAACAGATATTGAAACCAATGAACCGGTAGAATTACTGACAGATGAAAAGGGTGATCTGACGGCGCAGGTATTTAAAACGATCGTGGATCCGTTTGTTGGCAGAATCAGCTTTTTAAAGGTACGCAGCGGTGTCTTAAGCAGTGATACGACACTCTATAATCCGAAAAAGGATAAGATGGAAAAGATTTCACAGATCTTTATCATCAAGGGTAAGCATCAGACGGCCGTAGGAAAGCTGTTTACAGGAGATATAGGTGCTGTGACCAAGCTGGCTTATACGCAGACCAATGATACCCTGTGTGAAAAAGGCAAGCACTATGTCGTTGATGAGATCAAGTTCTCAGAGCCGATGTTGGGGGTTGCGGTATGGCCAAAATCTAAAAATGATGATGACAAATTATCGAATGCGTTGAATAGGATGTGTGAAGAAGATCCGACGACACGTTTGGTGAACAATAAAGAAACCAAAGAAAATATTCTGTACGGTGTAGGTGACCAGCACATTGATGTGATCGTCAATAAGATGAAATCGAAATATAAAGTAGAGGTTAATTTGACAACACCTAAAGTTCCGTATCATGAAACGATCAGAAAGACGGTCATCGGTGAAGGACGTCATAAGAAGCAATCCGGTGGACATGGACAGTTCGGACATGTATTCGTGGAATTCTCGCCAAATCCGGACAGCGAAGATATGGTCTTTGAAGAAACTGTCTTTGGCGGAGCGGTACCGAAACAGTATTTCCCGGCTGTAGAAACAGGCTTAAGAGAATGTATGGCTAAGGGTTATCTTGCCGGTTATCGTATGGTAAATGTCAAAGCCAATCTGAAAGATGGTAAATATCATGATGTCGATTCAAGTGAAATGGCCTTTAAGCTGGCAGCTCATCTGGCATTTAAAGATGCGATGCCAAAGGCCGGCTGTATCTTATTGGAGCCGATCGTAAGTGCTACGGTCGTGATCCCGGATGAATATACAGGAACGATCATCGGTGATTTCAATAAACGTCGCGGTACGATCATGGGTATGGACATGGAAGGTGATCATCAGGTCATCAATGCGCTTGTACCGTTAGCAGAAATGATGAAATATCCGACAGATCTGCGTTCTATGACCCAGGGAAGAGGTAAATATACGCAGGTATTCGATCATTATGATCCTGTTCCGGCTAATATTGCCGAAAAGATCATTGCGAATGCGCATAAGTCAGATGATGATGGCGAATAATTAAAGATGAAAGAAAGGGTATCGGTCCGATATCCTTTTTTTATATATTAGGAAATTTCAATTTTGATGGACAGGAAGATAATGGAGAGAATAAAAAAAGTTAAGTTTAATTTATGTTTTGATATTATGTGTTATTTATTTAAAATTATAGTATCATTATAGTTACTATTATGATATAATATCTGTGTGAATTCTCTTTTTTCTATCAAGGAGGCATCATGAAAGTCTTTTCTCTTTCCAACCGTTTCTATTACCGTGAATTCCCTGATCTGAAGAACATCATTCTTCATGATCTGAGAGTCTA
>NZ_CALVGS010000064.1 GCF_944327115.1 uncultured Traorella sp.
CCATGATCTCATTGATCGGAACATTCATATATTCTTCCAGATAATCTTTCATGATATGAGCCAATACGATCTTATATCTTAGGATATGTTTAAAGGATTGATCAAGCGAAGCTTTTTTCTGCATAAAGTTTTACCTCCTACTCTTTTATATGCAGTCAAGCTTCATTTTTCTCAATTTTCATTCAAATTTTTTTACTTTTTTATATGATTTACTTTATGATCCAGCAATTCTTTGATATAGACTACACTATACATAAACGATAAAACCTATGTTAAATATGAAAATGGAACCGAGTGGTTCCATTTTCGTGTGAGGTCTTAATCTAAATCTTCACCATTGCTGGCAATGACTTTTTTATACCAATAGAAAGAATCTTTTTTATAACGATTATAAGTTCCATTACCTTCATCGTCTTTATCTACATAAATAAAACCATATCGTTTAGACATTTGTCCTGTTGATGCACTGACTAAATCAATACATCCCCACATAGTATAAGCAATAACATTCGTTCCATCTTCAATAGCTTTTTTCATAGCTTTAATATGTTCTCTTAAATAATCAATTCGATAAGAATCATGAACCTTTCCATCAATCAATTCATCTTTTGCACCTAATCCATTTTCTACAACCATTAAAGGTATTTTATAACGATTATATACCATATCTAAATAATACCTCAATCCATCAGGATCAATCTGCCAGCCCCATTCACTCGATTTAAGATAAGGATTTTGTACTCCTGTCGTCATATTACCAGCAGCCTTTTTCATATTAGGATCGGTAGATGAACAACCTGATAAATAGTAAGAAAGTGAATAAAAGTCAACGATACCTTCTCTTAGGATTTTATCATCTCCTTCTTCTTGATGAATTTGCGCATGATAAGAGTCTAGGAATTGTTTTGTTAAAGGGTGATATTCACCTCTTACCATGACATCTCCACAATAGAAATTCTCGATTTGTTCTCTATACCATGCTGCATAGACATCTTTAGGATGACAGGTGTATGGATAACTGACAACTCCGGCAATCATACAGCCAAACTTGAAATTTGAATTTATCTTTTTACCTTCGATAATTGTTTTTGCGGAAGCAATAAACTGGTGATGTAAGGCTGTTAACCGTTGTGTCATGTCATTTGATGTATAATCTTGTTTCTTCATTACATCTAAGTTTTCATCCTTAGGCATCATACCTAAAGAAAGAGTATCACCAACACCTAATATCGCAATATTAATTTCATTGAAAGTAAGCCAATATCTCACCAAATCCTTATATTCATTCATAATAGTGATCGTATATTTCACAAAGCAATCAATTGTTCTTCGATCTGCCCAACCATTCCATTTCTTTGTCAAAGCATATGGAAACTCATAGTGAGACATAGTAACAAGAGGCTCTATACCATACTCCTTACAAAGTTCAAAGACCTTTCGATAATGGTCTAAGCCTGCCTGATTGGGCTTTTCATCATCACCATGAGGATATATTCTTGTCCAATTAATTGACATTCGATACATCTTAAACCCCATTTGCGCAAACAAACGAATATCTTCCTCATATCTATGATAATGATCGATGCCATCATGTGACGGATAGTTCACTCCTTCTTCAATTTCCTTTGTAAATCTACGAGGCTGATTGACACTGCCTGATGTAAGGTGATCGGCACATGATTCTCCTTTACCATCATCGTTCCATGCTCCTTCACACTGATTTGAAGCAGTCGCTCCACCCCAAAAGAAATCTTTAGGAAAAGCCATGATATCACCTACCTTACTTTAAATCCCATCTTTTTCAGATTCTTATCAATCACCTGCATATTTTCATTAAATGTCATATAAACATTGTGTTTATAAGGCTTTTTACCTTCATACCATGTACCTAACACTTGAGACTGTCCACCTAATTCAATTCTTGGATAAGCGGTTAAACCTTTATAGCCCCATTGTCCAATAAAATGAATCTCTTTGCCACCAAAATACCATACCGCATCTTTATAAATACACGTATTATCTTTCATATAGGGTAAGCGAACCCATTCTGCTTCCATTTTTACCTCTTCTGAGAAAATAGGTTCCTCTCCTTCAAGCCAATAAAAACCCGTTGCCTGACCATCTAAATTCATATAGATCATGGCAATTTCTTTTCTGCCATCTTCTCTGACACCTGTACAATTGGAATAAATATAGGCCGCATAATCATTCAGCTCACGTTGTTCCTTCTCTGGAACAAACATAAGTTCAAAATTACCAATACCTCTTACTGGTTTTCCTTCATATATACCTGAAAATAAAGAACATTGGGTTATTTGTGACAAAAACGTAGAATGATCTGCATGTTTATATATCGCATAAGGAAAATATTCGACATTCAAATCAAATGCATTGGCCTCTTTATAAGTAGCATGATCCTCATAAAAGCGATATTGCGAAAAAGGTTGATCTGATCCAATTCCATAAACATCCTTAGATACTTTTTTATAGCTATCAACAATGGTTTCTTTTTGGGCAAGATCTTCCATATGCAATGGTTTTTGAACACTTAGATAATCATCTCCCGGTTCAAAAATACCCCCAAACCGATAACTATCTGGATTTGCATGACGGGTAAACCAAATCGGTTTTTTATCTGTACCGTTTGGAAATAATACACCATACATATCTACAAGGGATAACTTTCCATGGCCATCTATCTCATTATCAAAAGCTTGCGATTTTCGATCTAAATCTTCTAAAACTAATTTCTTTAATTCAATCGCCATCTAACTCACCTCTAATCCATCACTTCAAAACCCATTTCTTTTATTCTATAATCATAGGCATCCCCACTATTTTCTGTAAAGGTATGTTCCAAAACATGATCATAGGGTTCGTCACCTTCATACCAATGACCAAGGCATTGTGATTGTCCATGTTTTTCAATCTTTGGATATGCGGTAAATCCCTTTGTTCCCCACTTTCCATTAAAATGAATTGTTTTTGATCCAATCTTCCATACAGATTTTGTAAATACAACGGTTCCATCATCCACATACGGTAAATGTTGAAACTTTGCATCTAAATGAACATCTTCCGTAATAATTGTCTCTTCGCCATCAATATAATAGACACCTATACCTTTACCGTTTTCATCCATAATCTGTGCATTGCAAAATTCTTTTCTGCCATCTTCTCTAACTCCAGAATATAAAGCACAGTTACAGCGATAAGTTTTCGTATATAATGCCTCTTCTTCATTTTCAATACCAACAGCTTTATTCAATAAATATGTACGATCGAAGCCACCCATACCTTTCACTGGTTTCCCCATATAAGTCCCTGACACGATTGTATTCACTTGAAAATATGGAGAAGGTATCTCTGTGCTTGAATGATTAATGACTGCTTTTGGCATTGGTATAGCTTTTATATCTAAAATACAGCCATCCTTTCCTTCTTTAAATTCGGCAACTACACCACCATTCCCATCATCTGTAAAGCGAATCAGTGAATAGGGTTCTTCTGTTTTAATTTCAAAAGTCTTTGGATGATCAGATACTTTTTGATAATGAATCGTAGCTGTATTTGCTTGTGCCAAATCATCACCATGTAATCCTTTTTGTGGATCTAAAGGTCCATCCCCTAATTCACTAATGCCACACCAGCGCTGACAATGTGGTTCTACATTACGAAACCAGTACACTGGGTTTTTAATCCCTTCAACATAAAATTGAGCATAATGAGCCATTTTTCCAACTTTGGCATAACCATCTTGGTCATTCGCAAAGCATTCTGGTGATAATTCTAAATCATCTATTGTTAATTTTCTGACTTCAAAATTGAATTTGCTCATGATTTCCTCCTATCAATTTTCATTATAGCTGACAAAGCATGCTGCAATTGTTCCAACAAAGAATGCTACTAGCATAAGTCCTACACCTGCAATCATGTTCATTGTTCCACCTTGTACCCAAGGAATCCAGAAAGTGAAAATAGTGGCTGATGTCATAACATAATATACTGGCGTGAAAATACCAATAATGAGTCCAACTCCTACACAAGCTACTAATAAAGCCTTCATCGTTTGACGATATTTGATAATGACGCCATACAAGCATGGCTCTGTAACACTACCTAAAATTCCAGAAATGAAATAACCGGCTACTGCTGTTTTATTTTCTGGCTTTTTCAATTTAATGAAAGCACCTAAAGCAACGCCAAATACTGCAAAATTATAAGCGAGCATAATTGGTAACAAGAACGTTTCAAAACCATTTTCAACAAACGTCAAAATCGCAAAGTTAACAAGTGCACCATGCATACCACCTAATACTAAATATGGCATTAATACGGCTAATAGCACTGCACCGATCGTACGCACCACGATATTTGACTGTGACATCGCAATAAAGAAATTACCAACGACATTACCAACATAAGTTCCTAATGGTGCACAAACTGCAAACATGATAGGTGCCATAATTAAAATAGCTATTAAAGGTACAAAGATTGTTTTTAACACATCTGGAATAACCTTATTCAAAAGCTTCAATAGATATGATACAATCCAAACACCAATAATGACGGGTAGAAAAGATGCGGAATAATCAGCAACTGGTACTGAAATACCAAAAACAGATAATGTTTCTCTTGTTCCAATCATTGACATAAAATCAGGAACGATAATCAAGGCCCCTAAATAAAGACCATATAAAGGATTTATATTTAAAGCATTAGCTGCTGAATATCCTAAAAACAGTGGAATAAAGTAGAAAAATGCATCATACATGAAATCCAAAACAATATATAAATCACTGGTTGCGGAAATTACATTCAGCACATCAGGTCCAAGTACAGCATTAATAGTTTTGCACATGCAGGCAGCCATCATCATTGGAATGATGCCTGTCATTGCCGGAGAAAGGTAAGCAAGTATTTTATTACCAATTCCCTTTAGACTAAAGTCTTTATTTTTAGGTAGATTTCTATCTAAATTCTCATTAATAGCCGCTTCAGCTTTTAAATGACCAATTCTACAAACCGTATCATAAATACTCTCAACTTCAGTACCTACTATAACTTGAAACTGTTCTCCCAGCCATTGGGTACCAATAACACCATTCACTTTATTCACTTCATCTGCTTTCACAATACTCTTGTCTTTAACAGTGAATCTTAAACGAGTCACACAGTGAGCAAATTGAACAACATTGTCACTGCCGCCTACTAGATCAAGAATTTGTCTTGACATTTCATCATAATTTTTCTTTGCCATAACTATCTCCTTTCTTAATATGACATCTATGCAAACAACGTATTTCGCGCGCAATACATTGGTTTTGCCCAAAATAAAAACCCAATACAAAAGCTAGACAATGTTAAAACATGTATAGCCTTGTGTCGGGTAATGCCCTATTGGTAACAATCTTCACGAGCACAAAGTCGATTGATATGTAACATCAAATAAATATATTCTTCATCATTTAATTCCCATTTCACTGTTTTCTTCAAATAATATCCGATTTTCTTTGCACATTGATATGTATCCGGATATGTTTTGACCAATGATTCATACAATTTCTGATTGGTACTTTTCACAAGCTCCTTTCTCTTACCTCTTTTCAAAAGATAATGCATATGAGTAACAAATCTTGAATAATTAAATCCGTTTTTATCTAACTTGACATTGAAATGCTCTTCAATAATATGGGCAATATCTTCAATCACTTCATCATCAAGCTTTTCTTTTCTATTTTTATCCATCGCTTCTGCATTTAAGATATGCAAAGCAATATAAGCTGCTTCTTCTTTCGGAAGTTCTATCTTCATCTCCTCTTTGATCAGCTTTAAAGCATATTCACCAATATCCATTTCCTTTTCAAAAAGATGCTGGATATCATAGACAAGCGGTAATTTTAAATCCATATTTTCTTTATATCTTCGGATTGCAAAATTGATATGGTCAGCTAAAGTAAATACAATATTAGAATTAGTTATATAACTCACTTTCATTTTCGCATAATCAATCACTCTTGCCGATAAATCCAAAACATCTTCCGGAATATCTTTGATCATACTAATATAAGCCGCATCTATTTCATAATAAGTGCGATGTATATTTTTCAGCTCTACCTCATAAGGCGGCGTATGATAACCGATTCCTTTTCCAAAAGCCACTACCTCATTATTGTCATTGTCTAAACATAAGGCAACGTTATTATTGATTTTCTTTATCACCTTCATGGCGGCTCCTTTTTATCGTTTTAATGTTTCCATCACAACACTGTCACAAGTGACAGCTTGTGCTTCACCATATTTCTTAATTTCATAATCACTCGTATTCGTAATGACCATTGGTAAAATCAAATCTATCTTTTGATCATCCATCAATTTACGATTGATACGTACAATCGGCTGATGAGCCTTCACCTTATCATGTGCTTGAACAAGTACTTCAAACCCTTGACCTTGAAGATTCACTGTTTCCAAACCTATATGAAGCAAAACTTCTGTACCATTTTCAGCACGGATTCCTAAAGCATGCTTAGTAGAAGCTATCATGATCACTTCACCACTGCAAGGTGCAAATATTTCATCACCATCAAAACGAAAAGCTACTCCTTCACCCATCATCTTGCTTGAAAACACTCGATCATTTACCTCACTCAAAGGTAGACACACACCTTTTACAGGTGCATATATCTTACTTTCTGTTATTTTTTTAAGGAATCCAAACATAATATCACCCTCCGGAATAAAATAAAAACTCTTCAAGACACACCAAAACAAAATATTGCTTTGATAGGTAATGCCTCAAAGAGTAACAATTCTATCTACATTCTTATCTTAATGGATTCGCTTACATTTGTCAAGAACTTTATAATAAACAAAATTAGCAAAATTTCATCTTTATTGGTATTTTTACATTTTTATGAGGTGGCTTACTATTGAATATTGCGTTTGTCCGTTCCATATATAAGAATAGCTAAACATTAAAGGATTAAAGCCTCTCCCTCCAAACGAAACCCCAGTGAGGCAACACTGGGGTTTCTATTTTATTTGAGATGTAAGTATTTTATTACATCAATGATTCATTATCCTGAATTCAGAGAAAATCTTAGATTACTTGTACTATTCATCTATTTTCCATTTTTATAAGAATCAGTCCAAATCTTCACCATTGCTGGCAATGACCTTTTTATACCAATAGAAGGAATCTTTTTTATATCGATTATATGTTCCATTACCTTCATCGTCAACATCAACATAAATAAATCCGTATCGTTTTGACATCTCTCCTGTTGATGCACTGACTAAATCAATACATCCCCATGGAGTATATCCCATTATATTTACTCCGTCTAATTCGATTGCATCTTTCATTGATTTAATATGATCACGTAAATACTCAATGTGATATGGATCATGGCACGTTTTATCATTTTCTAAAATATCATTAGCTCCCATTCCATTTTCTACAATAAATAATGGCTTTTGATATCTCTCCCAAAGCTCATTAAGAGCAATTCTTAATCCTGTTGGATCAATTTGCCATCCCCACTCCGAAGAGTTTAGGTACGGATTCTTTACAGAACCAGTAAGCATATTCCCTGTCGCATTATTATCAAGATTTGGATCGGATGAAACAACAGAACTCATATAATACGAAAAAGATATAAAATCAACTGTTCCTTTTTTTAATATTTGACTTTCTTCGTCTGTTAAAGAAAATCTGATTCCCTTTCTTTCATATTCTTTCAATTTATAGCTGGGGTAATATCCCCTTACTTGTACATCTGTATAAAAATGTTTACTCCTAATCTTTAATTTTGATTTTAATACATCATTAGGATTACATGTATATGGATAAACTGCACCATATGCGATCATATTTCCAACTTTATTCGCAGAACAAATTTCATGTAAAATACTAACTGCTTTTGCAGAAGCTATTAATTGATTTTTAGCTATATCTGCTTTGGTTTGCAAATCATTTTTTCCAACACCGGCAGAAAGCCATGGTGATGTTTCGCAAACATTAATTTCATTGAACGTTAACCAATATTTAACTTTATTTCTATATCTCTCACCAATTGTTCTTACATATCTTTCGAAACATTCTATTGTTTTTGAATTCGTCCAACTTCCCCATGTATTTTGCAATTCGATAGGTGTTTCATAATGTGATATAGTAACTAAAGGCTCAATATGATATTTTTGTAATTCGTCAAAAACATCATCATAAAACTTTAATCCTGCTTCATTAGGCTTATCTTCCATTCCTGTGGGATATATTCTTGACCAATTTATTGATAACCGAAATACTTTGAAACCCATTTCTGCGAATAAAGCAATATCACTCTTAAAGTGATGATAAAAATCAATTCCTCTATGACTTGGATAATCAAAACCTTCAAAACAACCAAATTGTACTTTATCATGAATATCCATGCCAAACATAGGTACTGCTTCAATTTTACCGCTTTCTCTTTTAAATGTTACCAACCTTGGTTTAGTACGTGAACCACGTGTTATACAATCTGCTGAATTAACTCCCTTGTTATCTTCATTGAATCCTCCTTCATATTGATTAGCTGCTACCGCTCCTCCCCATAAAAAATTATCTGGAAAACTCATCATTATTCCTCCTAATCAACAACATTAAAACCACGTTTTTTTAATTTATAATCATATGCTTCCATATTTTCATTCACATTATAAGAAAGTTTATGTTTATAAGGTTTTTTTCCAATATACCATGTACCAAATACTTGAGATTGTCCGTGTCTTTCTATTCTTGGGTGTGATGTAAAACCTTTTGTTCCCCATTTCCCTTCGACATGGAATTCAAGATCTGCAAATCTGTAAACTGCATCTTTATAAATACATGTTCCATCATCGACATAAGGAAGATGTTTCCAATTCGCTTCCATCTTTACATCATATGATACAATAGGTTGTTCTCCTTCTAACCAATAATAACCAATAGAAGAGCCTTTTTCATCAATAGATGCACAAGCGATTTCATATTTATTATCTTCTCTTAGTCCCATGCCAATAGAATATATATATCCTAAACTTTTCCCAAAGTCTTCTTTATTCTTTTTAGGTTTATATAATCGCTCATAAGAACCAAAGCCTATGATATTCTTTCCTTCATAAGTGCCTTTTAAAATACAAGGCTGTTTAATCATTGACAGTGGTGGGAAAATACAACCATGATCGATAATGCAAATTGGAAGAGGTGTTGCTACAATATTTAAAAAATCTGATTCTTTAAATGTTGCATGATCCATATAAAATCGGAATTCTGAAAAAGGGTTTTTTGTTCCAAGACCATATATAATTGGATCATCAGATAATTTAGAATATTCCGTTGTTAATTTACATTTATCAATGAATGCATCTTCATGATATCCTCTTTTTTGTGGTGAAAGAAAATCGTCACCTAATTCAATCATACCACCAAACCGATAGCTATCAGGATTAGCGTGTCTTATATAATAAATAGGTTTTTCATCAAGTTTTCCTTCATAATAAAGAATTCCAACCATATCAACTAAGCATAACTGAGCATAATCATCATCCTTGTTTTGAAATATTTTCGGATTAGTTTCAAACATATCAGAAGTATAATTTTTTATAAATTCAATATAATGTTTTTCCATAATTTTCTCCTATAATTCATCAATATTTTCAATTAGATCTTCTTTCGTAAAGCCGAAGAAATAAGTTAAAACTGCTGAGAGAACAAAAGCAATCACTCCGCCAATTAGACCGTTAATCAAATAGGAAACAGGTCCTCCCATGAATGTGACAAAAGATAATATTCCAGATGTTGGTGCAACCGTTACAACATGAGTACCAGTAATAACATAGTAAATAGCTGCTATTGCACCACTTATTCCAGCACACACAAATGGTCTTTTATAACGTATTCCTATTCCATAAATTGTAGGCTCCGAAACACCACCAATAAAATATGAAATCAAATATGAAATAGCTAAACTTCTATTTTCACCTTTTAATTTCAATGCTGCTCCTAATGCCATACCTTTCAAAGCCATTGATGATGCGTGCATACCCGGACCAATCAATCCTTCCGATCCATTAAGATTTAACACATTGATATATGAAAAATATAGTGGAACATGCATACCAAACAGAATAATGACTCCCGTAAATGCCCCAATAAATGCACATACTAATGCTGACGGAATAGGTCCCATTGCCGCAATAGCATTACATACATATGATAAACCATTACCTACCCATGAACCCAAAGGCCCAATAAAGCATAATTCAATAGGAAGAATAATTAACATTGTTAAGAAAGGAACAAACACCATTTGTAATGTTTCAGGTAATACTTTTTTGAAAAACCTCTCAATATATGACATTATCCAAACGATCAATAATGCTGGTATCGTCGTGCTCGCATAACTAGCAGCAGTCATTGGTATTCCATAAACGGTAAAGGGGGTTCCATCAGAAACCAATTGTATTAAAGTTGGATGTAAAAGTATAGCTCCAGCAAACATTCCTAACACAGGTGACACGTCAAATCGTTTTGCAGCTGTATATCCCATATAAATTGGAAGAAAATAGAATCCTGCATCTCCTACAAAAGTAAATAAAATATAAATATCACTATCGCTTGACATAATATTTAGCATATTAGGTCCGCAGACAATTGCGATCATCTTAATTAATGAAGCAGCGACAATAACTGGAACCAAAGGAATAAAGCTGCGAGTAAGGGCATCTAAGCAATTAGATACTATTGATTTTAGTGTAAATTTTTTCTTAACATCTAAATTTTCATCAATTGCTTTTTCTTCAGCAATTCCTGAAATTTCACATATTTTTTTATAAACTTTCTCAACATCTTGTCCAATAATAATTTGATATTGCTCGCCTAACCATTTTGATCCAATAACTCCCTGAACTTTCTCAATTTCATCTTTCTTTATTAATCCCTTATCTTTGACTGTAAATCTAAGTCTTGTCACACAATGCATAAAATGGCTGATATTTTCTTTTCCACCTACAAACTCAAGAATCTGCTTCGACATTTCTTCATAATCTTTCTTTGCCATAACTATCTCCTTTCTCTTATAGCTTCTATCTGCAAACAATGGCTGCGCACTTCCATTGGTTTTGCCTAAAATAAAAACCCCAAACCAAAACTAAATAATGAATGAACCATTCATTACTTAGCTTTATGTCAGGGGTAAAGCCCTACTGGTAAC
>NZ_CALVGS010000065.1 GCF_944327115.1 uncultured Traorella sp.
ATCAAATTTTAAAATTCAGATTATAATAGATAAAAAATATAGATACTTTCTTTGCTCAGCAGGACATAGTGATACTACAAATTATTCTGAATCTTTTCATTAATGCAGTCTTATCTTTTATTCTGTATTTGGTAAAATCCCCAGCTGATAAGATGTATAACCCAGTATATCGGCAACATTTGATAAGATGTATAACTTAAAATTGTTTGATAATCGCCAGATAACTTAAATATTGCATTGAGCACTATATAGCTAAAAAGAATCATATTTAGGACATTTATACCTATAAGAATGATTTTATATTTCTTTTTATAATATCTATATAAGCTGAAAATAAGAATAAGGGAAAGAAGCAAAAATACCAATTCTATAGCAATTAATTGATTTTTATAAGAATATGCATTTTCTATGTCTAAAAAGATTCTAGTAATTAGTGGGTTTAATCTAGTAGACGGAATCATACTTATACCATAAATAAAAGTTATACGATATTTTTTTAAAAAGTTTTTAATGTTCATATAATTACCTATATATATTATAAAGAGCTCATTTAATAGCAATTCATTATATATATATTTCCTCCTTTTTTTATGCGATAAACTGTGACTTGTTATGATATTCATCATATATATTTTTTAATTTATAATAAGAGAAAGGCGATACCTTTCTCTTATTCCTGATTAAGATAAAAGATTAACAACAGATCTAAATACAGAACCATTTCTTGCATAGAACTTATTATCTGTCCATTCAACGATACTCTTGCAGGAACCCGTTATTGTTACTTTTCCTTTCTTTCCAAAAAGACACATGTCAGTTATTTGCCCCACAAATATTGTTTCAATAGCTTGTTGATAAAGTTGCAGCTATGACAAAATCTGGCTAACGGCCGAAGGAATGTATTCCAGAATTGCTGGTACGAATCGACCTGCTACATATTTAAATGCTTGTCATCAAAATTTTGAATGTCGTTAGGTCACCATTGTTTTAAATAAAATACTCTTTGCATCATATCTGATCCGCCTGAATATTTATATGTGCTTAAAACAATCGCTCCATCAGATTATGTATTAGTTTAAAATATCCACTGGTCTTTCCTCTGCTAGACGATCTTTCTTTATATTAAAATATTTATTTTCAGTTTCCTCGTAATGGTAGTCGTCCTATACAGGAAACGAATATCATCAAATTTAACACCTCTTTCATAAGATCCACCTCTTTCATGATTATACATTGTCTTCACTTATATAATATCTAAAATATGGCTAAAATAAAGTCTTTTAATGATATTATTTATATGATAAAATCAAATTATAAGGCGATATTTTAATTCTTTTGTATTTACTGCAAAGTGTAATTTTATTATTTATAGTGATATTTTTTCTTAGAAAAAGAGTGACTTAGTTCATTCTTTTTATTATGTACTTCATTTTTATGGCTGATATTTTTCTATAAATTTATCATAAACCTGTCTTCCTGCTTTATCATTATCTGAAGCTATGATTACGGTATCAATATAGTCATGGATCTATGGTCTTGTAAGATAATTGATTTTGAATGTTTCACTGATACAGTTACATGAATCACTGCCTAAAATATTAAAATCAATTGGCTTGTTTAATTCTTTTTCCATTGAGTAATAACTAATAGCAACAATATAGGATTCTGTTAAAACAAGCTCTAAAATATTTCATCGTTTATCACTTGCCAACACTTATTTTCTTCTACCAAATTATCTGATTTTATAAAATTCATATGCAGTGCTATAATGAACAGCTAAATGCAAAATAATATTATTTCCTTTCACTTCAAAATAAGGACCTTCATTCAATTTAGAAGTAAGATAATAGTATTTATCTTTCTGCTGATAAATATAACCTGACTGTGGAACTATATCTCCAATATATGAATAAGACAATTCTCCAGAAAATGAATATCTTCCATTATTCATTGTCAGCGTAATTTGAGTATCACCGTATTTCTTTTGATATACTCCATTTATTTCCCTATAATTCATACTGCAAAGTACTAGTAATACAACCAGCACTAGTCCCAACGCTATTACTAGCTTTTTTTTCATATTCATTCCTCCCTGATATATCTCAAAATAAAGTAATAATCATTCTAATATGTTTCTTTATGTAACAATGCTTCTTCATTACTATCTTTTTCTTAAATAAATTTCAAATACAATATTTTCTAATTTATTTTCCTATTTATTTTGAAATGAGCCTCTAAGTAAAGACAGACCTCCATTTTTATTTTGATAACTACCAAACAATATAACAAATACAAAAACAATCAAGTTTATACTTTTTTATTCACTTATATAATACCCAAAATATAGCTAAAATAAAATCTTTTATTGTTATTATTTATATGATAAAATCGAGTTATAAGGCGATATTTTGATTCTTTTGTATTTACTGCAAAGTGTAATTTTATTATTTATAGTGATATTTTTCTTAGAAAAAGAGTGACTTAGTTCATGCCATTGGAGGAGTTGATAACTCCCCTTTAATTTATTATTTCTATTACATTGATAATTAAGTGGTATATAGCCCATATAGCTAAGAATGAGTACAGCGGTATTGATATAATTTTCCTTGTTTTTGTTAGATTTTCAAATCTATTTTTTACATAATCAATACAAATCCAAATCATCGCTATACGCATAAAAATATCGAGAATAAGATACCATGTCATAGAGCTAAAAATGCTTCCTTGGCTCTATCGTATAATTCGTTTAAATGATCAGCCTGCGCTAAAGTTCCGGCTCCCGCACCTATCGCTGATAACGCAGCTACTAAACTGATTCCTCCAGTGAAGAAAGCACCAATAATTGGTATTAATAAATCTAAACCAACAGAAGCAATGATGCTTTTTTCCGTATCTACCATATCATCAATTGCATCACAAAATCTATCAAGATTTGCAGAATTAGAAGCAGATCTCATTCTAACTTTTTTACTCTCTTTACCATTTATTACAGCATAAAGAGTATAAACAGTACCTTTAATCTCATAATTCCATGGTGAGAATATGGTTCTAGTAATCACAGAATAAAATACTTGAGTGGTTGTGACGCCATCTTTTGTTTTGTCGACAGTCAAGCTTTCTTCAATTTTATCATATGTCATTACTACTTCGTAGCCATTTTCATAGTAGCTTATTGCTCTTCTTTCTTGATTATCTTTCAAAAGCGTATATATAAACTCGGTTGCTGGATCAGTAATAACAGTAGGCTCTTCTGTATCCGTAGCAGAAACGTTGCATGGAACAATTGCTAAAGTCATCACAGCAACGATAAACATTTTAAATATTTTTTTAGGCATAATATTAATTGCTTGCAACCCCTAAAATTAAGCATCTCCTTTCTCTAAAATAATTTTAGGTTGCATAAATGTATTATTCTTTAGTTTGGATTTAATACTTAATTATCATAATATATCCATTGGTCTTTCCTCTACTAGACTGTCTTTCTTTAGATTTGCACCTCTATCGTGTATTTGCTTTTAGTTTCCTCGTAATGGTAGTCATTCTATACAGGAAACGAATATAATCAATTTTAACACCTCTTTCATATATTTATCCCTTTTCCTTAAAACGTACTCTATCTTCCAATTAATTATCTTTTTCAGTTATGATTATTCAGCTAACTCGTATTCGTAACCGTTCTCCATAGCTTCTATCAATTCTTTTGGTACATATGAAGTAGCCTTTTTATCTTCGTAAGATAAGGATTCATACCACATTAACCATTTTATAGTTTCTTTGGAAAACGAATCTGGAAAACTCATTTTTACGGTTTTGCTTTTATGATTTGTTGAAAACATAAATAGCAAAGCTAAACCTATTCCCACAAGAATTATCTTTTTATGCATATTTAACTATATAATACCCTGCAAATGTTGAATAATTTAGAGAACCGTAATTTCTGTTGCAGCCCTGAGGATTATATATAATATTTCCTGATGCATCTACACGTGTTACTTCAGTATGGCCTCTCTTGTGTGACCATGAGCCATCGGGATTTTGTCTATACCAGTGATAATCTTTTCCAGGCGCGATAACTAAAACAACTTTGTATTCTTTTGCTCTTGGCTTTTCGCCTGCAGAAGAAGATCTGATACTAACTACATTTGAAAAATATGGAATATCCTTTTTTACTGCAGCAATTATATTGGATGCTATTAGCGAGGTGAATACAGAATTAGCTTTGAAACCGGGCTGTTGTGTGCCTTTATCAGTTGATGAAGAAACGACATTCATTACATAGTAATAACAATTTGCTTTATTAATTCTTGAACCGTTCCAGTAGCTTGGATTGTAGGCGAGTTCATATCCGCCGACAACCATCGTTCCTCCACCGCCTGGTTGATCTGGAATTACTGAATTTGTTCCGATTTGAGGGTTATCGATTCTATCTAATGCTCTTAGCTCCGGAAGAATAGCATTATCTCCATTAAGATATTCAATGATTTCTGCAGGTCTGTAACTAACAGTTATTTGTTCCTCATAGGTAAGGGAATTGAACCATTCAAGCCATTCCTGAGTTTCTTCAGAGAAAATCTGGTTATTTACTTCTTCAGCATATAGCGGAGTTACAAAATTACAGGTAAGTATGCCGATAGATAAAGTGATACTTAACAATCTTTTAAGGATTTTTTTCATATACTTATACTCCTTTAAATCTTAATTTGATTAATTTATTTCCATGCTTTTTTTTAGTTGAATAAAAGACAAATAAACATATAGCAGAATCAACAGTACATTAAGAATCAATGCCGAAAGGAAAAGATAGAACATTTGAGTGAGTAAAAGACCCTGATAATTTGAAGCAGAACCTGTTCCAAAAATAAGTGTACAAACAATTCCTTTTGGGAAAAATATTCCTTCACTGATCTGCCACGAAAGGCTTGTTGAGAAGTAGCCATACGAAATATCCAGAAAAAGAATCAGAGAAACCATGAGACAAATCAGAACGATTTTTTTCTTTTTTGCAATTTTGAAGATTTCTTCTTTCTGCATATAAAGAATTGTCAAGGTGGAAGGATCCACATCCTGTACGACAGTTTCCTCTCCGATGATCAAATTCTTTACACTGATCCCTAATTCTAAAGACAGGCTTTCAAGCATTGAAACATCCGGAATATTCAACCTTCTTTCCCATCTTGAAATCGTTTTAGGGCTGACACCAAGATAGCTGGCCAGCTGTTCTTGTGTCAATCCTTTTTCGACTCGTTTTTTTCTGATGAGCAATCCTATTTTTTCTTGATTCATATGTTTCTCCTCGCCTATATTGAAGCATAATAATTGAAAAAAATACAGGACATTTGTGCTGAATTTGTGTCCAGTTGGCTGTTTTTTTCAATTTTTTGAAGAAAAAGAGTAGAATTTAGTCATTGAAATGTAAATTTATTAGATTGTTTTATCTTTTCCTTTCTATTATCTTATAGTTTATAAGATCCTGATTCCAATCTTTTGATTCGGGAAAATCGGAATATAGTTTTTGGTATGAGTAAAAATGGCTGATATTTTTCCACAAATTTATCATAAACCTGTCTTCCTGCTTTATCATTATCTGAAGCTATGATTACGGTATCAATATAGTCATGGATCTATGGTCTTGTAAGATAATTGATTCTGAATGTTTCACTGATAGGATTCCGGTAAAAAATTTTTTTCATATCGTCACAAAAAAATTATGTTGTTCATGGCAGTAGAAATTGGATCCCTGTCTTCTGAATGAAAAACCGGAGCATTCCTGTATAAAAATCCAAAATATTGACATTTTCTTTTAGATTTTTAACATACGCTCCATCAAGGCAAAGTTTCAATCAAATTCAGTTGATAAGCTAAATATCCTCTTGCGAACATGAACTATCAAACAGTTTAAAATAAGTCAGAAAATATATAAAAATAGCTAATTCGTTTTACGAATTAGCATATATTTCAAAATGGTGGGCCCGGCCGGAATCGAACCGGCACGGATTATTCATCCGAGGGATTTTAAGTCCCTTGCGTCTACCAGTTTCACCACGAGCCCATAAATGGAGGTTCCTGCCAGATTTGAACTGGCGATCACAGAGTTGCAGTCTATTGCCTTACCACTTGGCTAAGGAACCGTATTGCTTTGTGCCTGTTTATTATATAAAAAAATAGACAAAAATGCAACACCCATTTTCATTTTATTAAATCTTTCTTTATCATAGAATCAAAAGCAGGAAGGAACATGTCGAAAAATATGATAGAATAGAGTCGGAGATGATAAAATGAAACCTGAAATTATTATCATAGGAGCAGCAATTTTAGATGTGCTTGCATACCCGACAGATGAACATGTTTTTCAAGAAGGATCTTATCCATGTGAAGATATCGAATTATCTTATGGCGGAGATGCCTTGAATGAGGCGCTTGTTCTCTCGGCTTTCCATAAAAAAGTAGAATTGATGACGATTCTTGGAAAAGATCAGGCAGGGGAATTTATTGTAAAGAAATGCCGGCAGCAGCAAATCCTCTTGAATGAAAAAACGATGCGTGATGACTTGAAAACAGGGATCAATACCGTATTGATCAAAAAAGACGGATCACGACATTTTCTGACAAATGCCAATGGTTCTTTAAGAAAGCTGACCTTAGAGGATATTCCATTGCCTTTTGTCACATCGGCGAAAATAGTTTGTTTTGCCAGTATCTTTGTTTTCCCTCAGATCAGGGATCATGAGCTGATGGTCTTATTTAAGACGGCTAAAAAGCAGGGGATGATCGTTGCAGCCGACATGACAAAATGTAAGCATCAGGAAACGCTTGATGATCTTAAACTGTCACTGCCATATGTGGATTATCTTTTTTGCAATGATGCCGAGGCACAGCTTGTGACACGGGCTGACAGCGTTGAAGCATCGGCAGAACAGCTTTATCATGCAGGAGCAAAAAATGTCATCATTAAGATAGGTGCCAAGGGCTGTTATGTTCATAATGATACGCTTCATTGCTGGGTATCGCCTAAAAAAGAAGTTGTATGTGTCGATACGACAGGAGCCGGTGACAGCTTTGTGGCAGGCTTTTTTAAAGCGCTTTTGGAGAAGCAATCGCTCATGGACTGCCTTGATTTCGGTAATGAATGCGGTGGTAAGGCAACCACGCAGATAGGGGCAACGCGCTGGCTTGAAAATATTCAATGAAATAATGATAGAATTGTTCATCACAGCTCTTAATTTGTGATAAAATGATAGCATGAGCAAGAAATGTATTTTAATTGGTGCAGGAGAAATGAAGGAAGAAAACATTTCTCTTCAAAAAAATGATTTTGTCATTGCTGTTGACGGAGGATATCAGTATTGTTTAAAGCTGCATATCCGTCCACAGCTGGTCGTTGGTGATTTTGATTCATATCCTCATTCAATCAGTCATGTCGAGGTTTTACGCAGCCAACCGGAAAAAGATGATACGGATATGATGCTGGCCATTCAGGCAGGACTTGAAAGAGGGTATGATGAATTTGTGATGTATGGTGCTATGGGCGGACGCTTGGAGCATACCATAGGAAATATTCAGTGCTTGAATTATTTATGTCAGAAAAAGGCCCATGGGGTGTTGGTTTCTCAAAACAGCCGTGTAGAAGTGCTTTGTGAAGGAAGCAGATGTTTTGATGCTTCCATGCGGGGTTATATCAGTGTTTTTTCATTGGTGGAGGAATCATTGATTTCTATTGAGAATCTGAAATATCCATTGGATCATAAAGGCTTAAGCAATGCGACGACACTGGGTGTCGATAATGAGTTTATAGGAAAAGAAAGTAAGATCACGCTTCATAAAGGATGTATCTGCATAGTCGTAACGGAGGGATAGGAATGGTTGAAAAAAGGCTTTACTTGTTTAAGGACGGAGAATTGTATTTTAATGATTTCGTACTGGTGATCGATGGTGATGATTTTAAGAAAAAATCGCTTCATTATGTACATCTGGGAGAAAAGACAACGACCATAGGTGTCGAAACATTTGAAGGAAATTATTTGACGCAGATTCATTTTCATAAAAAAATCAAATGGATCGAAAGCAGGGCTTTCGCAAATAATCGAATCGAAAAGATCGTTTTTTCAAGATTGGAGGTTCCGGTCATTGCGAAAGATGCATTTGTAGGGAATCCTGTTTCTTTGGTCATCGTTCCTTATGAAACCTACGATGATTATAAAAAAGTGCTGAGTCAGGTTGACTTTGATCAGCCGGTGGATGTCCGTTCAAATATCGAGATGAAATTCATAAGGCTGAATGAACAGAAAGTTGAGGATACGGTCATCGTAATCAAGGCATTTCCGATTTACGGAACTTATACGTGGCGTATCGAGAAGGAAGAAATTGCTGATCTTGAGCTGCAGATGCGCAAGGATGAGAATCGCTATGATTTCGGAGAGATCGAATTGAGTGGTAACAGATATAATATTTATAAAGATGGTCATGACCATATCTTTATCTATCGTAAAAACGATCAGGGATATCAGGATGTGACATTTGAAGATTTTAAGATAATATATAATGACGCCAGAAAGGCGCTTCTATGATCTGTCCTAAGTGCGGTGCTAAGCTGGTATGCTGTGAGAAAACTTTCAGGTGTGAAAACAATCATACCTATGACAGGGCCAGACAAGGCTATGTAAACCTGATGCTTGGCGGAAATCATGGGGATTCAAAAGAAATGGTAGCCGCACGTCATCGCTTTTTGAATGCCGATTATTATCACCTCTTAAAAGAAAGATTAGAAGAAATTGTGACTCGGTTACAGGTAAGGGTATTGCTGGATCTGGGCTGTGGGGAAGGCTATTATACTTCCGGCATGAGCCGACATGTGGCTGAATGCTATGGCGTGGATCTAAGTAAAGATGCTTTAAAGATAGCTTCACGGATGGATAAGCATACCCAGTATGTCGTTGCCAGCATTTTTCGTTTGCCTTTTGAGGATGAAAGTGTTGATGGCATAACGAATATCTTTGCACCTGCACCTGTTGATGAGTGTGCGCGTGTTTTGAAAAATCGAGGGATTTATATACGGGTGGCTCCGCATCGGCGTCATCTTTATGGTTTGAAAAAGAAATTATATGATCAGGTTTATGAAAATGAGATGGAATTGATCAAGGATGAACGCTTTGAACTGATCGAGCGTGTGAAGGTTGAGGATGTCATTCATATCGATGATCATGATGATATTGAGGCTTTGTTTATGATGACGCCTTATTATTGGAAAAGCAGTAAAGAGGCTGCACATAAGGTAGCTGAGATGGAAAGCCTGGATACAGAGATTGCATTTGATATTCAAATCTATCGGAAAAAAGATTGTTAATAAATATTCAAAGTAATGATCTATCAATAAGTGGACATTCATATGGCTGAGGATAAAACACGGCTTTTATGAAAATCTAAAATTCAGATATTGATAACTAAGATGAATGAATAAGCATTTTTATAAACATCATGTGCAGCATGAAGAATACTTTGAAAAGCTGTCTTTAAGAATGGTATAGTCTTTTGTGAAAATTATGGTATAATGGTGAGGCAAAAACGAGGTGGAGTATGGCATTTGAATCATTGACAAATAAATTAAATAAGGCTTTTAAAAACTTATCGGGTCAAGGTAAGCTGACAGAAAAAAATAT
Organism: uncultured Traorella sp.; assembly: GCF_944327115.1. Taxonomy (GTDB): domain Bacteria; phylum Bacillota_I; class Bacilli_A; order Erysipelotrichales; family Erysipelotrichaceae; genus Traorella. The sequence goes on from NZ_CALVGS010000065.1 coordinate 9,654, forward strand.
GAATGAGATGCTGAAGGAAGTGCGCATGTCACTTCTGGAAGCAGATGTAAACTATCAGGTCGTGAAGGACTTTATTGCCAATGTCAAAGAAAAGGCAATGGGTACAGAGGTCATGGATTCATTGAATCCAAGTCAGATGGTTGTTAAGATCGTTCATGATGAGATCGTTGCTTTGTTGGGTGACGGTGATAATGAGTTGAATCTGACTTCTTTTTCAACGATCATGTTGGTCGGTCTTCAAGGTACCGGTAAAACGACGGCTGCCGCAAAGATTGCCAATGTTTTGAAAAAGAAAAAGGGCAGAAAACCATTACTGGTTGCCTGTGATATTATTCGTCCGGCAGCCATTGAACAGTTAAAAACGCTTGGAAAAAGCATTGATGTTGAGGTGTACAGCGAAGGTGTCGATGTCGATGTGCTGACGCAGGTAAAGCATGCGCTTGATTATGCGAAGGCCAACAGCTATGATACGCTTATTTTTGATACAGCCGGACGTCTGCACATCAATGAAGAATTGATGCAGGAGTTAAAAGATATCGAAGCTTATCTGAAGCCGAATGAGATCTTGCTGACGGTAGATGCGATGAGTGGCCAGGATATCGTCAGTGTGGCCCAAAGCTTTACGGAGCAGCTGCATGTGACCGGCTTGATTGCTACTAAGATGGATGGCGATGCCCGAGGCGGTGGTATCCTTTCGGTCCGCTCACTTACCAAAATACCGGTTAAGTTTGCCAGTCAGGGTGAGAAGATCGATGATCTGGATATTTTCTATCCGGATCGTATGGCAGATCGCATTTTAGGTATGGGTGATATCATGACTCTTGTGGAACAGGCACAGGAGAAGATGGATCTTGAGGAAAGTGAAAGAACGGCCAAGCGCATGATGAGCGGGCGTTTTACACTTGATGATATGCTGGTGCAGCTTCGCCAGGTCAATAAAATGGGTTCGCTTGGCGGCATCTTGAAGATGATTCCCGGTATGAGCCAGATGGCAGGTCAGATCGATGAGGTCAAGGCGAGTCATGACATGAAGAAAACAGAGGCCATCATTCTTTCGATGACACAGGAAGAAAGAGATGATCCAGGCATTCTGAGGGCTTCTCGTAAGAGCCGTATCGCAAAGGGAAGCGGTGTACAGGTCAGTGATGTCAACAAGTTGATCAAGCAGTACGAGCAAAGCAAGCAGGCAATGAAGATGCTGAGTCAGATGCAGAAGGGCGGTATGCCCAATATGGCGAAGATGAATCAGATGATGCGTTCTGGCAGCATGAATCGTCCTAAGCTGAAAACAAAAGGAAGAAGAAGATAGAAGTCCAAAGGGGCTTCTTTTCATTTGCAAGGAAAACGTAAGAAATAAAAAAATAAGAATATGGTAGAATAGGTGCAGGAGGGAAAACATGAACAAAAAAACCAGAAAAATGTATATTTTACTTGTTGGTGCTATCTTGATGATAAGTGTCTTGATCATGATCCTGTATCATTTCAACATACTGCCTCATCGCTCTTATGACAATGCTTATTTTGGTATTGAAACATTGAAAAGCTCTGTGGATAAGGATCAGGATGGGATCGATGATCAAAGTGATATCCTGATGAATGCACGTAATTATATCAATACTCATCCTAAATATAAAAGTGTCTATTATCAAGGAGGTTATCCGGATGATGGCTATGGGGTATGCAGTGATGTCGTGGCTTTTGCCTTGAAAGATGCCGGTTATGACTTACAGGTACTTGTCGATGAAGATATCGCTGCCCATCCTGAGGATTATGATATTGAGGTGGCAGATGCGAATATAGATTTCCGACGGGTGCGTAACTTACTTGTCTATTTTCAAAATCATGCCCTTTCTTTAACGACAGATATTCATGATATCGAACAGTGGCAGGGTGGTGATATCGTTGTTTTTCATGAACATATCGGTATCGTATCGGATAAAAGAAATAAGCAAGGAATTCCATTTCTGATTCACCATGCCTCACCTTTTCAATTTCGCTATGAAGAAGATGTATTAGGAAGATATGAGATCATTGCTCATTTTAGAACAAGTGAATAGGCATCAATAGGGAGCATATTATTTGATTTGGAAGAGCATGAAAATAGTGATGGATGTCAAGTAAAAAACCTTGACATCTATTCTTCTGTATGGTAGAATCATGTCCGTATAGAAAATATGGAGGAAATAAACACATGGCTGTTAAATTAAGATTAAAAAGAATGGGATCTAAAAAAGCTCCTTTTTACAGAATTGTAGCTGCTGATTCCCGTTTTCCTAGAGATGGAAGAATTATTGAACAAATTGGATATTATGATCCGACTAAAAATCCTGCGGAAGTAAAAGTTGATGCTGAAACTGCTATGAAATGGTTGAAGAATGGTGCACAGCCAAGTGACACGGTTCGTAACATTTTATCTAAGCAGGGTATCATGAAACAGTTCCACGAATCTAAATTGTCAAAATAATGATCGATTACGAAAAGGTTTTATATAACCTGTGCGAACCTATCGTCAGTGATTCGCTGAATCTTTCAGTGAAACAGATGGAGACGCTGGATGAGCATGAAATCTGTCTTTATGTTTACGCAAACAGTGATGACGTGGCACGTTTGATTGGCAAGAAGGGAGCGATGGCTTCCAGTATCCGCCAAATGATGTCAGTAGCAAGCCGCAAGGAAGATAAAAAGATTACGATCAAGTTTGAATCTTATTAGGATGCAGTTGCATCCTATTTTTAGAGGTGAGAGTATGCATCTGAGTATAGGAAAAATAGTGAATACCCATGGAATCAGAGGGGAATTGAAGGTCATACCGAATACGGATTTTTTAGAAGAGAGATTTTCAAAGGGAAATGAAGTATTTGTTCATTATGGTAAAGAAACCATCTGTTTTGAAATAGATTCTTTCCGTATTCATAAGGGCTGTGTTCTGGTGACATTTAAAGATCATCATAACATCAATGATGTTGAGAAGTATAAGGGCCTTGAGCTTTTGATCGAAGTGGATGGCAGTGAGGATGATGATTTTTATTACTATGAGCTTGAGGGCTGTCAGGTATATTATCATGATGAGCTTTTAGGTGAGGTAAGTGAAATATTGGAAACACAGGCACATGAGATCTTACGCATTTCTTGTGAAAATAAGAAGGATATTTTAATTCCGTATGTCGACCGATTTATTTTAAATGTCGATATTGATGAAAAAAGAATCGATGTGGATGTGATCGAGGGCATGCTATGAAAATTACGATCCTGACGCTTTTCCCGGAATTTTTTGATTCTTTTAAATCGACTTCTATCATCAGAAAGGCTCTTGAAAAAGGAGCGGTTGAGCTTGAATGTATTGATTATCGTCAATACACGCTGGATAAGCACAATCATGTTGATGATACACCTTGTGGCGGAGGGGTAGGAATGCTTTTGATGGTCCAGCCGATCGCAGACTGTCTGAAAGCTGTTCGCCAAGAAAATTCACATGTCATTCTGCTGACACCGCAGGGGAAGGTCTTTCATCAGAAGATGGCTCATGACTATGTTCAAAGATATGAGCATCTGATTCTTATCTGCGGTCATTATGAGGGCTTTGATGAGCGTATTCGTGACTATGTGGATGAAGAGGTGAGCATTGGTGATTTTGTGCTTACAGGCGGTGAAATTGGCGCCATGACGATTTCTGATGCGATCATACGCCTGCTGGAGGGTGTGATCACGAAGGAAAGCCATGAGGATGACAGCTTTGAAAACGGTCTTCTTGAGTATCCGCAATATACGCGTCCGATCGAATATGATGGAAAAAAGGTTCCGGAGATCCTTTTAAGCGGTCATCACGAAAATATTCGTAAATGGAGATTGAAGGAATCATTGCGCAAGACTTATATAAGACGTCCCGATCTGTTGGAAAAAAGGGCATTTACCAAAGAAGAAAAACAGTTTTTAAATGAAATTATAGAAGAAAATCAAAAAAAATAATTGCATCCTATATTTCATTTATGTTATTATAAATAGGCTTAAACAGGCACGATTATTCCGCTGGTAGCAATACGAATGAATAAGCGTAAAAAAATACATGAGAAAAGGAGAAGAAAGATGAATTTAAATCTAGTAAATGAAGTTACAAAAACACAGTTAAAAAAAGATCTTCCTGAAATCAGAAGCGGAAGCACGGTAAAAGTTCACGTAAAGATCAAAGAAGGCGACAAATCAAGAATTCAGGTATTTGAAGGTGTCGTTATCGCTAAGCAGGGCGGCGGTATCAATGAAAACATCATCGTAAGAAAGATTTCAAATGGTGTCGGTGTAGAAAGAACATTCCCGCTGCATTCGCCAATTGTTGATAAGATCGAGGTAACTCGTGTAGGTAAGGTAAGAAGAAACAAGCTGACTTATCTGCGTGGATTATCCGGAAAAGCAGCTCGTATCAAGGAGATTCGCTAGAAAACAGACTTCGGTCTGTTTTTTTGATAGTTGTGATAAAGAAAGCTGACAAGGTGCATCAATGATATAAATAGATGAATTGACGTCATTTTATTTGTATATGCTTTGACTTATAAAATGATTTTTGTGTAAGGATGTTTTGTGACAATTTATTTATTTAAGTACAAAATTATAAAAAGAATGATATAATAAGAACATGAGAAAAATTGGGAATAAGACGACAACAAAATTATTGAATATACTTCAGATGCAGGTTACTTTTTTAGTCTGTCTGGCTGTCATGCTTTTCGTCGTTAATTTTATCGCCTATCCGATACAGATCGAAGGGAAAAGCATGGATCCGACATTGCATGATCAGGACTTTGGATTTTCAAGCATCCTGTCGTTAAAAACGCAGGGAGTGGAACGGTTTGACGTGGTTATCGTGAAGGTTGACAACGAATACTGGGTCAAGCGTGTAATAGCACTTCCGAAAGAAACGATTTCCTGTAAAGATAACCAGATATATATCAACGGAGAGCCTATTCAGGAAGATTTTCTTGATGAAGAATACGTCCGGCAGGAAATTGAAGAACATGGTTTTTTTACGAAAGATTTCAGTGAAATTACGCTTAAGGACAATGAGGTCTTTCTGATGGGCGACAATCGTGTGCATTCGCTGGATTCCAGAATCGTAGGACCGTTTGATATGAGTCAATTGATTGCGAAGGATATATTTATATTGTGGCCTTTTAACCATGGAAAGGTTGTGAAGTGATGGAAGAAAAAAATTTTGATGTAAAAAAAGAAGTTTTTGATTTTTTGAAACTTCTTGTTTTTTGGTTTTTGGTGTTTATGGTGGTTACTCGATTTATCGTCAATCCGATTCAGGTCATCGGTAACAGCATGTATCCGACATTGAAGGATAAAGAAAGAGGTTTTTCAAGCATTATTTCCAGGAATTTCGAGATTCACCGTTTTGATATCGTTGTTGTAGAGGCTAAGGATAACAGTGCGGATCACTGGGTAAAAAGGGTCATCGGTTTGCCGAATGAAACCATTGAATGTCGTGATGATGTGATCTATATCAATAATGAACCGATTGAACAGGATTTCTTAGATGCCGAATATGTAGTAAGTGAGGTAGCAGCCTATGGAAGGCTGACCGAGGATTTTGGCCCTGTTACCTTAGGAGAAGATGAATATTTTCTAATGGGAGATAATCGTCAGCATTCCACGGATTCAAG
>NZ_CALVGS010000066.1 GCF_944327115.1 uncultured Traorella sp.
CAAATACATCATCAAATACATCATCATCAAATAATCTAGGTAGTAACATAACTAACGCCTCCTTTGGAATATTTCATCTCTGTAATCTAGTATGTTCTTCCTGATTACACCTATGATTATAGTCAACTTTTTAGCACTGTCAAGTATTGACTGCTAATTTTTAAGACAAATATCCTTATGTGTCTAAATTTTGACTCTTATTTTAAAAAAACAGCAGTCATTTACGACTGCTAATATGATATTTATTTTTTGACGATACGTTTGATCAGTTTTACGATCTCGACAATGATGATCGTTGAGAAGGCCAAACCTACCGAAACAAGCACACATATTGGTGAAAGTGGTACCAGTTTAAAGATATTCGCAAAGAACGGAATATTGATGATCACGACTTGCAGGCCTGCTCCTAATAAAGCACTTCCCCACAGATACTTATTGTTGAAGATCTGTTTAGAGAAAACACTGGCATGGCTTTTCACATTGAAAGAATGGAAAAGCTGGGCAGCTGATAAGGTCACAAAGGCCATGGTCATTCCTGTTTCGTGATTGATGCTTTCTCCAAAAGCGTAAGAAATCAAGGTTAAAGTTCCTACCATGATTCCCTGCCAGATGATCGTAAACATCAGACCGTTTGAGAAGAAGTCCTCATCTTTCTTACGTGGCTGGCGATCCATGATATTTTCTTCTGTCGGTTCAAGACCCAGTGCAAATGCTGGCAAAGAATCAGTAATCAGGTTGACCCACAATAAATGAATCGGCAGCAGCGGAACACCAAAACCGCTTCCAGGTATCACGATTGAAATCAAAGAAGCTAAGAAAATAGTCAATACTTCACCGATATTGCTGGATAAGAGATACTGTACATCCTTTTGGATGTTATCAAAGATTCCGCGGCCCTCACGAATCGAAGTAATGATCGTCGCAAAGTTGTCATCCGTCAGTACCATTGCCGCCGCACTCTTGGCAACATCAGTACCCGTAATACCCATCGCACAGCCAATGTCAGCTGTTTTCAAAGCAGGAGCATCATTGACACCATCACCCGTCATGGCAACAACATGTCCCTTTGACTGCCAGGCATTGACAATTCTTACCTTATGTTCAGGAGCAACACGTGCATATACAGAGTATTCTTCGATATGCTCCATCAGCTCTTCATCGCTCATATTGCTTAATTCACTGCCACTGACAGCACGCGTTCCTTCAGTCAGGATACCGAGTTCTTTCGCAATGGCACTTGCTGTATTGATATGGTCACCTGTGATCATGATCGTACGTACACCGGCTTTTTTAGCGGTAGCAATTGCTTCCTTGGCCTCCGGACGAGGTGGATCGATCATACCGACCAAACCTACAAAGGTCAAATGATTTTCAACGGTATCAAAATCAATCGTTTCCGGCATCTTATCCCATTTACGAATGGCTACTGCCAATACACGCAACGCTTTATCTGCCATCGTATTATTGGCTTCCATGATCTTATCGACATCAGCGTTATCACATTTATTTAAGACAACATCACAGCCACCTTTAGTAATCGAAATGATTTCACCATTTACTTCATAAAACACACTCATCATCTTACGGTCAGAGTCAAAGCTAAGTTCTTCTCCTCTTTTATATGTCTTCGCAAGCTCTTCCTTAGAATAATTCTTTTTCAAAGAAGCAGCAACCAAAGCAATTTCCGTAGGATCACCGATTTCCTTGCCATCTTTGATCTGCGCATCGCTGCACAGCGTAAAATAATTCAACATCCGGATTTCATCTTCACTGTTCGCATCATCTAACGACTTTAAACCTTCCTTGCTGTAAACCTCAAGGACGGTCATCTTGTTCTGCGTCAGCGTTCCTGTCTTATCTGAACATACGATCGAAGTACTTCCCAGCGTTTCAACGGCCGGCAGTCTTCTTACGATGGCATGATGCTTGACCATCTTCTGTACAGATAAAGCTAATACGATCGTAACGATAGTTGCAAGACCTTCAGGAATTGCCGCAACTGCCAGGGCAATACTTGTCTTGAAAGCTTCCAGCAGTGATTCCAAGCCACTGAAATATTCCATGGCAAATACGATGATACAGATAGCAATACACATGATACCGATCACTTTACCGATTTCATTCAGCTTGACCTGTAACGGTGTCAATTCCTGCTTTTCATTCATCAGCATATCGGCAATCTTACCAACCTCATTCTGCATGCCCGTCGATGTAACGATGGCCCGTCCGCGTCCATAAGTGACATTACAAGACTGATAAGCCATGTTCACACGATCACCTAACGGCATATCTTCGCTTTCCAGCGGTTCTGCACTCTTATGCACCGGTACGCTTTCTCCTGTCAAGGCTGATTCATCGATCTGCAGATTATGGCTTTCAATGATGCGGGCATCACTGCCTACGCAATCTCCGGCCTCCAAAATCAACAGATCTCCTACGACCAGTTCCTTCGCATCAACGACCATCGGCTGATTGTTACGAATGACCTTGGCTGTCGGTGCGCTCAGCTTCTGCAAGGCTTCCAGGCTTTTTTCAGCCTTGCTTTCCTGCATGACACCCAGGATCGCATTGACCATGACAACGACCAGGATGATCAAGCTATCGATCCATTCTCCCGGCTCTACTGCAATCGATACCACCGCTGCAATCAGCAGTATGATCACCAGCGTATCCTTAAATTGATTTAAAAACTTGATCAAAAGGCTTTCCTTTTTCTGCTCCGCCAGCTCATTGTAGCCGTTTTCCTCAAGTCTTTTCGCAACCTGAGCACTTGTCAGACCACTCTGCGCGCTGGTATCCAGTGCTTCTTCAATCTGTTTTGTCGTTTTAGTTAACATAGTTCCTCCCAACTAAAATAAAAAACCCTTATCCACAACATGTTGAATAAAGGTCTTGCTTATCATCAAAGATAATCACATCCGGCTTTTTAGAAGCGTGTTGACGAATGTAATAATGAATTTCTTCATCAGCTACTCCCCCTTATATCGGGTTTTTATACAGATGAAATGATACCATACCACAAACTCTACGTCAACAGATTTATTTGTACATTTTTTCCAGTATGTCGATGATCTCATTCACCTTTTCTTCGCCATTTCCTTCTTCAAACGCTTCTTTTACACAGTGATTCATATGTGCCCGCAGAATTTCATTGTTCACCTTGTTCAAAATCGCCTGCGCTGCCATGATCTGTGTTGAAATATCAATACAGTAACGATCCTCTTCGATCATTTTTGAAATACCGTTCAGCTGTCCTTTTGCCGTATTCAGCAAACGCGTGATTTTTTTCTTATCTGCTCTCATAAGGCTCGATGCTTACGACTTTATAGCCCTCTTCCTCCACTTTTGATCGGATCAGATCATCACTGATTTCCTGTGGACTGGTTACGATTGCATGATGCTCATCCAGAGAAACCTCCACGCTGACACCTTCAATGCTCTTCAAGGCTTTCTCCACATGGTGAACACAATTCATACACATCATACCTTCAATTTTAACTAACTTCTGATTCATCTTTTTCTCCTCCTTAACTTCTTTCATTTCAGTCTTAACTGTTTTATCAGCTTTTACTTCATGGGCTGAATCAAACTTAAACCTTCTTAAACGCAATGCATTTGTCACGACCGATACCGAGCTGAAGCTCATGGCTGCCGCTCCGATCATCGGATTCAGCTTCCATCCAAGCAACGGATAGAAGACGCCCGCTGCCAATGGAATCAGTACAGCATTGTAAATAAAGGCCCAGAACAGGTTTTCCTTGATATTGCGCATCGTCGCCCTGCTCAGCTTAAACATATTGCTGACATCCAGCAGATCATCCTTCATCAAAACGATCTGGGCACTTTCCAAAGCAATATCACTGCCGGCACCGATAGCGATGCCCACATCAGCCGTTGTCAGTGCCAAAGCATCATTGATACCGTCACCAACCATGGCTACCAGTTGTCCATCCTTTTGATATCGTCTGACGACATCGGCCTTTTCACTAGGCAATACCTCAGCAATGACTTCATCAACGCCACATTGTTTCTGAATCGCCAGCGCACTCTTTTGATGATCACCGGTCACCATGACCACCTTGATACCCTGCTTCTGCAGCTTGGCAATCGCTTCAACGCTGGATTCTTTGATCGTATCCAGACAGGCGATGATACCTAAGATCTTATCCTTTCTGGCAAAAACTAACGGTGTCTTGCCTTCATCAGCCAATTGAAGCATTTTATCTTCTATCTTGCTTAAATCAATACCGCTTTCTTTCATGAAAGCCGCATTGCCGCCATAAACCATCTCTCCGTCAATCTCACCTTTGACACCCTTACCGAAAACAGCTTCAAAATTCTGAATCTTCGCTTCTGAAACATGCATTTCTTTAGCCTTATCCATGATTGCTTTGGCTAACGGATGCTCACTGCTCTTCTCTAAGGAAGCCGCTATGCTTAACAGATCATCATCAAAAGAAATGATATCGCTCACGCTTGGATGACCGCTTGTGATCGTACCCGTCTTATCCAAAAGAACAGTTTTTACCTTATGAGCAAGCTCCAAAGCTTCACTGGACTTGATCAGGATACCATTGGAAGCACCTTTGCGCATACCTACCATGATCGCAACCGGCGTTGCCAGTCCCAATGCACACGGACAGGAAATTACCAAGACGCTGATAGCAATCGACAAGGCAAACTCAAACGTCTGACCTACAGCCAGCCATACGATAAGGCTTACCAATGAAATTAAGATCACGACCGGTACAAAGATTCCGGAAATCTGATCGGCCAGTTTAGCGATCGGTGCCTTGGATGAGCTGGCTTCTTCCACCAGTTTGATCATCTGAGCCAAGGTCGTATCACTGCCTACCTTGGTTGCTTCAAATTTCACCGTTCCTTCCAGATTGATCGTCGCACAAGTCAAACGATCATCTTTTCCTTTGGCGACCGGCATACTTTCACCCGTAATGGCACTTTCATCAAAGCTGGAATTTCCTTCAATGACAACTCCATCGACCGGTACGCTCATTCCCGGCTTTAACACGATGATATCGCCTACCTTAACCTCTTCGATAGGCACGCTTACTTCCTGACCATCTTTAAAAAGAATCGCTTCTTTGGCCGAAAGGCTCATCAGCTTCTGGATAGCTTCGCTCGTCTTTCCCTTAGATTTCGTTTCTAAATATTTACCTAAGGTAATCAATGTCAGAATCATCGCAGCCCCTTCAAAATAAAGCTCCATATGATATCTCTCAACAAGAGCCATATCCATATGTCCCAAGCCATAACCCAACATATAAATTGCATAGATACCATAGATAAATGAAGCCCCTGAACCAATGGCAATCAGCGAATCCATATTTGGCGAACGATGAAATAAGGCCTTAAAACCATTGATAAAATATTTTTGATTGATGATCAATACCGGCAGACACAACAAGAACTGGGTAAATGCGAAAATCAATGCATTTTCATGTCCTAATAAAATTGCCGGCAGCGGCAATCCCACCATATGACCCATTGATACATAAAACAGCGGGATCATAAAGATCAAAGAGGCAATAAAGCGTTTCTTCATGCCCTCGCTCTCATCCTCATGAGTCACATCTGCTGTCTTTGCATGATCTGCCTGATTCGGCAACGTGGCCCCATAACCGGTATTTACGACACAATCAATGATTTTCTGATCATTCAGCTTCTTCTCATCATAGCTGACCTGCATATGATTGGTCAGAAGATTTACGCTGACCTGTTCAACACCATCTAATTGCGATACATTTTTTTCAATTCTTGAGGAACATGCGGCACAGCTCATCCCCTGAATATCAAAATCCTGTTTCATATAATCCCTCCTGATACCCCCATAGGGTATCTATATTGTAGCTCCCCTCTTATTATCTGTCAATTTATTTGATTCATCATTTTTTATTTTTTTCATCCTTCTATTGCCCGATCCATGATCTTTTGAATAACTTCACTTTTCGCATCCGCATAATTCTGAACATACTTCCATTTCTTTTGCGCAAGTTCTTTCTTCGTCTTTTCATAAAGCTCTTTTGCCTCATGATGACTGCGCAGATAATCTCTAAAAATCAAATACTTATCAATTTCCTTTGATCCTTTTGAAAAAACATGCAAGTTGATATCCGTATCCACTCCCTTAAACATATGATGATCTTCAAAATCAGGCTCTTTGATCCTTAAAACATACCCATACTGACATAAGGCCTCCATATAATCTTCTTCTCGTCCTGCATCTTCCACAACAAGCAAGATATCAATGATCGGCTTGGCACACAGACCCATCACTGAGGTTGATCCGATATGTTCGATCATCAAGGCTTTTTCTTTTAATATATCGGATATTCGCTTTCTTTCCCTTTCAAATAAGAAAGGCCACCTTTCATCATAGTCCACTAAAAGAATCGTTTGATTATGTTCTTTTTGACCACTCACGATACATTTTTCAATATATTCATCACTCAAAGCTTTCATAAAATCTCCTATTCATATTCATACATCATTTCCAGATGTTCAGGTAAATCAAATATCTTTTCCTTTAGAAATAACGGATAACAATATTCCCTGGCAATCCTGTCAAAAGAAATCCATTCAAACGTAAAACGATGACCATTTTCATTTAAAACAAATGTATTTCCTCTTGAGAATATATCACTCTTTGAAACATCCACCAGAAAATAAAGACAACATTCATGAAAATGCTCATGGCTGACATCTTCCTCAAAAAAACTTTGACATAACCACAATGGTCGTATAATTTTGCCATCAACGCCTGATTCTTCTTTCAATTCTCTTAAAAGTGCCGCTTCTGCTGTTTCATTCATCTTGACCCTGCCACCCGGCAGATAATAATAAGGCGTTTGTTCATCCTTCATCATCAATATTTTTTGTTGATGAATCATAATAGCTCCGACACGATAATTAAATCTGCCTTCTTTTGTCTTAAATGAAAGATCCATAAGATTACCCTCCCTCTTCATTATACAATAAAAAGGCTGTAAGCTCCTAATTACACATCAGGTTTCTTTACAGCCACTTTCATCATTATTAGTTCTATATCTTTATTTAAAGAATAACGTACCTCTTCTTTCCCATTATATTTCATTAAGGTCAAATTACTCATTTAAATGCTTTTTATATCACTTCATCAATTCACGAACGACGGAATCTTTCGGCATCACACCTTTTTTCTTCAATTCATTGATCTTATCAGCAAATTTAGGCAGATATTTCTCATGAGCAATTAATAATTCATCCAATACCTGTCTGGCATCATCACCAGAAGGGATGAGCGGATTAAGGATAAAGGCTTGCAGAAGCAATCCATAATCGCCTGTTACTGCCGCTTCTTCTACACATAATTCCATATTCTTCATAACTTGCAGCCATCCCCTTTGTGCCGGCTTTAAAGGTCCAAAAGAAATGGCCCGTGCTCCAGCAGCCCCAATAAAAGACGATACTTCAACTGCACAATCCGCCGGCAAATCAGGAAGAGCACCGTTATTACGAGTCGTTACGACCAAATGTGTATTACTATTTGTATAAATAGATACGATCGTTTCACATGCTGCATCTGAATAATGAGCCCCGCCACGTTTTGATAATTGTTCAGGCATTTCCTTTAAATCAGGATCTTTATATAATTCAAATAATTCAGATTCGACTTGCTTTACGACCTGTCCACGACATTTATTGTCATTATAATCTTCTAATAGATGTGCCAGCATTTCCTGATAACGATAGTAATAGAGATGGTACGGACAAGGGATCATGTCCATCTGATACAATTGTTCTTTGTAGAATGGCAAATCTTGTATATTAGCAGGAGTTCCTGTATCTGCTTTTCCTTCTACAATTTTATCAATGATATCTTTAGTAATATCATTTCCTTTTCGATCAAATACTTTATGCCAATGAAAATGATTTAAACCGGCAAATTTAAATACGACATCATCTTGTGTCAAGTTCAGCATCACCGGCTCTTTCAGCATCAGTCCGATTGGAACATTACATAAACCGATAACCTTTTCCCAATGACCATATCGCAATACCGACTCTGTAACCATGCCGCTTGGATTGGTAAAGTTGATCAGCCATGCATCCGGACACAGTTCCTTCATATCTTCCACAATACTTAAGATTACCGGAATAGTTCTCAATGCTTTGAATATTCCTCCTGCACCGTTTGTTTCCTGTCCCATCAATCCATAAGATAATGGAATTCTTTCATCTTTGATCCTGGCATTTAATAACCCTACCCTAAATTGCGTCGTAACAAAATCAGCGTCTTTTAATGCTTCTCTTCGATCAAGAGTTAAATAAACCTTCACATCATAAGGTGAAGCATCCCACATTCTTTGGGCCATTTTTCCTACAATTTCAAGTTTTTCTTTTCCTTCTTCAATATCTACCAGCCAAATTTCACGAATGGGCATTTTCTCATATCTTTTTATAAAACCATTCATCAGTTCCGGAGTATAACTGCTTCCCCCGCCGATCGTTACAATTTTAACGCCTTCTTTATTCATATGTTTTTTCCTTTCGTTTTGAAAATATCAAGACAGTATCACCAACAAAATTACGATTCCAACCGTCATTCCATAAAGGTAAAAACATCCTTCGCTTTAATATGATCCAAGATCATGATTTCTTCATCAGCAATTCTTCCTAATAGATTGCGCTGTCCGTCAGCCTCCATATCCTTTAAGACGATCTGCAATTCTCCTCGGTAATGTTTCAGATTGTCATTGACAATTACGACATCTCCCCGTGTAAAATATTTCTTTTCACAGGTTCTTGGCGGAATGTCACGGTTTCTATAAAACATTCGCGGCCAGCGATCCCGAAGCATATAATGCAGGCAGTCTCCCATATCTGTATGGATGGGATAATCTAACAAGATTTCTTTTTCGATATCCCTGATACCCTCTTCCATATGAATCTTAAACGGAATACGAATGATATCTCCATGTGGCAGCATATCTGCCGCCATGCCCAATTCTTCATGATATGGGACACGGACCCATGCTTTTTTCATCACTGTATCAATAGCTTTCATTTCCGCTTCACTGGCAAAGGCATTGCCTATGATCACTTCATCGACATTTTTCAATGCCAGACAATGTTTCAGCTGTACTTCGATTGGCAATAAACGATGTTCCTCGATCGTCGGCAAACCGTCACTCAGCGGCCATGGCCCATGGGTTCCTTTTTGTTGCGAACTGATGAAGATCGCTACGGGAATATTTCTTTCTTTCCAGTATTCATTCTGCCGGATGACAGCTTCAAGTGAAGGTGCTGAATACTTCTGCGGATAAAAATTATGACAGACCTTCATCCGCTTGATATCAGCACCGTTTTTAACTGCTTTCTCAATCGCTTCCACAAATACATTGGACATTTCAATATCAATGCCTTCTGCATTATTGATCAGCGCTACATCTCTTTCATCACCATAAGGAACATCCATTCTGATGCTGTCTATTCCCATTTCTTTGAATACCTTCAGATTTTTTTCATCGGCACCCATCTTTTTCATGAAAGCTGTATTACAATCACCGCAGACCTTCATATTACAGCGATGTGCCAATGCAGTCAGTTTTTTGAAATAATCAATGACTTCCTCCCTGCTTCCTTCTACAGAAAACAGGCTCGTAAATACTTTGGTAAAGCCGTAATGAGAAGCCATATTCAAATAATTCTCTATATCTTCTAATTTTTCCTGTTCCGGATAAAGTGATACACCGCAAGTAACCATAAATTCACCTAATCCAGATCTTCACCATTGGAAGCAATCACTTTTTTATACCATTCAAAGCTCTTCTTCTTGCTTCTCTTTAAGCTTCCTTTTCCTTCATCATCTTTATCTACATAGATGAATCCATACCGCTTGCTCATCTCTCCTGTTCCTGCCGATACCAGATCGATCGGTCCCCATGTCGTATAGCCTAACAGCTCCACGCCATCAATCTCGATTGCTTCCTTCATCGCCTTGATATGTTCCCTTAAATATGCGATGCGATAATCATCTTCTACATACCCATTCGCATCTGCCTCATCCTTTGCTCCTAAACCATTTTCGACGATGAACAATGGCTTCTGATAGCGGTCATATAAGTCATTCATCGTGATCCTCAGTCCCAGCGGATCGATCTGCCATCCCCATTCGCTTGCTTTCAAATACGGATTCTTTACCGACTCAAAGATATTTCCCGCTGTCTTCTCACTTTCATGCTTATAAGCCGCTACTCTTGATGAATAATAGCTGAAGGATATAAAATCAACCGTATTCTCTTTCAAGATTTCCTTATCATTCTCTTTATACGGTATTTCAAAACCATTTCTCTCAAACTCCTTTAAGGCATAGTTTGGATATGCTCCCCGTGACTGCACATCAATAAAGAAATAGTTTTCATGATTATTCTTGATTGCTTCAAACACATCTTCCGGCTTACATGAATACGGATAATAGGAACCCGCTGCCAGCATGCAACCGATCTTGTTCTCACGATCGATCTCATGGCCGATTCTTACTGCCCACGCACTTGCCACCAGTTCATGATGTGCCGCTGTATAAAGCGTCTTATATCTGTCCTCACCTTCTTCGAAACAAATACCTGCTCCCATAAACGGTGCATGAAGCAGCATATTGATCTCATTGAAGGTCAGCCAGTATTTCACCAGTCCTTTATAACGCGTAAATAAGACCGTGACCAGCTTTTTATAAAAATCGACCAGCTTGCGGTTACGCCATCCGCCATATTCCTTGATCAGATGCATCGGACAGTCAAAATGAGTGATCGTTACTAAAGGTTCGATCCCATATTTATGACATTCCTTAAACAGATCCTCATAGAATTTCAATCCTTCTTCATTCGCTTCTTCCTCATCGCCTTTTGGAAAGATCCTTGACCATGCGATCGATAAACGATAGGTCTTAAAACCCATCTCTCCAAACAAAGCAATATCTTCCTTATAGCGATGATACATATCGATGGCCTCTTTTGCCGGATAGTAATACCCTTCTTCAAAGTCGAACATCTTTCTCTGACCGCTGACAACACGCCAGCGTTCACTGCCATGGGGGATCACATCGACATTGGCAAGACCTCTTCCGCCTTCATCATAACCGCCCTCACACTGATTGGCAGCCGTTGCACCGCCCCATAAAAATCCTTCCGGAAAGCTCATTGTTTATTCCTCCTTCTACTTTGCATATGATGCAAATGATTTGAATCTATTCGTTTTTGTATTCTTCTAAGAGATGAATCACCCTGTTTGATAGTAGTGATATTAAATTTTGGATCTACTATGGCAACCTGTATCTCATAACAATTCATGCCATGAATCGTTAATGGGTGATCGAAATGAAAATGAAAAGATGAATATCTTAATTCCCTGTTCCACAATAAACAAATGATATATGGATCAAACTGAAAATGCTGCGCATTGATCGATATCATTCTATCTAACATAGATTCACAATTCGTTTCATTATACCCGAAGCTATTCAATATATGTGCCATTTCCCGAATACCCTGATTGTTTTCATTTGAAAGGTGGATCTCGATCTTATTTTCCAGTTTTTTAACCGAAAAGTTTTTGATCTGGTGACGTGACAAAAGCTTGGAGTATAAGACCTCATTTGATATGTGCTCATAGTGTTCCAAATATATGATTTGTGAATGATTATCATTCGCATTCATCTTATTGGCACCTAAAATGATGATATTATCATACCGGCTCAGATCAACGGCTTCAATTTCGTAATAACTGAAAAAAGACATCTCGATATCATATTTTCTTAAAAACTCTGCCAATTTATAGTAATACGTTTCTGCCGCTCCTTTACCATGCAGTGAAAAGATAGCCAGATGTATCTTCTTATATTTATTTTGAATAGAAAAGATGATTCCATAATTACGGACCGTCAGATCGACCAGTTCTATATTATTATAAGAAACACCTAAAAGATCCTTGATCTTTTCCAGGATACAAATGCTTAATGACCATGATAAAGGTGCATTTTTCAATGAATCAAAGTTATTGATCTGTGATATTTTCAATGAAAGATGATAATCTTTATATAAAAGCAACAAGATAATATTCTGACAGATCATCTTCATGATCGTATCCTGTTTATGCAAATCAAGATGATACATCTCCATCAACTGTGAGCATACCTCCTCAAGCAATACCTTCGGTTGCCTGCTTAAATGCAAATATTCGATATCTTCTATTGAAAGATCTTCGATACCGCTGATTATCAGCAAATAAATAAAATGAGCACAGGAAGCATGGATATGCATGACCTGGCAGATTTCTTCGGCACATGCATAACAAAGACTTCGATCTGCCCCAATGACTTCCTGATACGTGGGATCTGCATGTGCGATCTGTATCAGGCAAAAAAAGTATAGATCGATAAAATACTGATCCTTGATATTCAAACGATACTTATGAAAGCATGCAAGCAGCTTTTCACGCACCTCTTTTAAGATATCAGGCTGGATACCATACTGCCTGAATGCCATCGGTTCAAGATAAAATTCATCTTCATAGATATCATAGATATCACAAAAATCAATCAATGCACTGCGTATCTGATAACATTCTCCCTTGATCTTCATGCCATGATAAGGAAGGGTGATCAGTTCGATTCCATATTGTGATAAGATCTGGCGAACCGCTTTCAGATCCTTCGTAAGCGTCGCCATCGAAATATACAATTCATTTTTTAATTCATAGCTTTGGATATAATCCTTTGCACATAAAAACCGACGGATAATATAAGTTATGCGCGGAGAAGCACCATACAAGATCATTAATTCATGATTCAAATATTTATGGCACTGCCTTTTCAGACATTCAAAAATCTGCTCATTTCCAGCATTCTTTTTAATCTGATAACCTTTGTTGAAATTGCTTGTGATTTCTAAATGTAACCGGCATTCTCTCAGCTTCTCATTCATATCGATCATTTCATTTTGAAACGTTCTCAACGAAATCGAACCTACTGATAAAAGATCATCTATATCAGAGTCTTCATGATTCAACAGATGATCTAATAACTTTATTTGCCGTAAGCTAAACTCCAGCATAAATATTCTCCTTGAAATTTATTACAGCATGTTTTATTCCAGAAAATTGCTTTTCAATTTTTGAATCGTTTCATGACGGATTCCCATTTTTTGAACAGCATATTCCTGAATGCTTGAATAAGATTGATGAATTTCATCAATAGCAGCCTGCAGATAATCTTTTCTTGTATCAAAATAACTCAAAAGTACCTGAGCTACGGCTTCGTCACCATTCGCCATTTTTCGAAATTTCTCCAGATATGCCTGATTTTTCTTTTCCCTGGCACGCTGTGTCAGCAAATAATCATACATGATGATTTCTTCATCCACATCCAAAAGAGCCAGCAGCAGCATGGCTGCAAATCCCGTCCGGTCCTTGCCTCCGCGGCAATGAAAATATACAGGGATATTTTGTTCATCTGCAATTAAGTTTATTGTATCACGAAATGCCTCGATACTGTTAGCATTTCTTGTAAATTCTTTCTGCTGATGAATCATCGACTTACCGGCCAAGTCCGGATCTTGCTGAAGCTCACGTTTTATAAGATCGATATCATATTTGTGATGCATCGCTGATGGAGAAGTGGCCAGATCACCTGCCATTGCAGCGGCCTTTCCCTCAGGAATGCAATGATATTGACGTATCTGATATACCTCAGCCGGTGTATTCGGATTTTTCGTATATTCATCATAAGCTCGAAAATCAATGATCGAATGAATATCCAAGGCATGAAAAGCATCATAAGCTTCTTTATCCATGTTGTATAATTGATCGCCCCGATACAATTTTCCCCATTTGACTCTCTTACCTTCTTTATTGGGATAACCTCCCATATCACGAAAATTATACATTCCCTGAAGAGGCAAGATCCGATATCCGCATAACAGCGTTTCGCCATTTTCAAATTTTAATGTAAAATATTGAGGCAAAAGCGGAGAAGGAAGTGAAACGATTGTCTGACTTCCTTTTCCATTGGCTATAAGACAGTGACTGTCCGTACAGATCTGAGCGTTTTGATGCATATAAATCTCATAGGACATCTCTTTTCCAT
This sequence comes from uncultured Traorella sp., assembly GCF_944327115.1. Taxonomy (GTDB): domain Bacteria; phylum Bacillota_I; class Bacilli_A; order Erysipelotrichales; family Erysipelotrichaceae; genus Traorella. The sequence continues at coordinate 14,138 of NZ_CALVGS010000066.1, forward strand.
CATGAATTTCAAATGAAAGAGAATGTTCATCAACTTTATATACTTCCGCAAACATACTCATGATTTTTTATTGCTCTTCAGCACATCTAAAAGTGGTACTGGCTCATCAAAAGCAGCTACTTTATAATCAATCTTAATTCCTAAATCAAGCAATTCATAAAAGGCTTTTTCCTCCTCATCTGAAAAACAGATAAGAGGTGTATATTCATGCGTACGGGAAGCATTTGGACGCATCCCGCCAAAATTGACTTCTTTGATTTCATTAACGCCGCCCTTAACAAGCGCTAATACATCTGAAGTACTTCCTAAAATAAGGAAGGTTGATTTTCTGATCGGCTGACTGTTATAAATCTTAATAAATTTATCTACGCCAAAGACATGCACAGCCAGATCAGGAGCAGCCATTTTCATGACCTGTCCCTGTACCGGATTAGCAGCAGCGGCGTCACTGATACAGATGATCTGATCAGCATTTACATGACGCAACCAATAAGTAGCAACCTGTCCATGAACAAATCGATCATCAATACGAACACATTTGATCGGCATCTTCTTCCATCCTTTCTTTTATTTTCTTTGATACATTTACACAAACGGTAGGTATCAAAGTTTCGATTTTCTTTTCTAATTCTTTTAGATCAGAATTCATATCTAAAAATATCTCAAGCAATACCGGTAAATTCAATCCGCTGAAGACAACGACATCATTGGGATGCTCAATTGATAAATAACTTGCAATGTTCGCAGGAGTTCCGCCATAAATATCCGTGAACATCAGACATCCGTTTGTCGTATCTAAAGCTTCATATTTCTGATGTAATTCATCCAGACACTCTTCATAGCTTTTATCAGGTGTTACAGACACCACATCGACATTTTTTGGCTGGTCGCCAAGGATCATGCCGGCACTGTTTACCGCTTCAACTGCCATAAAGCCATGGGAGGCCAGAATCACCGCACACTTTGCCATTATCCGATGATACCTGCCAATGCCAATAAAGTACCGATGATAAGAATGGCGAAAATCAAAGCGATCATGTACTTTCGAGGCATTTTCTTATTGATCAGATACAAGCCCAGCGTAGCCAGTAATGGCAATAGATTCGGCAATGCACTATCAATGAGATCCTGGATCGGAACCGTAGTTTCCTCAACGGTCAATACATAGGCAATATTCAATTTAACACTGCTTGAAATCAAACATCCTAATACGATGACACCCACCATTGTTGCAAGGTTGATGATATTATTCATCAGCTTAGCCTGATCTCCGGAGGTAATAAACTCCATACCTTTCTGATAACCTAAGATGATACCACCATATTTGATTGCGATATTAATACCATTATAAATAACAAACATTAAGATAGCACCCAGCAAATTACCCTGTAATGCATAAACCGCTCCAACGCTTCCGGCAATTGCCTGAATCGTTAATTTAAATACGGAGTCACCGATACCGGCTAAAGGACCCATCATTCCGGCTTTTACCGCAACGATTGCTTCTTTTTCATCTTCCGTCGTCGTTTCTTCCAAGGCAGCACAGATACCTAAGATCATACCTGTTGCTGTATTTTGTGACAAGAAATATTCCAAATGGCGCTTCATCGCATTCACACGCTGTTCTTTCGGCGCATCTTTATAAATTTTCTTCAATACCGGTACCATACAGAAAGCAAAGGAAATCGCCTGAGCAGTTGTTGACTGAATGGATAATCCGACACCAAACGCTTGTAAACGCCAATAAATCTTATTCAGATCCTTGCGAGTCATCTTCATTTCATGATTTACTGTTGATACTTCACTCATAGATCATATTCTCCTTCCTCTTCTGTCGTTGCTGCAGCTGCCGGTTTGCTGGCTGCTTCTTTATTCTGCATGATCCATACATAAATGGTTCCAAAAGCAAGTGCGATCAGTGTTACGGCCATCGTATCCAAGCCCATATAAGCATTTAATACGAAACCGAAGATCAAGAAAGCCCACATACCTTTCTTCATGATGATCGTCATCAGGATTGAAAGACCTACCGCCGGTAAAATACCACTGGCAGTATTCAAAGCTGTCAATACATTTGTCGGGATCGAAGATACGACCGTATCGATTACACCCTGTCCGAAATAAAGCACTAAGAATGTCGGAATCGCACGAATCAAGAACTGAACGACTGCACCGGCAATTTGAATCTGCATCAATCCGCTGAAGTTACCTGTTTCCGCAACCTTGTCTGCCCATGGCGCAAATAACTGCTTTATAAACATTGCAATTAATAATAGCTGCTGACTCAAAACCGCAACGGCTGTCGCTAATGCAACCCCTGCCGCAATACCACCGGCACCTTCACCTGAAGTAATCGCAAAAGCGGTACCAACAATTGTTCCTGTAATCATATCCGGTGTCTGATAACCGGCCATATTTCCAAGACCCATCCACATTAATTCAAGCGTCGCACCAATAATCAGTGAATTAGGTAAATCACCTAGAATGATTCCCACGACCGGCGCAACCAGCAATGGACGGCGCAGCATCTGTGGCCCCTGATCATCATATGAACAAAATCCTGCCCATAACGCAATAAGTAAAACTGTAGTTAAACTCATATTCGATTTAACCCTCCTTTATGCCTTTATTGTAAAGTAAGCGATTACATACATCAACTTACATTTATGAAGTTTTTTTACGCAATTAATTAGGACAAAATAAAAAGACATCCTTTATAACCATAAAAGAATGTCTGAAACTTTAAACAAACTTATCATTTCTTCATCATCGGATATAGCTTAAATATTCTTCCATAAACTCCTTAAAATTCTCTTCACCCATTTCAAAAGTTAATTCTTCCTCTGTATATTCTTTTGTAATCCCGTTAAATAATCCCTCTTTACAATCATCAATACCCAAGGTTTTAATGACTTCACAGGCAAATTCCCGGTACGCAAATCCCATTGCCGTAATGACATTCCCGTCTTTCACGATCGGCTGATGAATCATATTCTCATAGGGAACAAAATCTAAAAATTTCGCTATTTCATCCCACATACCGCTTGTAAAGCGCACATTTTCCAAAAGTCCTGCCTTCGCCAAAAGCATCGGTGAAGATGAGATACCGGCTATCAGCAATTCTTTTCCCTTTAATGAACGCAAAAATGAAATATTCCTCTCATCAAATAAAGCCGGCGCGGATCATAGAGGCCCGGCAGTATCAAACATCCATATTCATCATTAAATTCATCAAACGTCTTATTCGCAATGATCTGGAAATTATCCTCACTTTTGATTATATCCTGACTTGCCGCAAACACATCGACATCTATATCAAAATATACTTTCAACCCATCTGTCAGACAGGAAATTTCCTGCATACAGAAATAGGGATATATCATGACACCAATCTTTTTCATACATCCACCTCACTCACACATACCCATACCTTATCATTTGGCTGTTTGTTGATCTTATTTCGAATATCCTTACGAATCCCGATGATATAACAGATCGAACCATCTGCATTCTTGACACCCATATTGACGATACTGCCACGATACGGCTCACCATCAAAGGTCACATCAACCTTGACCCTGCCTTTTCCAAATTCTTTTCGAATATCATATGGAAAACGTACATAAGCTCCCCCTTTTTCAGGCACTGCTTCGATCACAGCTTCAAATTCATAACTTTTATCATTCATCTGATTTCCTCAAGATCTTTTCCATCGCTTTTCCCTTTGCCAGCTCATCCACCAGCTTATCTAAATAGCGAATCTCTTTCATCATTCCTTCTTCCAACTCTTCTAAGCGTACACCACAAATACGTCCTGTGATCCGTTTTCTATCAGGATTTAATGCAGGGGCCTTCCTAAAGAAATCACCATAGCTCATTTCATTTTCCAAAGCATTGGCAATATCCCCTTCATCATAGCCGCACAGCCAATGAATGATCTCATCGACCTCCTGTTTCGTACGCCCTTTTTTCTCAGCTTTCGCAACCAATAAAGGATATACTTTAGAGAAGCTCATGGCAAATATTTTTTCATTATCCATCGTTTCCCCTCCTGATCGTTACATTTATTATAACCCAGCTTTTTCGCCTGAACAAGTCCGTAACAAAACAAGATACCAGCTTCTTCATACCGATTCCTTAAATGCGCATGCATATAAAGCTCATATGAAAAAAGCCATGTTGTATCAATCACATAGACTAATGATCCGGCAACACTCTTCTAGTGAATTATGATCATTGATTGATATATATCCCCTGTATCAGACCGTTTTCTTCCTTTACCTTTTTTAATTTAAGTTTGATTTTTCCATGACCTTCTCCAAAAAGACGAATTCCTTTTCCTAAGATGACAGGAAGGGTCTTGATATGATATTCATCAATGATATGTTCTTTGATACATTGATCGATCACATGGGCTCCGCCACATATCCAGATATTTTTTCCCTTTTCTTGTTGTAACTGATGGATGAGTTTTTTGATATTCATATTGACATATTTTATATTGACGGTGTCTTTGATGTTTTCACTTGTCAGCACATAGCTTTGAAGATCTTCATATACCCATTTATCTTTTGATAATTCACAAATGATCTGTTTATATGTGTTTGCACCTAAAATAACTGTATCCACATCTTTTATAAAACTCTCATATCCATAATCACTTACATATTCATGATCATTTTCACCAATCCAGTCTACACTTCCCTGATTATCCGCAATAAAACCATCTAAACTTTGTGAAATATATAAAATCACTTTTCTTTTCATCGTCAATCCCCATCTTTATCATCTGCGATCCACATCATCATATACACCATTTCTTTTGTCTGTTCATCCATATCTTCATGGAAGATGACAAAGCCCTGTTTCTTATAAAATTCAATTGCATGTTTATTTTTCTTATAGACACTTCATGTCAGTCGGTGCCGATGCTCTTTTGCTTTCTCAAGCAAAAAGCCGCCTATTCCATGACCTTGATAATTTGTATCAACAAAAACACCTTCGATATGCTCATGATCCAATCCTATAAAACCGGCAATTTTATTTTCAATGACATAAACATAGATTTCTGCTTTTGGTAATGCTTCTTCTACAAAACAAACATTCTCTTCCCAATATTTTCTTGAAATAAATGAATGAGCTTTTATATTTTCATTGATCCATATCTGCATGACAGCGTGTATATCGTTCTTCTCGAATTTTCTTATCATTTTTTATCACCGAAACATTTCATGACATGTGCCGTAATGATCGTATAGCTTGATGCGTTGATCGTTATCTTTATAAGACCGGTTTCACAATACCAGTTCTTTCCTTGCTGATAGATCTTACAATTTTTATCAAGTATTTTTTCTTTGCAGTATGCCACTGCATCCTCACACCCTAAGTTAAGATTCTTTTTTATTCTGTCGATACCTCTTTCAGTCGTATGGATCTTATCCAATTTAGTCAGTAAAACTTCTTTATTCTCCATGATTTCCTTCTTCCTAACATTTAAGATTAAAGATGAATGCTGAAATTGCCATATTCATAAATACCCTTGCCTTGTTTCAGATTTCCTTTTTCTTCCAGTTCTTTGAATGCTTTCCAGATATCATCGATCAATTGATGACTGACATGTAATGTATGATGCGAAGGCAAGATTTTTTTCACCTCTGTTTTTCTTATCTTATGGATCGATTCCTTAAATTGAATCGGATTGGTTGTCGGATAATAAGCATCCAGCTCACCTTCATATACCAGATCTCCCGTAAACAGATATTTTCTGTCAATATCATAAAAACAGCAATGTCCCGGTGAATGTCCGGGTGTATGAATCACTTTTATTTTTCTGTTTCCGATATCGATCATATCCTGATCGTTTAAGAGCAGTGCAGGTTTTCCTTTGTAAATTTCATATTGATCAATATCAAAGCCTTCTGGAAATAAACAAGGCTCTTTCAACAGTTCCTTCTTAACAGCAGACAATGGGAGCGGAAAATGAAAAAGCCAGTCTTTTTCAAGATGATGGACGGCTATATCACTGAAATACTTATGACCACCGATATGATCCCAATGTACATGAGTGGTTGCCACAAGGATGGGCAGCTGAGTTATGTCATCGACGACTTTCTTAATGTTGGATATACCTAAGCCTGTATCGATCAATAATGCCTGACGGCTTCCTAATAAGACATAAGAATGTGCTTCTTCCCAATGCTGATATTCACTGATTGCAAACGTGGCATGATCGATTTCTTCAATCGTAAACCACCCATCCATGCTTTTTCTCACTTTCAAAAACGACCCTTCTTTCTTTTCTTCTTCTCTCTTTCTTTTGCTTTTCTCAATAAATCGATATGTTTGATATAAACATTATAGGCCATCTGCCAATTCCTGACATTATGATACAAACTAACAAATATGCAATAATATAAAATGAGCAAAATAAAATGAAGAGAATTATTCCAACGATCACTGATGATAAATAATACAGCCGAAAGTATGAGCCACATCGAAAATGTGACATAAAACAGCCATCTTTTTTTCGCAACAAATGAAAAATATCTTATTTTGATATCAAACTGCTGATCCAATATCTCAAATAAGAAAAAGGCAGCTATCACCAGGATCAGCATCAATATAAAAGTAAAAACCTGATTCAAATAAAACACTTCCTTCAAATCGATGATCGCTCTGTGACAAGGGTCAGCATCACCCGATCATCATTTCCCGTATTAATAATGCTATGTTGAGAACCTTTCTTACAGATATGACAAACACCCGGAATAAGCATTTCCTCTTCTCCGTCACAAATAGCTTTGCCTTTCCCTGAAAGAATGTCATTGATATCATCACTTGTCGGATGAGAATACATGCCGATTGAACCACCTGCATGTATCCTGCAAGGAATATTTTTTCCTTCACTGCTCATATACATTTTTGCGGACATCTCACCACTGCCATGATTCATCCCCGATACACGCATTTCTTTGATTTCATTAAAATTGATAAGCATTCGAATTCCTCCTCATTAGCTTTACTTGGATATGCATAAGACATGCAAAATACATATATCCTTTGATAATCCTGATTGCTGCTTGACATAGCTTTTAAAATTCTTTGCAATAACCATATTGACGGTCAATCTTTTCAACAGCCTTGAGATATGTTTCTGCTTCACTGTCATAAAATTCCTTTACATGTACCTTATATGGGAATTTTTATGTATTCATTGTATCTTTTTATCACAAAAATATCAATATAATCAAAATGTCCAAGACTTTATTTATCCTATCTGGGCGTATGCCTACGAAATATTATTTCTGAAGAATAGGCTGATATAGGAGGTATTTATGCCAACAGGTACACTACAGATTTTTACCAGTCTTGCGGATGAGGCATTAGCACTGAGTAATGTGATCGTTCGTGTCTTTAAAGAAGAAGATGGAATCATCATCTTTGAACAGTATTATATCACAGATATAGAGGGACAAAGTCCAATCATTACCCTTGAAACCAAAAACAAAGATCTATCGCTTGAGGAAAGTAATTCACAGCGTCCTTATGAAATTTACAGCGTTGAGCTGATCCTTCAGGGATATCTGAGTGAATTGATTCAGGGAGTACAGATATTTGCTGATGAAGCCAGTGTCATCAATATGAATATGGTTCCTGATATATTGGTCAATTATGATACAGAAGTAGAAACGATTCCCGACCATCACTTGCTGACCAATTATGGCGGTAATAATGTTTCACAGTCACCGACCCGTATTTTAGGCGGTAATGATGAGCAGGATTATAAGATGGATGAAGAGAATTATCTTACGACGCCGGAGCGGATCATGTTCGTTCAGAAAGGTGTGGTCATTCCCCGTCAGATTCGTGTCCATCTTGGAAGACCTACCGCAAAGGCTGAAGATATTACGGTTGATTTTATTTATTACATTAAAAATGTCTGTTCATCGGAGATTTATCCTACATGGCCGAAAGAGGCTTTATTGGCCAATATCCACGCTCAGGTATCACTTGCCTTGAATCGTGTTTATACAGAATGGTATCGCTCAAAGGGATATGATTTTGATATTACGAATAATACGGCTTTTGATCAGGCATTTGTGAAAAACCGTAATATTTTTGATAGTATTTCTGTCCTGGTTGATGATGTATTCAACCAGTTCCTAAGAAAAAGAAACTTTGCGGAACCCTTTTATGCAGAGTATTGTGATGGCAAGATTGCCCAGTGTCCGGGCATGAAACAGTGGGGAACCTTGACCTTGGCCAATGATGGCTTGAATGCCATTCAGATCCTGCAGTTTTATTATGGCGATGATGTACGTCTGGTATCTTCGGATCGTATTGAAGATGTCAAAGGTTCTTATCCGGGAACACCATTGAGATTAGGCTCACAGGGAGCAGATGTTTATCTCATCCAGCAGCAGCTTAATGCCATAGCTGTCAATTATCCGCTGATCACTCCGATTTATCCGGTGGATGGTATTTTTGGACCAATGACCGAAAATGCCGTGCGTGTTTTTCAAAAGCAGTTTAATCTGACACAAGATGGTATCGTTGGAAAGAGCACATGGTATAAGATTAATTATATTTATATCGCTGTCAGAAAATTAGCAGAATTGGGAAGCATCGGGCGCATTGAAAATGAACGCAGCGGTGAATGGCCGCAGGTCGTTTTAAAATATGGTGACCGTGATCTTTATGTTCAACAGATTCAGTTTTATCTTAGTACGATTGCCGCTTATAATAACGCTATATCGCCGATTTCTAACATTGACAGCTTTTTTGGTAATCAGACGCTCAATGCTGTCCGTTCCTTTCAGAAATTTTATGGGTTAAAGGTAGATGGTATCGTGGGTGAAGCTACATGGAACCGTATCTTTTCAATTTATTCGGATATGGTCAATGCAACTAATCCGCCAAATCAGGCACCTGTATATCCCGGAATTGCCATTTCTTTAGGAGCCAGCGGTCAGGATGTCTTAGATATTCAAGAGGCCTTGAATACGGTAGGAATGGAATATCCGTCTATTCCGATCTTAGTCGAAGACGGCATTTTTGGCAGTAAGACAAGACAAGCAGTTGTTCGCTTTCAGGAGCTTTTTGGACTTGATGCTGACGGCATCGTAGGGCCTGCTACTTGGAATGCCTTATTTGAAGCTCAGAATAAGATTCTTAATGGTGATGCCTCCTCCCCATCATTCCCGCCATATCCGGGAACACCTTTACGATTAAACTCAAGAGGTGATGATGTGGCCTTGATTCAAAACCGCCTTAATTTCATTTCTATCTATTATCAGAATATTCCAAGCGTTACTGCTGACGGCATCTTTGGGGTGCGTACCCAGCAAAGCGTAATGGCCTTTCAAAGGATGCTGGGACTTGATCCGGATGGCATCGTCGGGCCGCAGACATGGAACAGGATCAATGAAGTATTCAGTGAATTAAACGGTTAAAAAAAAGAATGGCCAACTGCCATTCTTTACATATCATTTGGATATCTTGTCTTTAAGAAAGTGGAAAAGTACATATTCCGCATATGTATCCATCCCGCAATATTCAAATAAAGCCTCTTTCACTTCCTGTGCATGGGTTGCCTCTAATTCCTGATATTTTTTTACCGCTAAAAGTCCCTGATTGATTTCCAGCTGATCATAGCTCAGATCAGAAAATAAAGATAAAAGCTTTTTCAGATTATATTCACCGGCCATTCGAGTATCATAAATCAGACCACTTGAAAAAGGCAAAGCCAGATCCACCATTCGCTCCCAAACAGCACGCAGCTGCTGTTCATATTGAGGAAACTGTTTTGCCAGCTGTTGAAGGCGTAAGGCCTCTGCACCTTGTGCATTGAACACCAGGATCGTTCCCTCTTTGGGAATCTTAGAGAGCAGATCTTCAATAAAAACGATACGGCAATCCCCATCACCGATAAACTGTTCATGGCGAAGCTCTTGTCCTTTTTCTTCGACATGCATCGAATACTGAAATACCAAAACGTCGTAAGGCTTCATGCCTTTATATGGCGGATAAGCAAAGGTCTGCCACTCAAAATCAAGATATGTGATCGGATAAGCAATCTTCTCGACCCAGGCTTTTAATGCCATCCGATCTATAAATAAACCTCTTTTTTTAGCGGCCATGACCTGAGCATACTGAATTCTGGTAGCCTCGATCTCATCACCGCAGACCATGGCCATATCCGTAATTCCGAATTCTTCACATTCATATTTTTTTGAAGATTGTACAAGATTTAAGATAGAGGTATCATGCTGGTTATTCGGAAAGCATTCTTTGAAAAATTCGCATTTATAATGTGAGGTACAAACAGAGCTGCGTTTTTTCTGAACCTGACTCATATCCGGAAGTGCCTCGATCGCATCTAGGATCTTATCCAGATCACGCCGGTGCTGTTCAATAAGTTCACTGGCTTTCCCGCACTTTTTATTTTTGTCATTATAAAATTCATCACTGATCGTTAAGCATTCAAACACATTGAAGGTATCCTCTCTCACATATTGGGCATTGATATGAATCAGATAGACCTCATCGACAAACATTTTATTTTTAGCCATCACTTCGATCAGATCACTTGCCTTCTGTGCTTCAGAAAGCTTAGGATAACATTGTGAATAAACGAGATATAATATATTTCTATGATCTTTTCTTACAAGACATGGTATTTTTACACGCAAATTACGATAGGCAATACGCGCTTCCAATAAAGTCTGATGCTTTTCGTATGCTTCAAGGGCCAGTGCAGGATCATCATTTCTCTTTCCTCTGAAAATATTATCTAATCCCAAATACTCTGCGACCAATTGGTAAATATCGTACTGAGCCGTTACAAACGGAAAAAAAGGTAAGCTGTTTTGTTTCGAATACCAAAAATATTTATCACACCTTGTAAACTTTCTTAAATCCGATTCATGAAGCATATAATCACCTCTTCATATTATACATGAGTTTTCTTTTACTACAAATAGTTTTGTGCCATTTTCCTAATTTCTTCCTGCATTTCCGCCCTTAATCCAACAGGTGACAGGATCACACAGCTGCTTCCCAAAGAGCAGAGAAACTGCATCGCATTCAGCTTCCCTTCAAAAAGTGTTTTCACATGTAAGATCCGGTCGGCATCAAAGCTCATCATTGGGTTCACGCCCATTTCAGCTTCTGCATATAAAACCGCATTTTCCCCATGAATCAAAAATTCTACTTCTATCGGCTCATCTTTCATCAAACCACTTTTTCCGAGATACGCATTCACATCAAAATCAAGATCACGGGTAAAATGCTTCTTCAAAATCTTCATTTCTTTCATACGGATATTTGAAAACTTATAGGTCCGAAAATCATGTTTTTGCGGGCAATAGCCAAGACAATAATAAGAGCCGTGAATATTTAATACCTCATAAGGACATAGTTCTACTTTTTTATATGTATCTGCACGTAATGAACGGTAGTCAAAGCTAATGGCACAGCTTTCTTTTTTTGCCTGCTCACACAGTCGGATCATTTTCTGAATATTTTTTTCCAAGGCATGATTTCTACCGCGGTAGACTACCTCGCTTTGGTTATGAGAAAATACAAGTGATGACTTGATTTTTTCAAAAGCCTGACGATACCTATCCATCGACAAAAAATCCTGATGATTCTTTAAAAAGGAATAAGCATCATTCATGGCCTGCTTTTCATCTTCGCTTAACCGTATCATCGGCAAAGAAGCCTTATCCAATAACCGATAACCGCCATATCTTCCCTTTGTTGTTTCGATCATATAACCGGCAACTTCCAGTTCCTTTTTAAATTCCGCAATATTTCTGGGATTTGTTTCCAGCCTTTCCGCTAATTCTTTTTTTGTAACAAAATCATGGGCATTTAGGATCTGAAGCATTTTGATGCATAGTGCAGTACGATTCATGATTTCCTCCTTTATATCAACATTATTTATGTTAATTAAAGCATAAGTTATTTGGAAATTCAATCTGACATGACTTTTATTGATACAATCTCATCTTTTTACAAAAAAAGGATTGCTATTTCTTTCAGTTTCAACCATAATAGTAATCATGGACATGATCACTGCAATTAATTATTTTCTATATCTGATGATTTACAGCTTTCTGGGATGGGTCTGTGAATCTGCCTATATTTCATTCGGAAGAAAAAAATTTGTCAATTCCGGTTTCATGCATGGACCCTTCTGCCCCATTTATGGATTTGGGGCTATCTTCGTGATCCTGATGCTCTCCTGGCTGGACAATTATCCGTTGCTGGTATTTATATTGGGTATCATCATTACCTCGCTTATTGAATATTTCACCTCATGGCTGTTAGAAATGCTCTTCCATATCATGTGGTGGGATTACTCACAGCGTAAGTTTAATATCAATGGACGTGTCTGTTTACGCAATTCATTTTTGTTTGGATGTATGTCCATCTTTGTGATCTATTTCCTGCATCCTTCAGTAAGTTCTTTTGTAGGAAGTATTTCGATATCACTGCGTCAGCTTATTGCTATCGTATTATTTCTTTATTTAGTCACGGATATCATCTTATCAACACTCCAGCTGATTTCCTTCAAACAGCAATTATCTGTATTTGAAGCTAAATTAGAGGAGATCAAAGGGTTATTGTCTTCTCAGATTCCTGAATTTAACTTTAATGTGAAGGAAAAAATAGAAAGCTTTATGGAAAACACCCCTGAGTTTGACGATCTGAAAAAGCAGCTTTACCAGCATTATCGATCCTTGCGTGAAAGTACGAGGCAAGCACGTTTGCGAAACAGCTTCCCTCATTTAAAGCTCTCTAATAAAAAGCAGCTTCGCGATCTGGGTGAATATTTCAGAAAACAATATGAGAATTTTTCTCAAAAATAAAAAGTGCCGCATGTGTTGCAGGCACCTTTTTTATTTCATGAATGACAAAAGTTCCATCAGTTCATCATTCATCTGATGATCAAGATAATACTTTACTAAAGCTTGTTTGGTGTCTTTGTTCATATACATATAAAAATCACTCAGGTCATCATCTCTTTCTTCACGGATGTAACTCTCTGTCATCTCTGCGATCATTTTCTCATCTAAATAATGAGCATAGTCCCTCAGCTCTTCAGGTCCCATCTTTTCTAAGGCCCACATTAACAGTTCCCTTTTCTGTGTCCTGTTTAAGAATGGTAAAATCTCTTCGATATTTACCGGATCCTTTTGCTGTGTGATCCAGGATACGATCCGATCTTTCTGTGGTGAATTTAAAAATGGCAGATAGTCTTCGATATTCACATCATCCAGATCCCCTTCTATCAGGTAGTCAACGATCCGATCCTTTCCTTCATGATTGATAAACGGCATGAAGTCTTCGATTCTTTCAGCTG
>NZ_CALVGS010000067.1 GCF_944327115.1 uncultured Traorella sp.
TACTCTGCTAATTCTTCTAATCCGGCCACTTCTTCGACAGGAAGTGCAATGACAATTCCCCGTGCCGGTGTCTTCATACCGCATTCATGAGATATGGCGGACATGATTGCTGATTTTTTATTCTGTGGAACAATGATCAATACCATTTCCTGTTCTTCAAGCATGGTAATTCTTAAAAAACGAACGACTTCGTCCGAACCAAAACGACGTCCTTTTAAAAGTGTACCGCCTTTGGCACCGGCGCTTTTCGCAGCATGAACGACATCCTCGCTATATCCATGATTGACAGCTGTCAGAATTACGGAATATTCTATTTTATCTTTCATGATGATTTCTCCTTCCTTTATATCTGAAATGATAGGAATGTCTTGTGTATCAAGCAAATGACGGATGCCATCCTGCATACCCGTGACTGGAATGGTGACGGCAACACCTTTTCCCTTCTTTTGAAAAGCCATGATCTGACTGATCTTGAAAAGAATTTTGTAGGAAAAGAGTTTTGGCATCAGACATACGGTAATGATACGTTTCGTTCCGCTTAGTCCCCACATATCGAGGATCTCAGAGGTTGCTGTTCCTTTTCCATAGCATTGATAAAAGATAGGAATGTGCAGCTCATGTAATGCTTTTTCTAATTTATGCTCATCATCAGCATGGGTGATCATTAAAAGCATTCGCTGATGGAGTTCTTTTTCTTTATATATCATTCACTTATCTCCTCATCTTCTAATAATACGATATCATCTGATACTTCTTCCACAGGCAATGACTCCAATTTTTTAGCTTTTCTGCCATAGATAAAGCCCATGATCTGAATGGCGATCAAAGGAGTCATCGCTACCATGGCCACAACACCGAAAGCATCTTTTACGACATCTCCTCCTGCGGACAGACAGGCACCCATGGCCATTGGCAAAAGAAAGGTCGTCGTCATGGCACCGCTGGCAACGCCTCCTGAATCAAAAGCGATGCCCACAAATACATTTTCTACAAAATGACTTAATGTCAGTGCAATGATATAACCGGGAATAAGGATATAATAAATATTGATTCCTGTTAACACCCTTACCATCGCAAGCCCGACGGCAAAGGCAACACCGATCGATAAGCAAAGATTCATGGCATTCGCTGAAATGCTTCCGGCGGTAATTTCTTCGACCTGATTATTCAACACTTGAACCGCAGGCTCAGCTTTTACGATATAATAGCCGATGACCATACCGATCGGAATCAATATCCAAGAATAATCAGTAGCTGCCAGCGAGCTTCCAAGCAGATTGCCCACAGGTGCAAAACCGACATTAACTCCCGTCAGAAATAATATCAGTCCGATGATCGTATAGATAAAACCGATGCTCATACGTATGACCTGACGTTTGCTGTATTGTTTTGCAATTAATTGAAAAATGATGAAAACAGCTATGATAGGCAAGATGCTGATCAAGACTTCATGGCTGTATTGTGGCAATGCTTGCAGAAATTGAACCATGACGTCCTGTGAGGTAATGATCGGAACGATTTCCACGGCATTGTAAACAGCTTCGCTTGGATGATAGATCATGCCTAATAATAACACCATTAAGATCGGTCCGATACTACAGAAGGCAATCAGACCAAAGCTGTCGCTGACACCCTCTGCATCGCTTCTGGAAGCGGATAATCCGACACCGATGGCCATGATGAAGGGTACTGTCATCGGCCCGGTAGTAACCCCTCCGGAGTCAAAAGCCACGGCCGTAAATGCATCCGGTGAAAAAAAGGATAATAGAAAGAGGGCAATATAAAGAAGTGTAAGAATTCTTTTTAAAGAGATTCTGAATAAGATTCTCAATACGGCAATGACTAAAAAGATACCCACACCTAAAGCGACCGTCCATATAAGAACCATATTGGGAATAGATGCCACCTGTGCTGCAAGCACCTGCAGGTCAGGCTCTGAAACAGTAATGATCGCACCAACCAAAAAACTGACGATGATGACCAAATAGATGTTTTTCCGCTTGATCATCCAGCCGCCGATGCCCTGTCCCAATATCGTCATGGTCGTTTCAGCACCCAGCTGGAAAAATCCCATTCCGATCGTTAAAAGCAGTGCGCCCATTAAAAACAGCGCCAGTGTACCGATTTCCATAGGAACCAGAATCATGCTGATCAAAAGAACGATACATGTGATTGGCAATATACTGAAAAGAGATTCCAAAATTTTTTCTTTTAATTTCTCGTTGATAGAAATAATAGTATTCCTCCTTTCGTGCCAGTATAAATCAGTGAGCACAATTGCTAACATTGTTAGATAATTGTGTAAAATGAAAGGCAAAGCATGCCTATAAAGAATTACTTTGCGAAACCGTGTATGATCTTCTTCTGAATCCTGATATAGTTTTGTGCATCCTCAGGACCCAGGTATTCCAGAAGCTGAATCACATTTTGAAGGAGCTCAGCTTTCTTTTCTTCGATCAATGCATTTCCTTTTTCAGTAAGACTGACAATGACCTGACGATTGTCTGTGGCGTCATCATGGCGAATCACTAATCCTTTTTCTTCCATGTGATTCAATAAGGCTGCGATCCTTGCAGAGCTGACTGCCATTTCACGATTCAATTCCTTTGGATGTGCTTGGGAGTCATGGGTAAGCAAATAATTTAAGACAAAGTATTCGCCTTTGATGAAATTTGAAAGCTTTTGACTGACAGGCACATGAAGAAAATCAATTCTGGTCTTTAAAAGGTCAAGAGCCATTTCCTTATAATTCATACAGATCTCCTTGATTTTACTAACGTTGTTAGCTAAATTATAACGTGAAAGAGCCTCGTATGTCAAGGCATATGAAATTTATCCTTGAAATACAGAAAATATCGATTAAACAGGATATTAGAAAGAAGATACGGACCTATTCATATAATTTGCAGGTACTTTTATGGAACTGTGTATGGATGCTTTCTTATTTCATTGATGAATCGTGACGTTTTATGATCACTTATTCATATTTTGCGGACTGATATCATGATTGTTTTTTCATTTATTGGGGTTGCCGGGATTCACAATTTTCATAGATAAAATAATAGATAAAAATAATAGATAAAAATAGTTGACAAACTGTAAGCGTTTTAGTATTATTAGAAATGTTTCAAGGGTTGTTACTGGTAATGCAGGCTATACCGAGAACTGATTTCATACAGAGGTTAGTTTTCGTATAGCCTTTTTGTATGGTCAATAAGAAAGGAGATCAGGAATGCAGGTAAAAAAGGTCATTAATAACAATTTGGTGTATAGTTGTGATGAACAAGGCAAGGATTGTATCGTTATGGGACGCGGACTGGGATATCAGCAGCATCCGGGCGATGAGATCGATGCTCAGAAAATCGAAAAGGTTTATAAGATCAGTGATCCTATTCGCTCTGATCATTTTACACAGCTGGTAAAAGATATTCCTTTAAGTCATTTGCAGGTAGCCAATATGGTCATCGATTATGCATTCAGCATATTGGATAAAAAATTAAGTGATAATATTTACATTTCTCTGATCGATCACATTGACTTTGCTTTAGAGCGAATTGAAAAGGGTATTCCATTAAAAAATAAGCTTCTCTATGAAATCAAACGTTTTTATCCTACTGAATTTTTAATAGGAACAGAAGCTCTGAATATCGTTGAGCGACAGCTGGGAATCAAATTTCCTGAAGATGAGGCCGGATATATTGCCATTCATCTTGTAGAAGCAGAAGTAGATACAGATAATGTCAATTATGTACAACAGTCTGTAGAAATGATACAAGCGATCTTAAATATCATCAAGTATCACTATTCTTTAGAGTTAAGTCCGGACAGTTTGGCATATGAACGGCTGCTTGTACATCTTCGGTATTTTGCGGACAGGGTCATCAACCAGCAGCGCTTAAGCAGTTCCGATGAAAAATTCATTGCGAAAATGATCATCAATTTTGCGGATGAATATGAATGTACAAAAAAGATCAGGACTTATATACAAAAGACCTTTGACTATGAAGTAAGTGACGAGGAAATGATCTATTTGGCAGTACATATCCATCGCGTGCTGAGTGATCGCAAGGCAAGGGTAAATAAAGAAGAATCAAATGATTAAAGGAGGAACCATGGATTATCAGAAATTAAGCAAAGATATTTTGCGATTGGTTGGCGGCAGTGACAATGTGGTCGCTGTTACTAACTGCTTGACAAGATTACGTTTTAATCTTAAAGATGAATCAAAGGCAGATGATGCTGCAATTGAAGCCTTGGAAGGTGTCAGTGGTATTGTGAAAAAAGGAGGACAATATCAGATCATCATCGGAACAGATGTGCCAAATGTATTCAATGCCTTATCAAAATTAATGGGAGATAAGGAGCAACCTGTAAAATCAACAGAAAAAATGAAGTGGAGCGATCGTTTGATCGATACGCTGACAGGTATCTTTACACCTATTCTTATGCCTTTGACGGCTGCCGGTATGTTGAAGGCAGTGCTGGCGATCCTAATCGCATTTGGATGGGTAAGCAGTGAATCGATGACATATCAGGTCATCAATTTCATGGCTGATTCAACTTTCTATTTCCTACCGATCTTTTTAGCTAACAGTGCGGCCAAAAAATTCGGATGTTCACCTATGCTGGCCATGATGCTGGGTGGTATCCTGCTGCATCCTAATTTTGTTTCTTTGGTGAATGTCGCAAAGGATGGCGGTGAGGCAATCAGTATTTTTGGACTGCCGATTTATGCTGCTAATTATTCTTCTTCAGTTATTCCGATCATTTTAGGGGTTTGGTTCATGAGCAAGGTAGAACCGATCGCAGATCGGATTTCACCTAAGGCAGTTAAATTTTTCACACGTCCTTTATTAACGATCTTGGTGAGCGGTATCGCAACGCTCTGTGTCTTAGGACCTGTTGGCTATATCATTGCCAACTTGATCGGTGATCTGGTTAAAACGATCAACTCATATGCAAACTGGCTCGTTCCGACCATTATCGGTGCAGTATTGCCTTATTTAGTTATGACAGGAACACATCATGCCTTGACCAGCATCGGTATCAATAATCGTATGACCTTTGGATTTGATACTTTCATCTATCCGGGTCAATTAGCATCAAATATTGCCCAGGGTGCAGCTGCTTTGGCATTGTCACTGCGAAGCAAGGATAAAGTGGTAAAGGAAATGTCATGGGCAAATGGTCTGACAGCTGTTTTTGGAATAACCGAACCGGTGCTTTTCTCAATTACCATGAAATATAAGACAAATATGATTGCTTCTTCGATCGGTGGTGCTGTCGGTGGCTTCTTCATGGGAATTCTTAATGTCAAAAATTTCTCTGGCGGATCACCGGGATTGCTGACACTGCCAAGCTATATCGGATTAGAGGCTCCGATGAGCAACTTCTATTTAGCCTGTGCAGGAGCCCTTATCGCATTTGTTGTTTCGTTTATCGTATCTTATGTGCTGAATCGTCCGAAAAAAGAGGAAGAAGAACCGGTTTCACAAAAAACAGAGCAAGAGGAAATCACAGAAAAAGCAATTGATGCTTCAGAGATCCTTTATGCGCCATTAAATGGAAAGGCAGTTAACCTGCAGGAAGTGAACGACCCGACCTTTGCGAATGAAATCATGGGTAAAGGAGCAGCAATCATTCCATCAGAAGGAAAGCTTTATGCTCCGTGTGACGGTAAGATCATGACAGTGTTCCGAACAGGTCATGCCCTTACGATGGTTTCATCACATCAGGCTCAGATCATCATTCATATTGGATTAGATACGGTCAAGCTGGAAGGAAAGTATTTTCATATTCATGCAAAAGAAGGAGATCAGGTTAAAAAGGGAGATCTGCTGGGTGAATTTGATCTGGATATGATATGCAAGGAAGGATATGATCCAATTACGCCGATCATTATCGCCAATCCTGATGATTATAAAGAAATCAGTGCTAAAACAGGAGAAATTCAGGCACAGGATGCCTGGATGACCTTGGAAGCTTAATATACTGGGAGGTACATATGTCAGCATTTCCAAAAGATTTTTTATGGGGCGGTGCAGTTGCTGCCAATCAGTGTGAAGGAGCCTATAATGAGGATGGCAAAGGATTAGATATTCAGGATGTGCTTCCACACGGACTGATGAGTGAACCAACAGATGAGCCTACCCCGGATAATCTTAAATTAAAGGGTATTGATTTTTATCATCGCTATAAGGAAGATATCAGGCTTTTCGCAGAAATGGGCTTTAAGGTCTTTCGCTTGTCGATTGCATGGAGTCGTATCTTTCCGAATGGTGATGAGGAAAAACCAAATGAAAAAGGATTACAGTTTTATGATGATGTATTTGATGAATGCCTGAAGTACGGTATCCAGCCGTTAGTGACTATATCCCACTATGAAACACCGCTTCATTTAGCTAAGGCATTTCATGGCTGGAGCAATCGTAAATTGATTGATTTCTATCTTCATTACTGTAAGGTAATCTTTGATCGTTATAAGAATAAAGTAAAGTTATGGATCACATTTAATGAAATTAATTCGATCTTACATGCCCCGTTTATGAGCGGTGCGATCGATCTGCCTAAGGATCAACTCACAAATCAGGAATTGTATCAGGCGATCCATCATGAATTGGTTGCCTCTGCCCGTGCCGTAAAGCTTTGTCATGAGATGATACCGGATGCGAAGATCGGATGCATGATTTTGGGGGTAACGGTCTATCCGCTTTCTCCAAGACCGAATGATATCATTGCGAAGATGCTTTATGACCGTGGTTCTTATCTTTTCTCAGATGTGCAGGCTCGAGGTTATTATCCATCTTATACGAAACGCTTATTTGAGGAAAAAGGTGTTCAATTGCAAATCGAACCGCAGGATATCGAGGATCTGAAGCATACAGTAGATTTTATATCATTAAGCTATTATTCCAGCAATTGTATCTCTGCCGATCCTACGGCAGGAGAGCCTACAAAATCAAACATGACACGTGATCTCAAGCGTAATCCTTATAATGAGGCCAGCGAATGGGGATGGCAGATCGATCCGCAAGGGCTGCGCTATACGCTTAACAAGCTTTATGATCGCTATCAGAAACCATTGTTCATCGTAGAAAACGGATTAGGTGCCAAAGATGTCCTTGTTGAAGATGGCAAGGGAAGCTATACTGTTGAAGATGATTATCGTATCGAATATATGAAACAGCATTTGCTTCAGGCAGAGGAAGCCATTAAAGACGGTGTTGAGCTTATGGGATATACAAGCTGGGGCTGCATCGATCTGATTTCCTGTTCGACGGCTGAAATCAGCAAGCGCTATGGTTTTGTTTATGTTGATCTGAATAGCGATGGCAGCGGTACGCTGAATCGTTATCGCAAAAAATCATTTAACTGGTATCGTGATGTGATATCAACAAATGGAGAGAGTTTACATGACACAAAAAAGACATGTAAATAATTTTGTCAGCAGACACGATAAAGAATAAAATATTATGTGAGCCATCACGTTATAATGACGATGATGGCTTTTTTTTCATGAATGATGGGCATACTTAAAATCAGTTATTTAAGAATGAGATGGAACATGATATCGGGTAAAAATGTATTCCAAAATATTTATAGTTGTAACTTGCATTTGTTTGTGTTAGAATAATAAAGCCAAAGAAAGGAGGATTTATAAATGCTGCGAATTGTTTTAATGGTTGTATCGGTCGCATTGATAATTCTCTCTTTAATGCAAAGCGGGAAGAATGATGGATTATCAGGAGCTTTTACAGGATCTGAAGGTTTGAACCTGTTTGCCAATGTAAAGGAAAGAGGTCCTGAAAAGATGATTTCCAATCTGACGATGCTCGTTGGAATATTGTTCTTCGTTCTTGTGATTATTATGAGATTCCAATAAGACCGCACAGGTCTTTTTATTTTATTAGAAGGAGGTGAAGCAATGGACTATAAAAAATTACTGATAGATACCATGATGTCTTCAAAGTATAAAGGAAAGACGCTGGATGAACTGAAGGAAATGTTTGATTTAAGCAATGCCCAAGAGTTTACAGCTTTTATGAAAGACTATAATGAAGGGATTGAAGATCTGACCTTCATTGAGATAAAAGATAAGATCTATCTGGCAGAGAAAGTCGGTTATTTTAAAGGTATCCTGAAGGTGCATCCAAAAGGATTCGGTTTTGTGGAAAATGATGAAATTCACTGCTATGTTGCCGATGTAGGAAAGCTGATGAATGGGGATGAGGTATTAGCCCAATTTATTCACAAAGAAAATGAACAGCCGGAATGTAAGATCGTCAAGGTACTGCAGCACAGTTTGAAGCATTTGGTCGGAACGATCAAAAAAGCAGAAAATCGTTCGCCGAAGTTTCTTCCTGACAGTCCACTTGTTTCACAGCGTATCCATATTTTGAATTTTCATGATTTCAAGCTTGTCAATGACACGAAGGTACTTGTTAAGATTACAAAGTATGAGCCATTGGAAGCTGAGATCGAAAAGATCATCGGTTATAAGTATGATCCGGGTGTTGACATCACTTCGCTTCTTTTGGAACATGATGTTGATATTGAATTTAGTGATGAGGTCATGAAGGAAGTAGATAAGATTGCCGATCATATTACGGAAAAAGATAAAAAAGGTCGTGAAGATCTGACAGATCAGCTGATCATTACGATCGATGGCGATGATTCACGTGATTTTGATGATGCCATCAGTATCGATAAGCTTGAGAATGGCTACCGCTTAGGTGTTCATATCGCAGATGTTTCCCATTATGTACAGGAAAAAAGTGCCTTGGATAAGGCCGCTTATGAAAGAGGTACTTCCATTTATGTCTGTGACCGTGTCGTACCGATGCTGCCTCAATTCTTAAGCAACGGGATCTGTTCGTTGAATCCGGATGTTGAAAGATGTACGATTTCCTGTGTCATGGATATCGACATGAAGGGTGAAGTAATGAATTACCGCATTTTCCCTTCCTTTATCAGATCCAAAGAAAGAATGACCTATAACAATGTCAATAAGATCATTCATCGGGATGAAAAAATGTGTCATAAATATGCCCATCTTTTAGAAATGGTCGATGATATGATGAAGCTGAGTCAGATCATTCGTAAACGCAGAGAAAGCCTGGGATGTATTGATTTTGATACTAAAGAAGGTAAGATCCTATTAGATAAAAAAGGAAGAGCCGTCGATGTTTTGCTTCGTGAACGTGGTGAAAGTGAGCGGATCATTGAAGATTTCATGATCCAGGCTAATGAAGTCGTTGCGACTCATATGAAATGGCTGGAAATTCCGGCAATGTATCGTATCCATGAACAGCCGGATCCAAAGAAGATGAAAGAATTTGTACATATTGCTCAGCTTGCCCATCTTAAATTTAAAGGGAATATCTTAAATGTGAAGCCGATGCAGTGTCAGAAGCTTTTAAAGGAAGCCAAACAAAAAGAAGAATATTCGATTATTTCGACATCGCTGTTACGTTGCATGGCGAAGGCCAAATATGATGCAAAGTGTCTGGGACATTTTGGTTTGGCTTTAAAAGAATATACACATTTCACATCACCGATTCGTCGTTATCCCGACTTAGTGGTTCATCGGATGTTGAGAAAATATTGCTTTGGTAAGATGCCAACGGAAAAGGTCATGAAAAAAGATGAGCAATGGGTTGAAAAGGCTGCCTTGCAGTCAAGCATTCAGGAAAGAAAAGCGATTGAATGTGAAAGAGATGTCGATGATATGAAAAAAGCTGAATATATGGAAAATCATATTGGTGACAAATATGAAGGAATGATCAGCGGTGTTACCAAGTTTGGCTTTTTTGTGGAATTAGAGAATACGGTAGAAGGGCTGGTACATATATCTGTTCTGAATGATGATCATTATATCTATGATGATGCGTCACGCAGCTTGCTTGGAATGAGAACGAAGAAGCGTTATGCGATGGGACAGAAGGTCAAGGTAAAATGTACGGCTGCCAGCCGGTTTAAAAAACAGGTGGATTTTGAGCTGATCAGGGGGTAAGGATGAAAAAGCTGTTTGTTTTGTTAAGTATGTTTCTTCTTATAGGCTGTGCTGCGCAAGAACCTCAGGAACCATCAACAGAAACACCGACAGAACCTGTTGTTGAAGAAAAAGAGGACAGCGTTGTTTCTTTCATGGCGGTTGGTGACAATCTGATCCATGCTGCCATCTATATGAATGCCTATGCGAAATATGGAGCTTATGAATTTGATGATATTTATTCAGAAATCAAATATTTTGTCGAATCGAAGGATGTTGCCTATATCAATCAGGAAACGATCTTAGGCGGAACTGAATTAGGATTATCTCATTATCCGATGTTTAATTCCCCTCATGAAATTGGAGAAGCAGTGGCTAATGCCGGCTTTGACTGGATTGCCAGCTGTTCCAATCATTCGATGGATAAGTTTGAAGCAGGGATCATATCGGATCTGAATTTCTGGGATCAGTATCCGGATATCGTAACGACAGGTTTAAATCGCAGCTTTGAGGAACAGCAAACAAATAAATATATTGAAAGAAATGGTGTAAAATTTGGCGTTTTAGGTTATACTTATGGTACCAATGGTATTGAGATACCGGAGGGCAAGGAATATCTGGTCAATCTTTATTCCAAGGAAAGGATCAAAGAAGATGTGGAACGTCTAAAGGGAACCTGTGACTCGATCCTTGTCAGCATGCATTGGGGTGACGAATATTCGACGACACCGAATGCCGAGCAGCAGGAATTAGCCCAGTATATGGCAGACTTAGGCGTTGATGTCATCATAGGCGAACATCCGCATGTCATTCAGCCGATGGATTGGGTAGAAGGCAAGGATGGCAATCGGACCTTGGTGATCTATAGCTTAGGTAATTTCCTTTCTTCACAGGATGAACCCTTCAATATGCTGGGAGGCTGTGCTTCCTTTGATATCCGAAAGGATGGTGATACAGGAGAGATCACAGTGGAGAATGTAAAATGGTATCCTGTCGTGAATCATATTTCAAATGGTGATTATACGGCCGGTACAAGAGATTATCGGGTATATCTGTTGAAGGATTATACGGATGAATTGGCATCACAGCATCGCTTAGGTGTTACTCGTCAGTATTTTATCGACAAAACAGAAGAAGTCATGAATGACAAATTTGAAATCGTGTATTAAGAAGGTGGTGAGTCATGGCAAAGAAAACAATAGCTGAAAACCGAAAAGCATATCATGAATTTTTTATCGAAGATCGTTATGAAGCCGGTATCGTTTTAAAAGGAACGGAGATCAAATCGGTTCGTAAAGGACATGTGCAGCTGAAAGACAGCTATGTCAGCTTTGTGAATGGCGAGGCCTTTATCAAGGAAATGCATATTTCACCTTATGAATACGGAAATATCTTTAATCATGATGAAACCAGGGAAAGAAAGCTTCTGCTTCATCGTGATGAAATCAGAAAGCTTACGGATAAGGTAAAGCTTAAAGGATATACCGTAGTACCTCTTAGCATGTATCTTCATAACGGTCATGCGAAAATGGAGATTGCCTTGGCGAAAGGTAAAGATCTTCATGATAAGCGTAATAGTGAAAAGGAAAAGACGGCAAAGCGTGAAATTGAAAAAGCAATGAAAAACTACAGGTGATCATTCACCTGAAACATGGGGCTGTCATGGTTTCGACAGGGATATGTTTGGTATAGACGGCAATCGTGTGGCTAACGTTAAAGCTATTAAAAATAAACGGAAACAAATTTGCTAACTTCTTCGGTGGAAACCGTGAAGTTGCTTTCGCTGCTTAATTAACCTAAATACTGGTTCGCAGCCGTCCTCTTATTTTTCTCCTTTAGGAATAAGCAGGGTGTCAGAAATAAAGGATAGGTAATGTTTTTGTCTGATGGAGCATTATCGAAATTTAAATCAGACACATCAGTAAGGAGTTTGTTCATCATTACCTGCTGATTATCGAGTATGAACTAAATTGTAGATGTCTATACGTGGGACTGTTTCTGGACGCGGGTTCGACTCCCGCCAGCTCCACCAAATTTAACAAATCGTGCCTGAAACAGGCACTTTTTTTCAGCTTAAAATTATTTCATAACCTGTGATTTAAGCAAAAAAATTGACTTTTATGATCAAATCATTTATTTTAAATAATGTAATATCAGGGTCGACAGGTATCTATCGACAAAAAATATCATAATATTTAAGATTGCAGATGAAAAAGAATCAGATGCTTATAAAGCAGGATATTGCTATTGATATCTATGTTATCTTAAAAAAATGATAAAAAAATAAAAAATGATGCAATAAAAATGAATGCTAATGTAATAATATTATGAAAGGATAAAGGAAGTATGATTTTGTTGAATCAGTCAGTCAGCACAGATATAGATGATATTGTCTTAGATCAGTATCTTAAAGAAATTGCAAATGGAAATAAAAATGCCTTAGCAGATTTATATTCTATGACAAGTGCTGTTGTATATGGATTTATTCTTTCTATTTTGAAAAACTCTCATGATGCGGAAGATATCCTGCATGACTGTTATGTCAGCATTTATTCGGCAACTCAAAATTATCGTTCCGGTGGGCGCCCCTTGGCATGGATCATGGCAATTGCCAGAAATCTATGTTTATTAAAGATACGGGAACGTAAGAAGAATGCGGATTATCCTTATGAAAATTGGGAGCAGGATATTGCCGATAAAAAAGATGTTTCGGCTGAAGATATGATCGTTCTGAAGGATTGCATGAAGAATCTTTCGGATGAAGAACATCAAATTGTTTATCTGCATGCGGTGAGCGGATTTAAACATCGTGAGATTTCACAGATCATGGAGCTGCCGTTATCAACGGTTCTTTCAAAATACCACCGTGCATTAAAGAAGTTGAAAGCATGCTTAGAGTAGGAGAGAAAAAAATGAATAATCGTGAAGTAGAAAAGAAAATAAAAAAGGCGTATTCTCATATTACTGCTCCGGATATTATCGACTCTATACTCTCTGATTGCGAAACTCAGAAAGGGAATGTGGTCATGATGGAAAAGAAGAACAGAACACCTTTGTTTAAAGGATTGGCACTTGCGGCCATGGCTTTGATCATAGTTGTGGGAATATTTGGTTTTAATTATTATGAAATGAATTATAAGGCTGTATCAACGATTGCTTTTGATGTAAACCCAAGCATTGAGCTCAAGGTCAACAGTCAGGATCGTATATTGGAAGTGATACCGCTCAATGATGATGCGATCACTGTGATCGGTGACATGGATCTTAAGGGCAGTGATTTGGATGTAGCTGTAAATGCTTTGATCGGTTCCATGATCCGTAACGGTTATCTGAGCGATCTGGCTAATTCGATACTGATCAGTGTTGAAAACAATGATCCGGAAAAAGCAGCCCAGCTTCAGCAGCTCTTGAGCGATGAGATCAGCCAGCTGATTACAACGAATAATTTCGACGGTGCTGTATTAAGCCAGAGCATCAGTGAAAATGATCAAACACTTAGAAATCTTGCAAGTGAATATGGTATTACAATGGGAAAGGCTCAGCTGATCCAGCAAATTCTTTCGATGAATCCGCTCTATACATTTGAAAATCTTTCTAAGCTGACGATCAATGAACTGAATTTATTGATCAATGATCAGAATGTAGGCAATGTCACATCAACAGGTTCAGCCAGTGATAAGAATTATATCGGTAATGAAAAAGCAAAACAGATAGCGTTACAGCATGCGAATGTTTCAGAAGCTAATGTGAGCTATTGCAATGTGAAGCTGGATTATGAAATGGGTGCGATGGTCTATGAGGTTGAGTTTTATGTAAACGGAACAGAATATGATTATGATATCAATGCCTTGAGTGGTGATGTGATGCATGTGAAAACAGAACAGAAAACATCCCCTGCACAGTCGGATGGTCAATCAAATATCCCTGCAAATTCGTCATATATTGGAGAAGCCAAAGCAAAACAGATCGCATTGGGAAATGCCAATGTATCGGAAAGTGTACTTTCCTATTATTGGATAGAAATGGACCGAGATGATGGCAATATCATTTATGAGATTGAATTTTATGCCGGAAACACAGAATATGAATATGAGATCAATGCCTTAAGCGGTGAGATCATAAAAGCTGAAAGGGATCAGGAGGAGAATTATCCGTCTTATAATACATCTAATGGTTCAAATAATGTTTCATCAGATACATCGAACCATTCATCTTCTTCAAACAATGGCAATGCTCAGACATCTTCAGGTATTACAGCTGACCGTGCAAAGGAAATTGCTTTGAGCCATGCAGGTCTTACAGCCGATCAGATTCGTAAATATGAAGTTGAAAGAGATTATGAGAATGGCATCATCGTGTATGAAATTGATTTTAAATCCGGTAATTATGAATATGAATATGAGATCAATGGAACAACAGGTGCAATTATTCAGTCAAAAAGAGAATTTGATGATTAAGGTTATCTAGGCAAAGCGGCAAAAGCTGCTTTGCTTTTTTGTTGAAAATTTATTTATAAAGTGAGAAAATATATAGCGTTAGGTATTTTGACAAGGAGGTAGTTGTAATGAAAAACAAGGTTTATACAAAGTTAGGACAGCTTCCTTATGGAATGACTCGTGATAAGATCACAGAAGGCTGTATCGTCTTAGAAGGCGGTGCTTTCCGAGGCTTATATACAGCAGGGGTATTGGATGCCCTGATGCAGGCAGGCATCAATTTCAGAGCGGTGATCGGTGTTTCGGCAGGTTCTATGAATGGTATTAACTATGTTGCCGGACAGATCGGAAGAAGCGGCAGGGTCAATTTAAAATATCGTCATGATAGTCGTTATGTTGGTGTTAAGGCCTTGGTTACAAATAAAGGTGTGATCGGTTTTAATTTTTTGTTTGATGCGATCGATAATGAAGAGCCTTTGAATAAAGAGAGGTTTTTCAGTAACGAGCGAAGATTTGTGGCAGTTGCGACGAATTGCTTGAATGGACAGCCGGAATATTTTGAAAAAAATAAATGTGATATCTTTCGTGCAGTGAAGGCTTCTTCCAGTCTGCCATATGTATCAAAGATGGTCGAAATTGAAGGAATTCCTTATCTTGATGGCGGCTGCAGCGATAAGATTCCTTATCAGTGGGCCATCGATCAGGGATATGAAAAGATCGTTGTTGTCAGGACAAGAGAAGCTTCTTATAGAAAACAAAGCGATCATGATAAGCTTGAAACGATTGCCCAGAAGTTTTATCATGGTTATCCTGAATTTGCGCATGCGTTAGGTAAAAGTGATGAAAGCTATAATGCCCAGTGTGATGAACTTGACCGCTTGGAAAAAGAGAAAAGAGTCTTTGTCATTGCACCTTCTTTTCCGGTTGAAATCAAAAGATTGGAGAGAAATATGGAAAAGCTGGGTGAATTATATTGGAAGGGATATGAGGATGGCGGTTCGCAGATCATTGCCTTATGGGATTATTTACATTCCTAAAAGTGAGAGATTCGTTTCATTTTATGATATAATGGTCATAGAGGAGAGAATATGATTTATGTAATGAGCGATCTGCATGGCTGCTATCAGGAATATCTGAAAGCGTTAAAAGCTATTGATTTTCAAGATGATGATCAGTTGTTCGTGTTGGGTGATGTCGTAGATAGAGGAAAAGAACCTGTGAAGCTTTTACAGGATATGATGATGCGCAGCAATGTTTTTCCCATCATCGGCAATCATGATTTTATGGCATTGAGTGTATTGAGAAAATTTTGTGTTGAAATTACTGATGAGAATGTAGAAACGCAATTGGATGAGGAAGATATAGAAAATTTGTATCACTGGTGCAATGATGGCGGCCGGGTGACATTGGAACAATTTCGCAGGCTTTCCAGGGAGGAACAACAGGATCTGTTAGATTATTTAGAAGAATTCAGCTTGCTGGAGGAAGTAAGTGCCAATGGAAAGAAATTTGTTTTGGTACATGCCGGTCTGCATCCGTTTTTGCCTGATAAACCTTTAGAAGATTATCGGCTGGAGGAGGTCATCTTTAAATCTCCGAATTATGACTTTGTTTATTATGCGGATAAGTATCTTGTAAGCGGACATAAACCGACAGTGTCGATCGATAAGAGGAAAAAGGGCCAGATCATTGAAAAAAATCATCATATAGCGATTGACTGCGGATGTGTCTTTGGGATGAATTTAGGTGTTTATTGTTTGGATACAGGTGAAAAATGGTATATTGAAAAGAATAAATAGGAGGGAATCATGTTAGAATTCAGATATGATACACAGCTTCTTATAGAAGGTAAGAATTTAAATGAAGATGAGATCAATGATTATTTCAGAACTCATTTCAAGGGTGACTGTTTATTGGCAGTAGGGGATGATGAATTGATCAAGATTCATTTTCATACGAATGAACCATGGGATGTTTTGAAATATTGCTCGACACTTGGTGAAATTTATGATATTGTAGTAGAGGACATGGATCGTCAATCCAGAGGTCTGAAAGGTTAAGATCATCTTAGGATGATATGGGGTTTTAGCTCAGCTGGGAGAGCGCTACGCTGGCAGCGTAGAGGTCAGGGGTTCGAGCCCCCTAAGCTCCACCATGTAACTAAAAAAGCCTAGAAATAGGCTTTTATTTATTATTCAGATTTATCGTTGGAAAGATTTTGGAAAGATAAATCTAAACTTTTAACTAATTCATCTTCATTTTTCTGCATTAAATGAGTATATGTTTTAAGCGTTATATCTATATTGCTATGTCCTAATCTTCTAGATACTGCAACAATATTGACGCCACTAGAAATTAGATTACTTGCATGTGAATGCCTAAAGCCATGTAAAGTAATTCTTTTCACTCCACTCTCTTTACAAGCTCTATCTTTCACACGGTTTATATTTGTTCTAGCTAATGGCTCAATATTACCAAAAATAAACCAATCATCATTAAAACCTTTTATGGAAGATAAATCTTTTTTATAATCATCTAAGATATTAATAAGTCCTTGATTTAATGTTATTTTTCTAACACTATTAACGGATTTAGTATCTTTTATTTCGTAAATGCCTTTATCGGTTTTTTTAGTATAATTTTTATATATGTCTAATATACCATCATAATAATCTTTCCATTGAAGTGCTTGAGCTTCGCCTTGACGAATACCAGTATAAAATAACACATAAAATAAAACTTTATATTTTTTGATTTTAACAAATTTAATAAACTGATTAAATTCATCAACAGACCAAATGTTATTTTCAGCATCTTTTTTCTTCATTTTTTCTTCTGATGTCGATTTGAAATTTTCTAAAATATCACTAGGGTTACTTTTTAGATTTAAATATTTTTTTGCGAAAGTAAAAATAAGTTTATAGGTGCTAAGGATACAATTTTTATGAACAGTAGAAAATTTAAGACTTCCAACATAATCATTAAATTTCTTGCAATCAAGAGTGGTAATTAAAGATATTCTTTTATTTTTGATATTAGGTTTAATATAATCTCGATAAACTTGAAAACGTTTTATATAGCTGCCATAAGTTACACGTTTATATAGATCATCTAAATACATATCAGCAACATCATAAATGTACATATTACAAGTATTTTCATCTTCTGAAAGTTTTAATTTACTCTCATACAGTTGAGCATCTCTTTTAGTAGTAAAACCTCTTTTTTTACGATTTTTATAAACTACTACCCATTTGCCATTAGCTCTTTCATCTTTATGCACAGACATATTAAACCACCTCAACCAACACAGCTCTATTCTCTAAACACATACGATTATAATAATATTCAATATCATGATTAATAATTGCCAGCACTGCCTCTGTTGGCACATAACGAGTATAAATAGGTATATCATTAAGAATACAGTAATCTAACGCTTGCTTGCGTATATCAGAAGCTTTGCTGCTTCCCACATCACATAATTTTTCTATGTCTTTTAAACTTAGTGTTTCAGAAATAGACAATAGATATTTGTCTTTCCAAGATGTTTTTTTATTCATCAATATCAACCTCACTTTCCTTTTTATATATTTGCTTTATGACTTCAACATCATTTTCTGAAATATTTTTGCATGACTTTATATTCATCGGTATCGCATATTTATTAGTAGGTGTAATATCCTTTTCCGTAATCGAATAATCATTGATATTTAAATAATCTAATGCTGAATTATATAAAGGCTCATTTTTAGATAATTCTATTTCTATCGGTTTTAGAAGATTATTAGATTTTAATATCTTCTTTCTTCCAAATAATCTTTTATCTAAATCTTTAGTTAAATATTTAGTTATATATAATGCGACATTAAAATTATCATCAGTTTTTCTTAAGTCAAAACCACTAGAATGTCCATAATTCCAAAACTTTACATCGTACATATTTTCTTTTCCATCTTGTAATGGGCATAATTCAGAACCTACTATTAGATTTGTTAGCAAATGATAATGTACTGCACCTCTTTTTTGAAATTCGATAACACCTAAATATTTAAAATCAGGAAAAACACGTTTCATCATACTTGTAAAATTATTAAACTTTTGATTAGCTATTTCTACATTTTCAAGATTTTCTACAAAAGTCAAAGTAATAAATGAAGTCCAGAATTTCTTATTCATTAGAGCATATTCAATAAGTAATTTTTTAGATCTATAAATATTATTTGACTGAACCATCTTTTCTTTGTTATTCATAATATTATTATGTTTATTAGATTTATTACTAACTTTTTCACTATTTGTTAATTCAAAACCATCTTTAACTTTTCTGATAGGTTTCTTATAATCTGTTACTGTGATTTCATCTTGAAATATTTTTATCTTCCTATCGACGTATTTAACTACATCAGCATCAGGCACAGAAATTTTAATCATAATGCCCCCTATGTCGTAGTAGTGAGCCTTATATCAAGTAATAAGGCTTCACTAGAGCAGTTGCGCTCCACAGGGGTTGGAGCGCAAACTTGCTCCAATC
The DNA here is from genome assembly GCF_944327115.1 of uncultured Traorella sp. Lineage (GTDB taxonomy): Bacteria > Bacillota_I > Bacilli_A > Erysipelotrichales > Erysipelotrichaceae > Traorella. The sequence continues at coordinate 18,962 of NZ_CALVGS010000067.1, forward strand.
CTTTTCTATTGTTTCTCAATATAAATTTTATCTTTATTATTAAAATACGAAAAAACCTCCTTTAACTATAATCATTTCGGAGGCACAATTATTATTTTTATGATATAATAACTATGCTCCCATTTCACAAGAGTGTGAGTAGAATAACTCGTGAGTCGCCAAACTAGACGGGTTATTCTTTTTTTTATTTCTCTTTCTTTTCTTTTTCATTTTGAGCATCATAATTTTTAGCAAATGTTTCTTTATCAACATTAGGAGCAAATGCAGATAACATTTTTCCCATCAATTCAGGGTTGCCTAACATTTCCCATGTTTTTTCAAAAGTATCGATTTGCTGACTAACAAGCACAGAGCATAAAGTAGCTTTACTCATACCCATTCTTTTCGCCATACTCTCTATTCTCTCATTTAACTCAGGACTTACCGCAATACTGATACGCACTTTGCTTGAATATGCCATGTTATTCACCTCCTTACATCAAGCATTATAACATATAACTACAAAATGTAAATAAAATATTTAAAAATATTTTAAAATATTGCAAAAAGTGCATCACTATCTTTGCGCATTTATTCCAATTTCCTTTTGACAACAGGGACCCAAGGCTCGACTGCCTTTCAGGCGTCGTATAAGGGCATTTTGATGCCCTTACACTCCTTTGACGAGTTTGTCTTTGCCTTGCCTATTGTCAAAAGTTTTCTCGGCATAAAAGCACAATCAAACAAGCAACCATTCGCTATAAAAAATCATTTGATTTTCTGCATTTTATTCACTAAAAAATAGAGCCATCTATTTTTCTTAACGTGAAAAAATTTGAAAATCTGCATTCCTTTTTTTATAGCGAAGGCTATTTTTGGCACTTCCAAAAATTGGCTTGTTTTAATGTGTGAATTGGGAAAGATTTTGGAAAGAAAAAAGTAATATTGAACATTTTATCAAAAATAAGATATAAAGAAAAATACTACAAAATAAAGGGAAAAATACCTATATTTATTCAAATACGATTTCAATTATAACCCCCTAAGCTCCACCATGTAATAAAAAAACGCCTATATTTAGGCGTTTTTTTAATCTTAAAATAAATTATGCCCTATTTATGCCCTTTCTGGTATATGTAGAATAAATTGTGAAGATAGAAAATTTATGTTACTATATGGATATCAGGAGGAAATATATGGAAAGAGATGTATTGAATCAAGTTATTGATAAAACCAAAGCATTGATGGAAGCACCTACTTGCTGTGCTGAATTGAAGGAAGCGGCAAAGGAATGGCTGGATGCAGTCGGTACGAATGATGAAGATAGACAAACAGAACGATACCTTCGTGAATTAAAAGAGGATATCATGCCAATTGACCAGCTGATCGCTTTCGCAGGCTCAGAGGATGGTAAAAAGTATTTCGGTGAAGAAAAGGCTGCAGAGATTGTTGGACACAGCAATACGATCAAGCAGCAGGGAGCTGCTTATTGTGACTGTCCGGCATGCATGCTTGTTGAAGAACTTATACATCTGCTAAGTTAGTACCTGAACTTTTATCTATTCAATATGTGCATAGATGATAATGTAAAATAAGTATTTTACATGAAAAGAAATCTTCGTTATACTGGATGATATCCAAGATGATCAGGAGGGTTTTATGAAAAACAGTGTTAAAAATATTACATTAACAGCCATGTTCTTGGCTTTGGGAATGGTATTGCCTTTCTTTACCGGTCAGATTCCGCAGATCGGCAATATGCTGCTTCCGATGCATTTACCTGTATTTCTATGCGCATTGATATGTGGATGGCAATATGGTACGCTGATGGCTTTTATTTTGCCGTTGTTACGTTCTTTAGTATTTGGTATGCCGCCGTTTTATCCTACGGCATTGGCAATGGCCTTTGAATTAGCGACTTATGCATTCGTAACAGGTTATTTATATGAAAAATCACCTTGGCAATGTATAAAGGCTTTATATCGCTGCATGATCTGTGCCATGTTAGCCGGAAGGGTTGTTTGGGGCATTGTCCAGATGTTCCTTTTAGGTATCAATGGAGGTATGCTGACATTTGAAGTATTTATCAGCAGTACGCTTTTAAATTCGATACCGGGAATCATCATGCAGCTGGTATTGATACCGGCCGTCATGGTAGCACTTGATCGTACGAAGGTTTTACCTTTCAAACATTCTTCGATGCAGGTTGAAAATTAGTTATGATAGAGAAGAATTCTCAAGCAGGTCTTGAGAATTTTTTTGTTGATATATATACAATAAACGTATGATAAGATATTAAATATAGGTATTAGACATTGAAATGATACACTTTTATAATATTTACAGGCAGGAGCTAACTATATAAAAATCAAGAGATTTAGATGAAAAAGTTTGAAAATATAAAATTTCTAATTTTGTATGTTAGCTGGAGCTGTTCTTTGAAAAGTGAATAGTAATTTGTACTTTTTGGGCATG